>LNEW01000229.1 GCA_001464375.1 Rhodospirillales bacterium Ga0074136 | reverse complement strand
GCGATGCGCTTCTTGCGCGACGCCTTCAGGATGTCGGGCGTGCGCCGTTCGCGCGGCGTCATGCTGCTGATGATCGCCGCCTGGCGGCCGAGGATGCTCGTGTCCAGGTTCGCGTCGTTGAGCTGCTGCTTGATCTTGCCGACACCCGGCAGCATCCCGAGGATGCCCTGCAGGCTGCCCATCTTGCCGATCTGCTTCAGCTGGTTCGCGTAGTCCTCGAGCGTGAACTGGCCCTTTTGCACGCGGGCCGCGAGCTTCTCGGCCTCCGCCTGGTCGATGTTCGCCGCGGCCTTCTCGACCAGGGAGACGATGTCGCCCATGCCGAGGATGCGCGACGCAATGCGGTCGGGGTGGAAATCCTCCAGCGCATCGAGCTTCTCGCCTGCGCCCATCAGCTTGATCGGGGCGCCGGTGACGGCCCGCATGGAAAGCGCCGCACCGCCGCGCGCATCGCCGTCGATGCGCGTCATGACGATGCCGGTGACGCCCACCTTGTCCTGGAAGGCCTTGGCGGTGTTGACCGCGTCCTGGCCGGTCATGGCATCGACCACCAGCAGCGTCTCGTGCGGGTTGGTGGCAAGCTTGACCTGCGCCACCTCCTCCATCAGCGCGTCATCGATCGCGAGGCGGCCGGCGGTGTCCAGCACCACCACGTCGTAGAGTTCGCGCCGCGCGAGATCCATCGCGCGCATGGCGATCTGCATGGGCGACTGGCCGGCGATGATGGGCAGCGACGTGACCTCGGCCTGCGTCGCCAGTGTCGCGAGCTGCAGCTGCGCGGCCGGGCGGTGCACGTCGAGCGACGCCAGCAGGACCTTCTTGCGGTCCTTGGTGCGCAGCCGCAGCGCGATCTTGCCCGAGGTGGTGGTCTTGCCCGAGCCCTGCAGGCCGACCATCAGGATCGGCACGGGTGCGGCGGCGTTCAGGTCGATGCCGCGCTTGCCGTCATCGCCCTCGCCGCCGCCCAGCGCCTCGACCAGCGCGTCGTTGACGATCTTGATGACCTGTTGGGCGGGGGAGACGGAGCGGATGACCTCCTGCCCCACCGAGCGTTCGCGGACCTTGTTGACCAGGTCGCGGACGACCGGGAGCGCCACGTCGGCCTCCAGCAGCGCGACGCGGACTTCGCGCAGCGCTTCCGTCACGTCGGCTTCCGACAGCGCGCCGCGGCGGCGCAGCCGGTCGAAGACCCCGTTCAACTTGCTGGAGAGTGCCTCGAACATCGGGCGGTCCGTTCAGTCCTTCGTCACGCGCTATGGCCCACCCCAAACACATTTGCGCCGCTGCGCGAGTCTTCGCGGAGCGGCGGAGCCCATCCCGTAAGGGGGCGGACCAGCGGTTCGGGGTGAACCTTACGCAGGGTGCTACACCCCCCGCGCCGCGTAGGTCAACAGGATCTCGGGCAGCGCCCCGTCGGCAAACCCACGGAAAAGCCGACCCGTCGATAGTTCAATCAACGCGCGCGCGCGGGAAACCATCGAAGTCTGCACATTACGAACTTCGCCGCGCTAGCGTGAGATTACCA
>LNEW01000228.1 GCA_001464375.1 Rhodospirillales bacterium Ga0074136 | reverse complement strand
CTGGCGCACCTGGTGTTCCAGCAGGTATTCGCCCGCCGGCGACGCCTTGCGGATGTTACCGGCCGGCGAGATGTGGTCGGTCGTGATGGAATCCGCCAGCAAGGCCAGAAGCCGCGCGCCCTTCACGTCCCCGGTCGGCTTCGGGTCCATGGTCATGCCCTCGAAATAGGGCGGGTTCTGCACGTAGGTGCTGCCCGAATTCCAGCGATAGGTGTCGCTGTCCGCATCGACGCGGATCGCCTGCCACTGCGCCGGGCCCTTGAAGACGTCGCCGTAGCGCTCCTGGAACATCTCGCGCGTGACGACGGAATGGACGGTGTCGTTCACCTCCTTCTGCGTCGGCCAGATGTCCTTGAGGTAGACCGGCTGGCCGTCCTTGCCGGTGCCGATCGGCTCCTTGGTCAGGTCGCGGCGGATGGTGCCGGCCAGCGCATAGGCCACCACCAGCGGCGGCGAGGCCAGGTAGTTCGCGCGCACATTGGCATGCACGCGCCCTTCGAAGTTGCGGTTGCCCGACAGCACGGACACGCCGACCAGCTTGTTGTTCTCGATTGCGTCCACGATCGGCTCCGCCAGCGGGCCGGAATTGCCGATGCAGGTGGTGCAGCCATAGCCCACCGTCTGGAAGCCCAGCGCATCGAGGTGCGGCGTCAGCCCCGCCTTGTCCAGGTAGTCGGTCACCACCTGCGATCCGGGCGCCAGCGAGGTCTTGACCCACGGCTTCGCCGTCAGCCCCTTCTCGTTCGCCTTCTTCGCCACCAGCCCCGCCGCCACCAGGACGTAGGGGTTGGAGGTATTGGTGCAGGAGGTGATCGCCGCGATCACCACGTCGCCATGACCCAGGTCGTAATTCGCACCGGCCACCGGCACGCGCAGTTCCGCCTTGTCGCCCGGCACGCCCATGGTCCCGGCGGCGAGGTCCTTCAGGAAGGCCGCGCCGGCATTGGACAGCGCAACGCGGTCCTGCGGGCGCTTTGGCCCGGCCAGCGAGGGCTCGACCGTGGACAGGTCCAGCTCCAGCGTGTCGGTGAAGACCGGGTCGGGGCTGTCCGCCTCGCGGAACATGCCCTGCGCCTTGGCGTATTCGCGCACCAGGTTGATGCGGTGCTGGTCGCGCCCGGACAGGCGCAGGTATTCCAGCGTGGTGTCATCGACCGGGAAGAAGCCGCAGGTGGCCCCGTATTCCGGCGCCATGTTGCCGATGGTGGCACGGTCGGCCAGCGGCAGGTGCGCCAGGCCCGGGCCGTAGAACTCGACGAACTTGCCGACCACGCCCTTCTTGCGGAGCATCTGCGTGACCGTCAGCACCAGGTCGGTGGCGGTCACACCCTCCTTCACCGACCCGATCAGCTTGAAGCCGATGACGTCGGGAATCAGCATGGCGATCGGCTGGCCGAGCATCGCGGCCTCGGCCTCGATCCCGCCAACGCCCCAGCCCAGCACGCCCAGCCCGTTCACCATGGTGGTGTGGCTGTCGGTGCCGTAGCAGCTGTCGGGGAAGGCAAAGACCTCGCCGGTGTCGGTCGCGGTCCAGACCACCTGCGCGAGGTATTCCAGGTTCACCTGGTGGCAGATGCCCGTGCCCGGCGGCACGACGCGGAAATTGTCGAAGGCTTCCTGGCCCCAGCGGAGGAACTCATAGCGCTCGCCATTGCGCTCGAACTCGACATCCACGTTCTTCTGCAGCGCGGCGGCGGAGCCGGAGTAGTCCACCATCACCGAGTGGTCGATCACCAGGTCGACGGGGACCAGCGGGTTCACCTTGCGCGGGTCGCCCTGCAGCTTCAGCAGCGCGTCGCGCATCGCCGCCAGGTCGACCACCGCCGGCACGCCGGTGAAATCCTGCAGCAGGATGCGGGCGGGGCGGAACGGCACTTCCTTGGTGGAGCGGCCCTGCACCAGCCATTCCGCGATCTTCTTCGCGTCGTCGACGCTGTAGGACCGGCCGTCCTCGAAGCGCAGCACGTTCTCGAGCAGCACCTTGAGGCTGTAGGGCAGGCGCGTGACGTCGCCGATGCTCTTGGCCGCCTCGGGCAGGCTGAAGTAGTGATAGGTCTTGCCGTCCACGTTGAGGGTACGGCGGGTCTTCAGGCTGTCCTGCCCGATCATCCGCATGGTCGCGATGCCCTTCCTCGCTGCGAGGCGGCCGTTCGCGGCCGCACAATCGGGCGGTTTAAAGCATGGCGACCGGTAACGGTCCATGGATGGGGGCGGCGGTGGCGAAGGGGGGCGAGGCGATCCTGGAAGCGCGCGACCTCGCCTGCCTGCGCGGCGACCGCGCCGTCTTCGCCGGCCTGTCCTTCGCCCTGGCGGCCGGCGATGCGCTGCTGCTGACCGGTGCGAACGGCGCGGGCAAGTCGACGCTGCTGCGCATCCTGGCCGGGCTGCTGCGACCGGCCGAAGGCGCCGTCACCTGGCAGGGCGACGACATCGCCGCCGACCCCGCCGCCCATGCCGGGCGCATGCGCTATCTGTCGCACCAGGATGCGCTGAAGCCGGCGCTGAGCGTCAGCGAAAACCTCGACTTCTTCGCCCGGCTGCATGGCGGGGCCGTGGCCCCCGCGCTGGCGGCGCTGGCGCTGACACCGCTTGCCGACCTGCCGGCGCGGGTGTTGTCGTCGGGGCAGAAGCGACGGCTGGCGCTGGCGCGGCTCGCCCTGGCGCCGGTGCCGCTCTGGCTGCTGGACGAGCCGACCACGGGGGTCGATGCGGCCTCGGTCGAACGGCTGCGCCCGCTGCTGGCGGCGCATCGCGCGGCGGGCGGCATGGTGGTGGCGGCCACGCATATCCCGCTGCCGCTGGATGATGCGCGGGAGCTGCGGCTGTGAGCGGCTTCGCCGCACTCCTGGGCCGCGAGATCCGCCTGGCGCTGCGCCACCCGGCCGATACGCTGGCGGCGGTGCTGTTCTTCGTGCTGGTGGCCGCGCTGTTCCCCTTCGGCGTCGGCCCGGCGCCGGAGACGCTGGCACGGCTCGCACCCGGCGCGCTGTTCGCGGCGGCGCTGCTGGCCGCGCTGCTGCCGCTCGACCGCCTGTTCGGCGCGGACGCCGAGGACGGCACCCTCGACCAGCTGCTGCTGTCGGGCCTGCCGCGCGGGGGCATCGCCGCGGCCAAGGCGCTGGGGCATTGGATCACCACCGGCCTGCCGTTGCTGGCGGCGACCCCGGTGGCGGCGGCGCTGCTCAACCTGCCGACCGAGGCCTGGGGCACGGCGATCGCGGCACTCGCCCTCGCCACCGCGCTGCTGTCGCTGCTGGGCACGCTGGGGGCGGCGCTGACGCTGGGCGCGCGTCGGGGGTCGGTGTTGTTGCCGCTGCTGGTGCTGCCGCTGGCGATCCCGGCGGTGATCTTTGGCGCGGCGGCGATCGAGGCGGCGGCTGCCGGGCTGTCGCCCACGCCCTTCCTGTTGCTGCTGGCGGCGGGGGTTTCGCTGGCGGCGCCGCTGGCGCCGCTGGCGGCCGGGGCAGCGCTGACGGCGGAGTAGGGTCGAGTCGCGGCGGGCCCCGCACGGAAAAGCCGCGACAACACGCAAATGTGAATATTGACCCAATAGGCCGCAGGGACAGCGGTGCGGAGCGCAACCCCGGGCCTCCTGCACGCGGAAACGAGGCCAGGATGCCAGATGGCGCGTAACGCCGGGCCTTGTCGCTGCCATGCAGGGCGGTGTCGTCGATACGCGGACGGAAGGCTTTGCGCGACCCGCGCACCCCGATGCGAGTGCCGCTGCACCCAACTACCACCCATGCGTGCAGACATGCGCGCAAAGCACGCGTTAACGGATCACTCTATAACGGTATCGTTAACATATTCGATATTCCAGTCGGTACGCTGCCGCGCTATACGGCACCCGTCTCGAATTCCAGGAATGCTCTCGCGAATGATTGCCGGCTCGGCCGAAACGATAATGGCGCAGGGTGATTTCGCGCCAGCGGTGTCACGCGGGTCCGCCGCGCGACTCGCGCGTCGCCTGACCGTGCTGTTGCGGGATGGACGCAGCCTCGATGTCCGCGCGCCTGCGGCGACCTGCCCGGCCCCGGCCTTCGACACCCGCGCCGAGGCGATCGCCGCGCCGACCATGCCGTTGCCAGCGCATGGCCGCGGCATGGCCCGCGCGCCCCGGCGCCCGGCGCGCCTTGGCGCCGCTCGCCGCACCGGCGGCAAGCCCGGCCGACCGGGCCGACCTGACG
>LNEW01000227.1 GCA_001464375.1 Rhodospirillales bacterium Ga0074136 | reverse complement strand
ATGGCGAGCTGCTTCACGTTCAGGACGATGTCCGTCACGTCCTCGCGCACGCCCTGGATGGAGCTGAATTCATGCAGCACGCCATCGATGCGGATGGCCGTGACCGACGCGCCCTGCAACGAGGACAGCAGCACGCGCCGCAGTGCGTTGCCCAGCGTCATGCCAAAGCCGCGCTCCAGCGGTTCCAGCATCACGGTCGCCGTGCGCAGTGGGTCCGCCCCCATTTCGACGGACTTCTGCGTCTCGATCAGCGAACGCCAATTCCTCTCGAGCACGATCACACTCTCCTTTCGGCAGGCCACAGGCAAGCGGCGCGCGGATGCGCGCGCCGGGCGCAGCGTCGTTCAGACGCGGCGGCGCTTCCGGGGGCGGCAGCCATTGTGCGGGATCGGCGTCACGTCCTTGATGGAGGTCACGTAGAACCCAACGGATTGCAGCGCGCGCAGCGCCGATTCGCGGCCCGAACCGGGGCCGGACACCATGATCTCGAGCGTCTCCATCCCGTGCTCGCGCGCCTTGCGGCCCGCGTCTTCCGCGGCGACCTGCGCCGCATACGGGGTGGACTTGCGGCTGCCCTTGAAGCCCTGGGAGCCAGAGGACGACCAGGCGATGGCGTTGCCCTGCGCGTCCGTGATGGTCACGATGGTGTTGTTGAAGGAAGCCAGCACATGGGCGACGCCCGAGGTGATGTTCTTCCGTTCCTTGCGCTTGACGGGGCCGCGCGAGGCGCCGGCGCGGGGTTCGCGGGCCATCTTACTTCGTCACCTTCTTCTTGCCGGCGATCGCGACCGCCTTGCCCTTGCGCGTGCGGGCATTGGTGTGCGTGCGCTGGCCGCGCGTCGGCAGGCCCTTGCGATGGCGCAGCCCGCGGTAGCAGCCGAGGTCCATCAGGCGCTTGATGTTCATCGCCTGCTCACGGCGCAGGTCGCCCTCGACGCGGTAGTCGCGGTCGATCATCTCGCGGATGCGCAGCACCTCGTCGTCGGTGAGCTGGTTCACCCGGCGATCGTCGGGGACAGATATCCTTCGCATTCTGCGGCCCGATGCCGAAGATGTAGCGAAGCGAGATGAGCACCCGCTTGTTGGTCGGGATGTTCACGCCGGCGATGCGCGCCACAGTGCCTTCTCCTGGGGCCCAAGCCCCGAAAACCGCCGTCCGGGGCGGGGGCCCCTCCGGCGTAGTGAAATCGATCCGTGCAACGATGAACGGCGGCCGGAGTAACCCCCTGCCGCGGGAGGGGGCGATCTAGCCCCGGTGGCCTGCCCCGTCAAGCCTTCCCAGAGAGGATTGCGCCGATCTGACGCGCCACCTCGTCCATCGATGCCATGCCATCGACGCCCGAGAGCTTCCCCTGGGCGGCGTAGTAGGGCAGCAGCGGCGCCGTCTGGCGGTGATAGGCATCGAGCCTGGCCGCCACGGTCTCCGCCTTGTCGTCGGCGCGGCGGGTGAATTCCGTCCCGCCGCAGGAATCGCACACACCGGACTTCGCCGGCGGCTTGAAACTGTCGTGGTAGCCCGTGCCGCAGCCCGCACAGGTGAAGCGCCCGGCGATGCGGTCGACCAGCGCCGCGTCGTCGACCTTGAGTTCGATCACGTGATCGAGCTTCAGGCCCTTGTCGGCCAACATGCGGTCCAGCGCCTGGGCCTGCGGCGCCGTGCGCGGGAAGCCGTCCAGGATGAAGCCGCGCGCCGCATCGGGGCGGGAGACCCGGGCAGCCAGCATGGCGGTGATCACCTCGTCCGGGACCAGGTCGCCGCGCTCCATGATGGCCTTCGCCTTGAGGCCGATCTCGCTGCCCGACTTCACCTCGGCGCGCAGCATGTCGCCGGTGGAGACCTGGGCGATGCCGAACTGCTCCTCGAGCCGCTTGGCCTGCGTGCCCTTCCCCGCTCCGGGCGGTCCCAACAGGATCAGGTTCATCCCCCTCGCTTCCCCCCTAGAGCCGATCGCGCGCAGCGGTTTTCCGCCGCGCGCGTGACGATGCGCGCACCCAAGCCGGCCCTACCGCGGACGCGGCATGCCGCGCCCACCGAGCCTGGCCTTCTTGATCAGGCCTTCATACTGGTGGGCAAAGAGATGCGACTGCACCTGCGCCACCGTGTCCATGGTGACAGAGACGATGATGAGCAGGGAGGTGCCGCCGAAATAGAAGGGCACGCCGTAGTTGCTGATCAGGATCTCGGGGATGATGCAGACGATGCAGAGGTAGATGGCACCCACCACCGTCAGGCGCGTCAGCACCCGGTCCAGGTAGTCCGAGGTGTTCTGCCCCGGGCGGATCCCAGGCACGAAGCCGCCATACTTCTTGAGGTTGTCGGCGGTCTCGGTCGGGTTGAACACCACGGCGGTGTAGAAGAAGGCGAAGAAGATGATCAGCGCCATGTACAGCATCATGTACATCGGCTTGCCGTGCGCCAGCGCGGCGGTGATCGTCTGCAGCCAGGATTCCTGCGTCGGGTCGGTCGAGAAGCCGGCGATGGTCGCCGGCAGCAGCAGCAGGGATGAGGCGAAGATCGGCGGAATCACGCCGGCCGTGTTCAACTTCAGCGGCAGGTGGGTGGACTCGCCGCTGAACATGCGGTTGCCGACCTGGCGCTTGGGGTACTGCACCGGGATGCGCCGCTGCGCGCGTTCGATGAACACCACGAAGGCGATGATGGCGAGCGCCGCCAGCAGGAAGAAGATGATGAAGAAGGTCGACAGCGCACCGGTGCGCCCGAGTTCCAGCGTACCCACCAGCGCCGAGGGCAGGTTCGCCACGATGCCGGCGAAGATGATCAGGCTGATGCCGTTGCCCACGCCGCGCGCGGTGATCTGCTCGCCCAGCCACATCAGGAACATGGTGCCGCCGACCAGCGTGATGACGCAGGAGAACCGGAAGAACCAGCCGGGATCCCACACTGCGGCGCCGAACTGCCCGCGCATGCCCTCCAGCCCGATGGCGATGCCCCAGGCCTGCGCGACGGCGATCACCACCGTCAGGTAGCGGGTGTACTGGTTGAGCTTCTTGCGCCCCGCCTCGCCTTCCTTCTTCAGCGCCTCCCAGGAGGGAATCGCCGCGGTCATCAGCTGCACGATGATGCTGGCGCTGATGTAGGGCATGATGTTGAGCGCAAACACCGTCATGCGCCCGAGCGCACCGCCGGTGAACATGTCGAACATGCCGAGGATGCCGCCACCATGCTGGGCGAGGATCTCGCCCATCACCGCCGCGTCCACGCCCGGCACCGGGATGTAGGTGCCCAGCCGATAGACGATCAGCGCCCCCAGAGTGAACCAGATGCGCTTCTTGAGCTCGGTCGCCTTTGCCAGGACCCCGAAATTGAGGCTGGACATCGCCTGCTCGGCCGCCGACGCCATGCGTATCCTCCTGAAGCATGGGCGCCTGGGGCGCGGGCCATGCTGTCGAACGAAGCTGCCAGACCATCCCGCGCGCTACGGCACGCCTGATGGCCGAAGCGGCAGCGGCGCCCGGGTCACCCCGCGCGCCGCGCCGTACCGTTCCCTGACCTAGCCACGCGGCCGGCCGGGGGCAAGGGTCACTCGGACGCGGCTTCCGCCGGCGCCGCGGTGAGGGTGACCGACCCGCCCGCCGCCTGCACCGCCGCGATCGCGGCCGCCGAGGCGCCGGAGACGGTGATGGTGACCGCGCGCGTAATCTCGCCCTTGGCCAGCAGCCGCACGCCGGCCAGCTTCCCGGACGTGCGCACCAGGCCGGCGGCCCGCAGCGCCGCTTCGTCCACCGCTTCGCCTGCCGGCAGGCGACCGGACTCGATCGCCGCGTCGAGCGCGCCGATGTTCAACACCGCGTAGTCCTTGCGGAAGATGTTGACGAAGCCGCGCTTGGGCACGCGCCGATAGATCGGCAGCTGGCCACCTTCGAAGCCGTTCAGCGACACGCCGGTGCGCGCCTTCTGGCCCTTCACGCCGCGGCCCGAGGTCTTGCCCTTGCCCGAGCCGATGCCGCGGCCGATGCGCTTGAACTTCGGCCGCGCGCCGTCGTTGTCGCGGATTTCATTCAGCTTCATGTCATTCTCTCCAGACCGGCCGATTCACGCCGTCGGGCCCTGCGGCCCTCCGGCGATCGGACGGATCAGTCCTCGACCTTAACAAGGTGCGCGACCTTGCGGATCATGCCGCGCACGGAGGGCGTATCCTCCAGTTCGCGCGTGCGGTGACGCTTGTTCAGGCCAAGACCGATGAGGGTCTCCTTCTGGCCCGGCTTGCGGCCGATCGGCGAACCCAACTGGGTCACCTTCACGGTCTTCTTGTGATCAGACACTGGTCGTCTCCGTCGCCTCGGGGGCGTCCTTCTTCTGGCCCAGGATATCGGCGACCTTCTTGCCGCGACGGGCAGCGACGGCCCGCGGCGACGTGCAGCGCGACAGCGCCGCGAAAGTGGCCTTCACCATGTTGTGCGGGTTCGCCGAGCCAGTGCACTTGGCGACCACGTCGCCCATGCCCAGGGTTTCGAACACCGCGCGCATCGGACCGCCGGCGATGATGCCGGTGCCCGCCGGCGCGGCGCGCAGGATCACCCGCCCGGCGCCGAATTCGCCGATCACGTCATGGTGCAGCGTGCGGCCCTCGCGCATCGGCACGCGGATCATCGTGCGCTTCGCACGCTCCGTCGCCTTGCGGATGGCTTCCGGCACTTCGCGTGCCTTGCCCGCGCCCCAACCCACGCGGCCCTTCTCGTCGCCAACCACCACCAGTGCGGCGAAGGAGAAGCGACGGCCACCCTTCACGACCTTGGCGACGCGGTTGATGGTGACGAGCTTGTCCTTCAGCTCGTCGCCATCCTGGCGCTCCTGCCGATTCTCGTTGCCGTCCGCCCGCCTTCGCCACCACCCTCGCCGCCGGACCTCGGTGCATATGCCATGTCTGTCAGCCTCTCAGAACGACAGCCCGCCCTCGCGGGCGCCGTCCGCGAGCGCCTTGACGCGCCCGTGATAGAGATAGGGTCCGCGGTCGAAGACGACTTCCGTCACCCCGGCCGCGATCGCACGTTCGGCCACCAGCTTGCCGACCGCCGTCGCGGCGTCGCGATCGGCGCCGGTCTTGAGGCCTTCGCGCATCGGCTTCTCCATCGACGAGGCGGCCGCGAGCGTGCGCCCCGCCTTGTCGTCGATGACCTGCGCGTAGATGTGCTTGCCCGAGCGGAATACCGACAGGCGCAAGCGCCCGCCGGACTTCTGCAGGAGCTGGAAACGGAGGCGACGCCGGCGGCGCGCCTCGAGGTCGAGCTTGCTGGCCATTACTTCTTCTTGCCCTCCTTGCGGAGGATCTGCTCGTTCTCGTACTTGACGCCCTTGCCCTTGTAGGGCTCGGGGCCGCGATACGCCCGGATCTCAGCCGCCACCTGGCCCACCTGGCGCTTGTCCGAGCCTTCGACCTTGATGGCGGTCGGCTTCTCGCAGGTGATCTTGATCCCCTGCGGGATCGGGTAGCGGATCTCGTGGCTGTAGCCCAGCGCGAGCACCAGGTCACTGCCCTGGACCGCGGCGCGGTAGCCCGTGCCGTTGATCTCCATGGCCTTCACGAAGCCGGTGGACACGCCCGTGACCATCGAATTGATCAGGCTGCGCGTCGTGCCCCACATGGTGCGCGAGCGACGATCGGTGCGACGCGGCGAGACCGCGACCTCCGACGCCTTGATCTCGACATCGACGTCGTCCGTCAGGTCGAGCTTGAGTTCACCCAGCTTGCCCTTGGCCGTCAGCGTGCGGCCGGCCAGCGCGAGCGTGACGCCCGCGGGAACCGGCACAGGATATTTTCCAACGCGAGACATGTCTCTGATGCTCCCGTCAGAACACGCGGCAGAGGACTTCGCCGCCGACATTGGCGGCGCGGGCCTCGTTTTCGCTCATCACGCCGCGCGGCGTGGAGAGGATGGAGGTGCCCAGGCCATTGTAGATCTTGGGCAGCTCCGCGATCTTGGAATAGATGCGCCGGCCGGGCTTGGAGACGCGGGTGATCTCCTTGATGGCGGGCTCGCCTTCCGAGTACTTCAGCTCGATCTCGATGAAGCGGACGCCGGGGCGCAGCTCCTCGGTGCGCCAGGCGCGGATGTAGCCCTCGCGCTTGAGCGCTTCGAGCACGTTCTCGCGCAGGCGGGACGCGGGCGCCTTGCAGCGCGACTGGCGCGCCGACTGGGCGTTGCGGATGCGGGTGAGCATGTCACCCAGCGGCCGGTCCTTCCTTACCAGCTCGCCTTGACCACGCCGGGGATCTGGCCCTTCGAGGCCAATTCCCGGAGCTGGTTCCGGCAGAGCTTGAACTTGCGGTAATTGCCACGCGGACGGCCGGTGATCTCGCAGCGCAGACGCACGCGGATCTTGGCACCGTTGCGCGGCAGTTGGGCGAGCTTCAGCGACGCCTCGAAGCGGTCCTCCACCGGAAGCTCGCGGTCCATGACCACGGCTTTCAGCGCAGCGCGCTTCGGGGCGTGCAGCTTCGACAGCCGTTCACGCCGCTTGTTCTTCATCACGGACGAGGTCTTAGCCATGCCGTCAAAATCCTCCGGAACCTGCCGGGCGTACCCGGCGGTTTTCCACCATCACTTCTGAAACGGAAGCTGGAACGCCGTGAGCAGCGCCTTCGCTTCCTTGTCCGTCTTCGCCGTCGTGACAAAGACGATGTCCATGCCGCGGATCGCGTCCACCTTGTCGTAGCTGATCTCGGGGAACACGATCTGCTCCTTCAGGCCGAGGGAGAAATTCCCCCGCCCGTCGAAGCCCTTGTTCGCCGGCAGCCCGCGGAAGTCGCGCAGGCGCGGCAGCGCGATGGTCACCAGGCGGTCGAGGAATTCGTACATCCTCGACTGCCGCAGCGTCACCTTCGTGCCGATCGCCATGCCCTCGCGGATCTTGAAGCCCGCGATGGCCTTCTTCGCCTTGGTCTTCACCGGCTTCTGGCCGGCGATCGCCGTGAGTTCCGCCACCGCGGCATCGAGCTTCTTCTGGTCGCCGGCGGCTTCGCCGACGCCCATGTTGATCACGATCTTCTCGAGCTTGGGCACTTCCATCGGGTTGGCGTACCCGAATTCCTCGGAGAGGGCCTTGCGGACCACCTCCTCGTAGTGCTTCCGCAGCCGGGGCTGTTCGCGTGCTTCGCTCATGCGTCGATCACTTCGCCGGAGGCCTTCGCCACCCGGACCTTCTTGCCGTCTTCCAGCGTCTTGAAGCCGACGCGGGTCGGCTTGCCCGACTTCGGGTCCAGCAGCGCGAGATTGGAGAGGTTGATCGACGCCTCCTTCTCGACGATGCCACCCGGCTGGCCCATGCCCTGCGGCTTCTGGTGGTGCTTGGCCAGGTTGACGCCCTGCACGAAGGCGCGGCCTTCGGTCGGGTTCACCCGGATCACTTCCCCCTGAGGACCTGGACGCGATCGCCCTTGCGGATCTTCGCAGCCATCACAGCACCTCCGGCGCGAGGGAGATGATCTTCATGAACTTCTTGGCGCGCAGTTCACGCACCACCGGTCCGAAGATGCGGGTGCCGATCGGCTCGTTCTGCTTGTTGATCAGCACGGCCGCATTGCGGTCGAAGCGGATCACCGAGCCATCCTGCCGGCGCACCGGGAACGCCGTGCGCACGATCACCGCGCGCTCGACCGTACCCTTCTTCACCTTGCCGCGCGGAATCGCTTCCTTGACGGACACGACGATGATGTCGCCCACGCCCGCGGTCTTGCGCTTGGAGCCACCGAGCACCTTGATGCACTGCACGCGGCGCGCACCGGAATTGTCGGCGACTTCGAGGTTGGATTCGACCTGGATCATGGATCAGGCCTCCGCCGACGCGCCGAGGAAACCGGGACGATCGACCGAGGCGCCGTTGCGCTCGATCACCACCCAGGACTTCGACTTGCTGATCGGGCGGCATTCCTCGATCTGCACCACGTCGCCTTCCTTGCACAGGTTGGCGTCGTCATGCGCGGCGTACTTCTTCGAGCGCCGGATGAACTTCTTGTAGAGCGGATGCATCACGCGACGCTCGACCAGGACCGTGATGGTCTTGTCCGTCTTGTCGCTGGTGACCCGCCCGGTGAGGACGCGCTTCGGCATGGCCGTCGGTCTCCTCTCAGGCTGCGGTTGCGGCGGCGCGGGCGCGCTCGCCGATGATGGTCTTCACCCGCGCGATGTCGCGGCGGACCTGCTTGATGCGGCTGAGCGCCTCAAGCTGGCCGGTCGCGCGCTGGAAGCGCAGGTTGAACTGCTCCTTGCGCAGGTCGAGCAGCATGGTGGAAAGCTCGTCCGCGGATTTCGCGCGGACATCGCCGATCTTTGTCGCTGCCATATCAGGCCTCCGCACCCAGGCGGGTGACGAACTTGGTCTTGATCGGCAGCTTCGCCGCACCGAGCGACAGCGCTTCGCGCGCCGTGTCGGCAGGAACGCCGTCGATCTCGAACATGACGCGGCCCGGCTTCACGCGGCACACCCAGTATTCGGGCGCGCCCTTGCCGGACCCCATGCGGACTTCCGCCGGCTTGGTGGAGACCGGCACATCCGGGAAGATGCGGATCCACACGCGGCCCTGGCGCTTCATCGCGCGGGTGATGGCGCG
>LNEW01000226.1 GCA_001464375.1 Rhodospirillales bacterium Ga0074136 | reverse complement strand
GCTCGCCGGGATAGACTTGCCCCTTATGCGCGGCCTCGCCGACATAGGTCCGGATGTTCAGCAGCTTGTAGACGTCGCCCTTGTCGAGCGGGCGGCCCGTCTTGCTGGTGGCGCCCTCCGCCCGGAGGCGGGCCACCGTCTCGATGCCCGACCCCGTCTCGGCGAAGATTTCGAACACGCGGTGCACCCGCGGTGCCTCGTCCTCATTCACGATCAGCTTCCTGGCCACGACGTCGTAGCCGAGCGGCACCTTGCCCCCCATCCACATGCCGCGGGCGCGCGAGGCGGCGAATTTGTCGCGGATTCTCTCGCCAATCAATTCACGCTCATACTGTGCAAAGCTGAGCAGCATGTTGAGCGTCAGCCGGCCCATCGACGTCGTTGTGGAAAAGGACTGAGTCACGCTCACAAAGGTGACGCCGTGTGCCTCCATCGTTTCCACGAGCTTCGCGAAGTCCATCAGCGATCGGCTGAGCCTGTCGACCTTATAGACAAGGATATTGTCAATCCGCCCCTGCTCGATGTCGGCCAGCAAGCGCTTCAACGCGGGGCGGTCGAGCGTACCGCCACTGAATCCGCCGTCATCGTAGCGATCGCGGACCAGCACCCAGCCCTCAGCGCGCTGGCTGTTGATAAACGCCTCACACGCATCGCGCTGTGCGTCGAGCGAGTTGAATTCTTTCTCCAACCCCTCGTCCGTGGATTTGCGCGTGTAGACCGCGCAGCGAAGCTTCTTCGTGGTGGCCGGCATGGCCGGCTCGATGCGGGCGCGCCGGGTCATGCGCCACCCCGCGCGCGCAGCCCGAAGAACGTCCAGCCGTTCCAGCGCGTGCCGGTGATGTGGCGCGCGATCGCCGAGAGCGACTGGTATGGCCGCCCCTCGAATTCGAAGTCGTTCATGCGCACGGTGACCACGTGCTGCACGCCCTGCCATTCGCGGATCAGGCGCGTGCCGGCGAGCGGCCTGCTGTCAGCGCGAATGCGGCGCAGGACAACGTTGCCGCCGTCCAGCTGCTCGCCCAACGCTACCAGCCGGTCCACCGTCTCTGGCTTCAGCCCGCCATACGCGAGCTCCTGGATCCGATATGCCAGCCGGCTCTGAATGTAGGCGCGGTTCCAAGCCGGCGGCTCCTTGCCGAATAGTTCGCGCCACTGCTTCTTGAGGTCAGCGGTGGGTGCGGTCTGCAGCGCGGCCAGGCGCGCCAACACCTGCGTCGGCGGGACGGCCGGGATGGTGGGCGCGGGCGCTGCTGCGGTGGATGATCGTCTGGTCATGCGAGTCCCTTTCTGTTGGGGCTCACATCCAGGCGCTGCCTGGCGGTGAAGTGGAGGCGAATGTCTCTCGGCCCCCGAGCCTTTCGGCTGGCGCGGCTGCGGAGCCGCAGCGGTACTGGCGACATTCCCAGCGCTGGGAATGTCGCATGGTACATCGATCGACTTCCCGCCGCTGGGCATTCGATCCGCACGCCTCAGCGCATCGCCGTGCCGAGACAGCGCGCCTGCTTCCCGCACGTGGGAAGCAAGTGAGCGCGGTGCGGCACGGACGTGGCACCGCTCGCCATCTGCTTCGGATCCCATCACGCCACCCCCAATGCTGCTGCTGAATCATTGTCCGCGCCTTCGGCGGCGCCCGGCGCCTGCCGCACCCGTGCCAGCGTCGCCGCGATGCGTGCCTTTGCCTTCTGCCGCGCCGTGCGCTCCTCCGCGGCTCGGCGCGCAAACCGCTCCCGCACCAGCGGGTTGACCTCCCAGGCCGTCGGTGGCCGGGCGGGGTTCTCCTGAGGCTCGGCCTTCAGCCAGCCCATGGTTTCCAGCGACTGCATCACGCTGAGCAGCTCGTGGCGCTGCTCCGGCGCCTTCAGCGGGCCATAGGCGCGCACCACGTCGCGCAGCGCGATACGCCCGTCCTCGCGCGACAGGATGAACCCCGCGATCCAGCGCGCATGACCCGACTGCACGCTGGAGAACATCACCGCCTCCGCCCGCAGCAGATGCGGCAGCAGCACATCGCGCAGATAGGCCGCGCTGCGCCGCGCCACCGGCTCGGGCACCACCATCACCTCTGGCGGCTCGACACCCCGATGCAGCGCGTCCGCATGGTCGATCAGCTGGAACAGCAGCGTCATCCGCGCGAACAGCCCCGGCCATTTGCCGAGCGCCGATTTCAACCGGCTGGAGGTGTCCGGCATGGCGGCGACCGCCTCGGCCAGATCCAGGATCGCTGCGCGATGGGCCTGCGCATCAGGATGCAGCACCACCACCCGCGGCTCGGCGCCTGGAAATGCCGCCGGCGGCAGCAACCCCGCCATCGCCTTCACCAGCCCGTGGTAGCGCTCGGTTGAGGCGTGATCTGGCTTGCGGTCGATGCCGCGATCCTGGCGTGCAGGCACCGCGTAGCAAAAGCGTTGCAGCAGGCCGTCATCGGCCGCCTCGCGCGCGATGCGCTGGATCGGCTCAGGCTGGATGCCGCCGATGATGCAGGCGGACCAGCTCGAGATCGACAAGGTGCCGCGTCCGACGCGGTCCACCACGAAGCGCGTGCCGTTGTACAGGCGGAGATAGGCGCCGCGATCACTGCCGCCGCGGCCTCCGGCGCGATAGCGGTCCATATTGGCCAGCCATTCGCTCATCTCATCCTGCCGGATCAGCACCTTGCCCATCGGCACCCGCTGCTTGGCCTCGGGGTCGTCGCGCAGCACCTCGGTCAGCGCCTCAACGGTGCTGTTCTCCACCAGGTAGCGGTCGAGCCGTGGTGGTGGGGGCCCGCTCCCCGGTGGCGCGTTGTCGGCCTTGAGCGCGGCCATCTCGGCACGGTGCTCGGCCATCGCCAGCTCGTGGCGACCGCGCGCCAGCATGTCGATATTGTCGATTGGCCGCGTGGCCGCCTGGATCACCGGCGTCTTGAGGATGCTGGGGTCGCCGACGATCGCCCCCCAGATGCGGGCACCCTCGCGCCAGGTATCGTCGATCTGCTTGGGCTGCAGCCGCCAGGTCTCGTGCGCGACGCTGGAGAGGGTGACCAGGGCGGCCAGCGCCACCGTGGCCGGATCGACGCCCATGCGCGACGCGGTGTCCGCCACGAAGGGCGCGATGGCGGGCGGCAGATGTTCGGGGCGCAGTTCGGGGGCGCCGGTCATCTCGGCATCGGCCAGGAAGTCGATGGGTTCCGGCCAGGCGGCATCGAGCGGGCCCTCAGGTGCATCGCCGCCATCTGGCGTGTACCCGCCATCGCCGAGCTTTCGGCAGGCGGTGGTGACGGCGCGCGGTGCGTCATCGAACCGGGCCTGCCAGCGCCCTGGGACGGTGCTGCCGTCCTTGATGTCGCGCTGCGCCTCCGGCACGGCGAGGAGCAGGCCGCGCAGGGTCAGGACCACCTGCGCCGGCGCCATGCCGCCCTTGAGGTAGCGCATCGCCAGCGCCACCAGCGGCGCATGGTAGTCGGCAGCGGTGAGGATCTGCTGGATCAGGACCGAGGTGTCGCGGGCCTCGCCGATCTCTGCAGGCGCCGCGGCACCAAGCGCGGGGATGGCCGTGCCGGGCAGCTCCGTAGCCGGCAACGCATCGGCCAGGAGCTCCAGCGCGTCGCCAAGGTCCAGTTCCGCGTCGCTCTCCGCGATGATCACGGCAAGCCTGGGGCTGCCCTTGCGGTGCCAGCTGCCGGGCCAGCGGATCGGATGGACCGGCGGTGCGTTGCTGCGATCGCCGCCGACCAGCGCCGCCGCCAAGGTCCGGGCCTGCTTGAGCGCGGCATGGGCGGCGGCCTCCCGCGTCGGCTCGGTGAGACGCCAATGCAGGTGCAGCTTGTCCTGCACCTCGCCGGTCTGGTCGTCGATCCAGCACCCGCCGCTGCGCACCACCAGCGTGGCCGGACCAAGCAGCCCCTCCAGCCGCGCGCGGGCATCGTTCGGCGCCGTGTCGCATTCGACCGACAGCGCCAGGCCATTGACGAGGTCCTGCTCGCGGGCCTGCGGCCCCTCGGTGAAGGTGGCGACGGGCGGGCAGAACACTACCGGGCGCGCATGCTGCGCGCAGCCTGTGGCCTGCGCCGTGGCGGCGGCCACCAACCCCTCCAGCCCGTCGCCGATGCGGCAGGTGCCCATCTGATGGACCGAGGATGCGTCGTCGAAGAAGGAGCGCAGCGCCACGACGCTGTCCGGATCCGCATAGCGGAACAGCGCGTGCACGAAGCGCGCGATCTGCGCGGTATCCGCCTGAAGGATCGCCGGGGCCGCGTCGGTCATTCGGCCAGGGACCGTTCGAGGGAAGCCAACGCGTCCTCGACCTGCCCCTTGCGCAGCATGTCGTGCAGGCGGCGCAACTTGTCGAGCAACGCCGAGCCCGCCTCGGCATCGCCCATGCCGTAGAAGGCTGCGAAGGCTGCGAAATCACCACCACAGGCGCGTTCGACAGGATCGGTCGGGCGGATGTCTTGCCAGCGCTTGATGCCCAGAAAGAGCAGCGGCACCGGCCTCATGCCACGTTGCTCCCGGCATGGCGCGCCCGGAGGCGGCTGCGCGCCCAATCGAGGGCGGCACCCCAGCGATACAGCGCTCGTCCGGCGAACAGCCCATAGGGTGGGCCGCCGCCGCGCGTCGCCTTGCCGCTCAGCGTCTTGGCGGAGATGGGATAGCCCGCGGCGGTGAGCGCAGCGGCCGTCGCATCGCGGGTCAGCAGGGCATCGAGATCGTCGGGGATCGGGGGCGGCATCGGGACACCATCGGTCGGCACGCTGCGGCGTGCAGTTGCAATGGCACCCCATTCACATCAGTTTTTGCGCCTGAAAAAGCCGCCTGAAATGGGTCAGCGCTTTCTATTTCGGGCGCTATTTCAGGCGCGATTGCAGGCCTCGCCGATGTGCCGCCCCGATGTTGTTTGCGATGGTCTTGGCCGTCGCCTTAGGCCAGTCCGGATGCGTCGTGGCTAGCCAGGCCGACAGATATTCGGCCTCGTGCGTGATCTTCTCCTTGGCCTCGCCTGATGCCAGACGGCGCGCATGTTCGACATCAATCAACTGCTGGGAGGTCGGGCGACCGGCGAAGCCTGATCGCCCGGAGACCACAGAAGTATTGTCTGCCGGTGCCGCTGGGATTTCGGGCATCACCGCTGGCGCCTCCGCTGGCGAGGCACCCCGTGGACTCGCCGTGAATACCCGCACGCCACGGAGCGTGATACCGCCCGGCAGGGTCACCGAGCCAGGCGCCGGTGGGGGGGAGATGTGGCTGCTGTAGGGCTTACTGCCGCGACGCACGGTCGCCTCCTCCCAGCCCAGCGCGATCTCGGCCGCGCCCCAGGCCAGGGCCGGGATATCCACCGGCTGCAGCGGGTTTCGCGGCGAGATGCCGCGCGCCTTGAACGCGCCACCGGCCATTCGCGCCGCCAGCAACCCAGGCAGGGCTGCGCGCTGCTCGGCACGGCGCGCCAGGGCGGCGGCGATTCGCTGCGCCGTCTCGGCCTCATAGGCGCGGCAGGCCGCCACCACCGTCTCCAGGCCGGCCGGGATCGCACCGCCCGCCAGCACCGCCGCAGCAACCGTGTCGATCATGTCGAGCGACACCTGCGACCAGGGCGACGGCGTCGGCCGAATGCCGGGCACGGCAAGCGCTGCGGTGACGTCGTCGGGAAACCATGTCGCGGACCAGGCGTCGGGAAACAGCGCCGCCGCCGCCTCGGGCAGCGTCCAGCCCTCGGGAGGCGGTTCGGGGGAGGCTGTCACAGACGACTCCAGCAAGAATTCGATTCGGGGTGGCACGCCGAGGCTAATCGGCCAGCGCGTGCTCGCCCACCGCCTGGAGCCGAGCCTCGCCCCTGAATGTCGATTTTGTCGCTTGCGCGCGTGTGAGAAGAGAAAGCCAAAACGGCCCCTTTCTCACACTTCTGATGGCCACAGCGCCCCTGTCTGCTCCCGCGCGCGTAAGCGACATTTGCGACAAACTGCCGGGCCGCCGGACCGGCGTCACGTCTGGCGCGCACATCGCTGGCGCGCGTGGTCAACCCTTCTCCGCCACCTCCTCGGCATCGCCCGTATCCGCATGCACATGATCGCGGATCAGCGTGAGGGTGATGTCGTGGAGATGGGCGTGCAGGACATCGTTCAGCTGCGCGAACTCGGGCCACAGGATCTGGTCCGAGAACGCGCGCGGCAGACGCACCATGATCGTGCTGCGCTTCTGCCGCGGGCGGCGATAGGGGTGCAGCCCGTAGCGGCGGCACAGCGCGACGAACAGGCGCTGCGCCCATTGGTCCTGGATCGAGAAATGCATCTCGACCGGCTGTTCGCTGCGCGCGATTTCCTCGAGGCGCGCCCTGACGCGCAGCATGGCCGCCTCAGCCGCATCGCGCTCGCCGGGTGTCGCCGCGCCTGCGAACAGCGCCTCGATCTTGCGCAGCTTTTCGCGAAGCGCCGTGTCCTGCATCGTGACTCGCTGCCGTTGTGGGATGCATGACGGCATCACCCGATGGTGGCGCTGTCAACGACGGACGTCGTCGCGCCGATGCGACGACCGCATGTGGCGCGTCGTCACACAAAAGGCTGTTGCGCCGTGGAATCCACATGCCGTAGATTCTCGCTACCTTGAGAAGCTGCGGCAGCGGGGCATCGCGATGTCGAGGCCATGGTTCCTTCCGGGCGATGTCGTATGCGGGGGGCGGAAGCGCGCAAGGTCGCTAGCGCCAGGCGCCGAGGATGGTTACCGCACCACCCGAATCATCGCGTAGTCGATTCATCTGACACGGAATTTTCTCTGCGGATGGGTGCAAACGGTTACCAGACTTCTGCATACGCTGCGCCTGAAGGAGCATGTTCATGGCGCAGCGCGTTGCATCGGGCCGAGAACTGGCGCGCCGGCTTGGCGTCTCCCATGTCGCGATCCAGAAGGCAGAGCGCGCCGGCCGCATCGCCCGTGAGCCTGATGGCAGCTGGGACGTTGAGGCCAGCCGGCGCAACCTGGGCGAAACCGCTACGCCAGGCCGATCGCCGCTTGCGCTCCCGGCCGAGACGACCGCCCTCGGCCGGCTGACGCTGGCGCGGCTCGCTCTTGGCGTCGAGGCGCAGCGCCTGGCCGTGGATGAGAAGAAGGGCCGCTTGATGGACATCACCGCCGCCAACCATCGCGTCGATGAAGTCGCCGCCGGCATGCGCGATGCCGTGCTGAACTGGCCGGCGCGGGTGTCAGGCCAGATCGCCGCGGAGATCGGTCGCGATCCGCATCTGGTCCAGACCATCCTGCAGGAGCAGATGAACGCGCTGCTGGTGGAGGTTGCCGATCGGCTGGATCCGAGTGCTTCGATCGAGCCAGAGCCACGCACATGACGCGTAGTCCGAATCGACTTCCCAGCGGCGGGAAGTCGACCAGAGCAAAGACACCTCGGTAAGCGGGCGCCACGTCCACATCATGGATCATGACGTGATCCAGACCGCCGAATCATAGCAATTCCGCGCTGCTGCATCTTGCTTGGCTCGCGCGCGCCACAGCGCGAATGGTCCGTCACACACAGGGGATGCCCTGTAGCAACAGACGGAGACCACGATGACCGACCGCACCGCCCGCGCCGCCCGCAATCAGGAACGCAGCCTGGCCGCCTTCCTGGCGAAGAAGGCCGAATTCGATGCCCTTCTCGCGGAACTCCAGCAGGCCAGCGCAGACCATTTCAGCGCGGATCCGGAGTCGGTGCTCTGGGGCGAGGCGGCCTGGCTTTCCGACGCCACTGCGAAGCTGAAGGACATCGCGGACCAGCATTTCCGCCGCGGCGAATACGAAACCTGAAGCGGGCTGTCCCAGCACCGCCCCGACCGGGTTCTGCCCGACGGGGCTCCCGGCAGTAGGGGCCGATGACCGGCACCCGGAACCGGAGACCACCACGATGACCAAGCTTTCCGATACTCAGCGCGTGATTCTCAGCGCCGCCGCACAGCACGAGATGGGCCTCGCCCGCGCGCCCAAGACCCTGCCGGCCGCGGCCCGCAACGCGGTGTTCCGCAGCCTGATCAAGAACAACCTGCTGACCGAGATCAACGCCCCGCGGGAGCATGTCGGGCTCGGCTGGCGCCAGGATGACGAGGGCACCCGGATCGTGGCGCGCATCACCGATGAGGGGCTGCGCGCCATCGGCATCGACCCGAACGAGGACGACGCGCAGGCCGCCGCGCCGGTCGCCGGCACGGCGCCCACGGGCGGGGAGGACGCCGCGGAGGGAGACGCCCCTGCGGAGGAGGCGGAACCCGTCCACGCCGCGCCGACACCGGCGTCGCGCACCAGCCTGCGCGACGCCGCCGCGGCGGTGCTGGCCGCCTGGGACAACGAGGCCAACCGCGAGACGGACATCATCGCCGCCCTGGATGCGCCGATGGAAGCCCTGCGCACCCTGCTCGCCAGGAAGGCGCCCCGCCAGGTGGGGGAGCCCGGCGCGTCGCGCAAGCCGCGCGAGGGGACGAAGCAGGAGGCGGTGCTGGCGATGCTCCGTCGCGAGGAGGGGGCCACAATCGCGCAGATCTGCGGGGCGACGGGCTGGCAGCAGCACACGGTCCGCGGATTCTTCGCTGGCCTGAAGAAGCGGCAGGGGATCGAGGTGCAGGTGCTGGAGCGCATCCGCGAGGTCGGCCCAAATAAGGATGGCGCACGCGGGAGCTACACGATCTACAAGGTAGCGGGCTGACCTGCACGCGATTGGATCAGGGCTCGCTGCTGAGGCAACGCGAGCCCTGATGCTGCGGGACCACGGCTCCACCCTCCTCGTTCGCCCGCGCGCAGATCGGCGGTCCCTGCGGCTGACGCCAGCAATGGGGAGGGGGGCTCGAATCTCTGGCACCTTGGGGGAGCCATCCGCGGGAGGGGGCACGCAGGGATTATTCCCGCCTAAAAAAGAGCCTTCGGATTCATCGAGCCCGGCCGGCCGATGCGGCCGAACGGCGCTTGCGAGACGCGCGGCTGGTCCGGGACAGGTGCCTTCAACTGAACGCGGCGGCTCGGGCCGATGATCCGCCGCCGTTCAATTTATCTCGCCTGCACCCAACATCAGCCGAGCTGATATTGGCGCCTCACGCTATGGATAGCGGCCGTACCCCAACGGCGTTCACGCGACTTCGCCGCAGCCAACGCACAAGCCCACAGACCGGATGAAGCCCACGGAGCGATCCGATCGTGCCGCGGCTCACGGCCTCATGGCTGGCGTGTTGTCGAGAACGGCCTCAAGCGTCGAAGCCCGGCCTATGTCACCGACCAGGTCCGCAAAGCCCTCCCGTCGCAGAAGGTCGCGCACGGCGCCGTGCGCCCCTATCACGGCCAGGCGTGCGCCTCGGCGCTCCACCTCGGCATGCAGCTTCCGCAGCATCGCCGTGGCCGCGAGGTCGAGATAGGGCGCGGCGGAGAGGTCGCAGACCACAAGGCGCTGCGTGGCGGGGCCCGCGGCGCCGAACCGCGCGATGACGGCATCGAGCACAGCCTCCGCATTGACGTAGAGCAGCGATCCTTCCGGGCGGAAGGCGATGACCCCCGGGATCGGCTCGTTCTCCGGGTGGCGCGCCATGTCGCTGTACCGCGTCGTGCCCGGCACGCGGCCGAGGAACGCCACATGCGGCCGGCTCGTCCGCACCAGCATGATCAGCACGGACACCAGTGCCGCGAGCAGGATGCCCTGCAGGATCCCGAACAGCAGTACGCCCGCCAGCGCGACCGCAGCGGCCGCGAAATCGGGCCGGCTGACGCGCCACAGGCGGATCAGCGCCGGAATGTCGATCAGGCCGGCCACGGCCGTCAGCACGACCGCCGCCAGCACCGCCTTCGGCAGGTTCGCGAACAGCCCGGTCAGGAACAGCAGGCAAAGGCCGAGCGCCACGGAAGCAAGGATCAGCGTGAGCGGCGTGCGCGATCCCGCCTTCTCCGCCACGGCGGATTGCGACAGCGCCGGCAACTGGGTCATGGCGATGGTAATGCCCGCGCCGGCCTTGAAGCCGACCAGGATGCTGTCGCTGATCAACTTGGTCAGCACGCTCAACCGCAGCGTCCAACCGCAGCAACGGGAGAAGCGCTAAGCGGAGACAGCCTCGCCCGACCTGTGCTTGCGTGGCATCTGGCTGAGGTGGACCCAGATGGTTCTCAACCTTGGGACGCGTTCGCGCCGGTCATCCGTCGTGCGGAAGACGACCGCGAGGACTGGGTCCAGCACGGGGGCCGTCGTCACGGGGCGAAGTTGTCGGAACCCGCACACATCCCCACGTCCCGGCGCTAGCGCCGCTGGAAAGCAAGAACGGCGTCCGCATGCCTTCGTACTGCGGTGCGTCCTTTACCTGCCGGTGCGAAGCCTGCAATCAGGCGGCATGCTCGCGCTGCCCGCCATTCCGCTCCTTGCCCTGGCCTGCGTCCCGCTGGTTGGCTGGGGGCTGCGCCGTGCCCCCGTCATGGCGCCCTGGCTCGCCGCGCTCCCGGCGGCGCTGTTCCTGCTGGTCCTCACGACCCCCGACGGGGCCATGTTCAGCCTGCCTTGGATCCCGACGCTCGGCGTAGAGCTTTCCGCCTCGACGGCCTGTCGCGCCTTTTCGCGCTGCTGATCGCCGGCATCGGTGCCGGCGTGTTCCTCTACGCTGCCGCCTATCTTGAAGGGCACCCGCTGCTGCACCGCTTACTCGCGGTGCTCACGCTGTTCATGGCGGCGATGCTGGGCGCGGTTCTGGCCGACGACCTGCTGCTGCTGTTCGCCTTCTGGGAACTCACCAGCCTCGCCTCCTTCCTGCTGATCGGCTTCGACGCCCATCGCGCCGAGGCGCGCCGTGCCGCGCAGCAGGGGCTGATGGTGACGGTGGCCGGCGGCCTCGCCATGCTCGCAGGGATCCTGGTGCTGGGGGATGCCGCCGGCACC
>LNEW01000225.1 GCA_001464375.1 Rhodospirillales bacterium Ga0074136 | reverse complement strand
CATAGACCTCCCGGACGCGCTGTTGATCGACGATTCCCGTATCCGACATCCTGTCATCCCCCGTTGCAATCTGTGACGCAAGAAAACCACGAGGTTGAGGTTGTTTGCAATCTTTTAACTGATCTTATTTTTGGGATGTTTTTGAAATGACACCGCATCTTGTAGGGTATCGCACAGGCCGCACCCCACATGTAGAGTAACGATTATTTCACGCCGATTCTCGCTATTTGATACGCCTGAGACGCCTCGGGAGGGCAGGACGTCCCCGTTGAGGTCCTCGTTACGGCTGGCCACAGCCTGGACGGGTGATGCCTCGATTGCCTGCGTGCCGGGCTACGCAAACCGAGGCTCGCGCCACCACCGCGTGGGCCGGCCAAGGCGTTGCCACCGGGCGCTGTCGCCAGGTTGCGCGCGAAAACCAGGAAGCCCCGTCACCATCGCCAGGCCGCGGGACGGTTCCCGAGCGGGCCGCGCCGCGAGGGGGTTGCATGTCACCCGGCCGCGGCACGCCCCGCCGAGCCGCGCGCGACCAGCCAGGCCTCGATGCGCGCCAACGCCGAGTCCAGCAGCGCATCGCCCTTGCAGAACGCAAAGCGCGCATAGTGGTTGGGCGCATTCTCGCTCGCATAGAAGGCGGTGACCGGGATGGCGGTGACCTTCGCTTCCTCGGTCAGGGTGCGGCAGAACGACACGTCGTCGCCGTTCCAGCCCAGCGGGCGGACATCGGTGGTGATGAAATAGGTCCCCTGCGTCGGCAGCACGCCGAAGCCGAGCCGCGCCAGCCCGTCAGCCAGCCGGTCGCGCTTGGCCTGCAAATGCGACGACAGGCCCGCGAAATACGCATCCTCCTTGACCAGGCCCACCGCCACGCCGCGTTGCAGGTTGGGCGGCGTGGTGAAGGTCAGGTTCTGGTGCGCCTTCGCCACATTGGGCGCCAGCGAGCGGTCGCAGGTGACATAGCCGACCTTCCAGCCGGTCAGGCTGAAGGTCTTGCCGGCCGAGCCCACGCGCATGCAGCGCTCGCGCATGCCCGGCAGCGTCATCAGCGGGATGTGCTTCCAGCCGTCGAAGGTGAGGTGTTCGTAGACCTCGTCGCAGATCGCGTAGCAGTCGTGGCGCTGGATCAGCTCGGCGATGAAGGCGAGTTCGGCACTGGTGTAGACCTTGCCGGTCGGGTTCATCGGCGTGTTGAACAGGATCGCCTTGGTCTTCGGGCCGAAGGCGGCGGCCAGTTCGGCGCGCGGCAATTCCCATTTCGGCGGGCTCAGGCGCACCAGCTTCGGGATGGCGCCGAGCAGCTTCACCACCGGCAGGTAGGTGTCGTACAGCGGTTCGATCAGCACGCATTCGTCGCCGGGGTTCAGCACCGCCATCAGGCAGGCGGTGATCGCCTCGGTCGCGCCCGAGGTGACGATCACCTCGGCATTCGGGTCGGCCTCGATGCCGTAGAAGCGGCGGTTGTGCGCGGCCACCGCGGCGCGCAGCTCCGGCACGCCGGTCATCGGCGGGTACTGGTTGCGACCGTCCAGCAGCGCATCGGCGGCGGCGCGCACAACGTCCTCGGGTCCGTCGTAATCCGGGAAGCCCTGGCCGAGATTGATCGCCTGGTGCTGGTTCGCCAGCGCCGACATGACCGTGAAGATCGTGGTGCCGGTAGCGGAGAGAAGAGCGTTCTGCGGCTGCATCGGCCGACCTGATGTCCTGCGAAAGGGGCGTCCTGCCTTATGCAGCCGGTTCCGCGGGCCGGCAACCGGGCGCGCATGACCGCCTGCATCTTGTGCAACACGCCCATTAATTAAGCGCCAAGGCCCCTGCCCCGGCCATTTTCCCGCGGCCCCTCCGATTGCTGGCCCGGCATGGCGCGTGCAATACCGCCCGGGCGATCGTCGGCGCGCAGCCTTCGTCGTGGACTGGGTCACACGGGCAACAACGCACCGGGCAGCACAACCGGGAGGAAGGGGCCGCCGCACCGCCTGGTGCCGCGGCCTTTGGACAGGAGCCGATGAAGAAGATCGAGGCCATCATCAAGCCCTTCAAGCTCGACGAGGTGAAGGACGCGCTGCACGAGATCGGCCTGCAGGGCCTGACCGTCATCGAGGCCAAGGGATTCGGCCGCCAGAAAGGCCATACGGAACTGTACCGCGGCGCCGAATACGTCGTGGACTTCCTGCCCAAGGTGAAGATCGAGGTGATCTGCGGCGACGACATGCTCGACCGCGCCGTGGAGGCCATCCAGGCCGCGGCGCGCACCGGGCGCATCGGCGACGGCAAGATTTTCGTCAGTGACGTGTCGGAGGTCATCCGAATCCGCACCGGCGAGCGCGGCGAGGACGCCGTCTAGCCGGCATTGGTTTCGCCGCCCCTTCCCTCGGCGGGGGGCGGTGCAAGGTCCGGACGCGGCGCGGAACGCGCGCCTGCCGGGACCAAGCGGGATGGGGCCGACCGCCCCGTACCGCCAGCCGGGCCGTTCCGCGGGCCACCGAAGCCGCGGGGCGCGAGACAGTTTCGGGGTTTTCGCAGTCAGGGAACAGGACCGCACATCATGGCCAAGAAGCCCGCCGCCGCCGGTGGCAGCTCCGCCGTCTCCAAGGTGCTGGAGATGATCAAGGAGCATAGCGTCGAGTACGTCGATCTCCGCTTCACCGACCCGCGCGGCAAGTGGCAGCACACCGCCCAGCACGTGAACACCGTGACCGAGGAGGTGTTCACCGACGGCTTCATGTTCGACGGCTCGTCCATCGCCGGCTGGAAGGCGATCAACGAATCCGACATGATCCTGATGCCGGACCCGACCACGGCCTGCATGGATCCGTTCTCGGCCAAGCCGCAGCTGATCCTGATCTGCGACATCTTCGAGCCCTCGACCGGCCAGCTCTATGCGCGCGACCCGCGCGGCACGGCGAAGAA
>LNEW01000224.1 GCA_001464375.1 Rhodospirillales bacterium Ga0074136 | reverse complement strand
TAGCCCAGGAACTTCTCGCGCTGCACCGGGGCCAGCTTGCCCTTGTACAGCTTCTCGATGTCGTCCGAGACCTCGTAGATGATCGAGTAGTAGCGGATGTCCACGCCTTCGCGGTTCGCCAGGTCGCGCGCCTGCGATGTGGCGCGCACGTTGAACGCGACGATGACGGCATCCGACGCCTTCGCCAGCTGGATGTCGGATTCCGTGATCTGCCCCACCGCGGAGTGCAGCACGCGGACCTTCACCTCGTCATTGCCGAGCTTGCCCAGCGTCACGCCGATCGCCTCGGCGGAGCCCTGCACGTCGGCCTTCACGACGACGGCGACTTCCTTCTGCTCGCCCGCCTGGATGCGCGCCAGCATGTCGGTCAGGTTGCCGCGGCCCGCGCCGATCGCGGCGGTGGCCTTGTCGCGCGCCCGGCGCTGGCGGAATTCGCTGACCTCGCGCGCCCGCGTTTCGTTCTCGACGGCGATGAAGTTCTCGCCGGCCGATGGCACGCCCGACAGCCCCAGGATCTCGACCGGCAGGGACGGGCCGGCTTCCTTCACCTGGCGCGCCTTGTCGTCGAGCATCGCGCGCACCCGGCCCCACTCGGCGCCGGCCACCACGATATCGCCCTGCTTCAGCGTGCCCTTCTGCACCAGCACCGTCGCCACCGGGCCACGGCCGCGATCAAGCTTCGATTCGATGACCGTGCCTTCCGCCGCCCGTTCCGGGTTCGCCTTCAGGTCCAGTACCTCGGCCTGCAGCGAAATCGCTTCGAGCAGCTTGTCGAGGTTGATCTTCTGCGTCGCCGAGACCTCGATCTCCTGCGTGTCGCCACCGAGCGATTCCACCACGATCTCGTGCTGCAGCAGTTCCTGCTTCACGCGCTCGGGCTTCACGCCGGCCTTGTCGATCTTGTTGACCGCCACGATGATCGGCACGCCGGCCGCCTTGGCATGGCGGATCGCCTCGATCGTCTGGGGCATCACGCCGTCGTCGGCGGCCACCACCAGCACCACCATGTCGGTCACCGACGCACCGCGGGCGCGCATGGCCGTGAAGGCCTCGTGGCCCGGCGTGTCGATGAACGTGACCTTGGTGCCGTCCGGCACGGTGATCTGGTATGCGCCGATATGCTGGGTGATGCCGCCCGCTTCGTGCGCCACCACGTCGGTCTTGCGCAGCGCGTCCAGCAGGCTGGTCTTGCCGTGGTCGACATGGCCCATGATGGTCACGACCGGCGGGCGCGAGGACAGCTCGGTATCGGTGTCCTGCTCGCCTTCCAGGCCGACCTCGACGTCGGCTTCGCTCACGCGCTTGATGCGGTGGCCGAATTCCTGGACCACCAGTTCCGCGGTGTCGGCGTCGATCGACTGCGTCAGCGTCGCCATCACGCCCATGCGGAACAGCGACTTCACCACCTCGCCGCCACGCGCGGCCATGCGGTTGGCGAGTTCCTGGACGGTGATGACCTCGGGCACCACCACGTCGCGCACGACGCGTTCGGTACCCGCGCGCAGGCGCTGGAGTTCCTGCTGCCGCCGCTCGCGGTCGCGCGCACGGCGCAGCGATGTGATGGACCGGCTCGATCGCGGCCTGCACGTCGATGCGGCTGTCGCGGCGGCGGTCGGTGGTCGGCGCGGCCTTCTTGACCGGCACCGGCATCGGCCGGCGGCCGGGCGCGCCCGGCGGGCCACCGGCGCGGCGCAGCGGTGCGCGGCGGCCTTCATCCTCGTCCTCGGCGGCGTTGCGGGGCTTCAGCGTCAGGCGCGCGGCGGGCGCCTCGTCCGGCTTGCGGGCCGCGGGGGCGGCAGCCGCGGCCGGACGCCCGGTCTGCTTGGCGGCGGCGGCGACGGCGACCGAGGCGGTCTCGGCCGCCTGGCGCGCTTCCTGTTCCACCACCGTGCGCGTCGACGCGGCGGCTGCCTCGCGGGCTTCCTGCTCGGCGCGCTGGGCGGCTTCCTCGGCGGCGCGACGGTCATCCTCGGCGCGACGGGCGGCTTCCTCGGCCGCCGAGCGCACCATCAGCGCCTGCTGCTCGCGTTCCTCGCGCTGGCGCTGCGCCTCGACCTTGCGGTTTTCCTCGAGCACGCGCTGGCGGACGGCGATCTCGGCCTGGGTCAGCGGGCGGCCAGCGGGGGCGCGCACGGCGGGACCCTGCGCCTGGCCGGTCAGGCGCGGCAGGGCGGTGCTGGCCGCCGACGGCGGCGTGGCGGCGGGTGCCGGCGTCGCGGGCGTCGCGGGCGGCGTGGCGGCGCGGGCAGCCGGTGCGGTCACCCCGGGCTTGGGCGGCGGCGCCACGGCGCGCTTCTTCACCACCTCGACCTGGACGGTCTTGCTTCGGCCATGGCTGAAGGATTGCCGCACGCTGCCGGCATCCACCGTCTTGCCAAGCTCGAGGCGTCCGCCGGGCCGAAGGCTCAGCCTGCTCTTGCCCGCGTCCTGCTCGTTCTGGTCGCTCATCCGCCGATCCGAACCCGATTCCAAAAAACACATCCCCAGGGCAGCGCGATTTGCGTGCCCCTCATGAAGTCTCCGTCGCGGCCGGCGCGAAACCCGCCAGCCGCTCGGCCTCAAGCCGGATGGCATCTGCCAGCCGACCAGGCGTGACCACCACATGCACCGCGTGGTCGCGCCCAAATACCAAGCCCAGTTCCGCCGCCGTCAGCGACGCAACCACCGGTAGATCCCGGCCACCGAAGCGCGCACGCTCCGCAAGGCTGCCATCCACCGCCTGCACCAGCAGCCCGGCGCGTCCGGCCTGAAGCCATTCGCGCCCGGACTGCCAGCCCGAAACCGCCTGACCGGCCCGCCGGGCGAGGCCCAGCAGGTCACGGATGCGGGCGCGAAGACCGTCCTCGATCCGCGCGCGAAGGTCGGAGGGAAGCGTCACGGGCCCGCGCGCTGCCCGCATGAAGGCCCCGCGGCTCAGGGCGCGTTCTAGCACATCGCCCCGCGCGCTCAACCACATTCCCCGGCCGGGCAGCTTGCCGACCAGGTCGGGCACGATCTCCCGGCCCGGACCGAGCACGAAACGCAGCATCTTTTCCTTGGGCAGGCTGTCGCGCGTGGCGATGCACCGGCGGAGCGGGCCGCGTTCGGGCGGGTCCTCCTCCTCGGCGGCATCGACGTCGGCCGGGCCCATGGCGTCGGTCAGGCCTCCGGCTCCGCGGCCGCCTCGTCATCGCCAAGCCATCCGGCGCGCCGGCGGGCCTCCATGACGATCGCGTTGGCGGTTTCCTCGTCCACCACCTCGGCGCCCAGGATCTCGATCAACTCGTCGCCGGCGAGATCCGCCAGGTCCTCGAGCGTCTTCACATCCTTCTCGCCGAGCGTGACCAGCATCGCCGGGGAGAAGCCGCCGATCTCGGCCAATACGTCGTCCACGCCCATTTCGCGTCGCTTTTCCTCGAATTCGCCGTCGCGCTTCTCGATGAAGGTGGCGGCGCGGCGCTTCAGCTCCACGGCCACGGTTTCGTCGAAGCCCTCGATGGCGGCCAGTTCCTCGTCCTCGACCGTGACGATGTCCTCGATGGTGCCAAAGCCTTCCTGCACCAGCAGGCCGGCGATGACGTCGTCGACGTCCAGTGCCTCCACGAACAGGCCGGTGCGCTTGCGGAATTCCTCCTGCCGGCGCTCGGATTCCTCCGCCTCGGTTAGGATGTCGATGTCGTAGCGGGTGAGCTGCGAGCCCAGGCGGACATTCTGCCCGCGCCGGCCGATCGCCAGGCTGAGCTGGTCGTCGGGCACCACGACTTCGCAGCGCTTGCCGTCCTCGTCGAGCACGACCTTGGAGACTTCCGCCGGCGCCAGCGCGTTCACGATGAAGGTCGCGAAATCGGGCGACCAGGGGATGATGTCGATCTTCTCGCCCTGCAGTTCCGCCACCACCGCCTGCACGCGGGACCCGCGCATGCCGACGCAGGCGCCCACGGGGTCGATGGAGGAATCGCGGCTGATGACCGCCATCTTGGCGCGCGATCCGGGGTCGCGCGCGACCGCCTTGATCTCGATGATGCCGTCGTAGATCTCCGGCACTTCCTGCGCGAACAGCTTCGCCAGGAAGCCCGGATGCGTGCGGGACAGGAAGATCTGCGGCCCGCGCGGTTCCTCGCGCACGTCGTAGATGTAGGCGCGCACGCGGTCGCCGTTGCGGAAGGCCTCGCGCGGGATGGTCTCGTCGCGCCGCAGGAGGGCCTCGGCGCGACCGAGGTCCACCATCAGGTTGCCGTACTCGGTGCGCTTGACGATGCCGTTGATGATCTCGCCAACGCGGTCCTTGTATTCCTGGAACTGCTTGCCGCGCTCGACCTCGCGCACGCGCTGCACGATCACCTGCTTGGCGGTCTGCGCGGCGATGCGGCCGAAGTCGATCGGCGGCAGCGGGTCGATGATGAATTCGCCGATGCCGATGCCCGGCTTGATCTTCTGGGCGATGCGGTGCGGGATCTGCGTGGCTTCGTTCTCGACCGGCTCGGCCTCGACCACCTCGGTCCAGCGGGAGAGCTTCACCTCGCCGTTGCGGCGGTCGATGACGGCGCGGATGTCCTTCTCGTGCCCGTACTTGGCGCGGCCGGCCTTCTGGATGGCCTGCTCCATCGCTTCCAGCACCTCGTCGCGCTCGATCATCTTCTCGCGCGCGACGGCGTCGGCAACCTGCAGCAATTCGGGGCGGGCGATGGCGATCTCGGCGGCCATGAAGCCTGTCTCCTAGTTCGTGGTCGGTGGCGCCGCGGTGGCGGCGATCAGTTCGTCGGTCAGCACAAGCTTGGCGCGGCGGATATTGCTCCGCGCAAAGGCGATCTCGGTCCCGTCATCCAGGCGCATCCGCGCGACCTCGGCATCGGCCCCCAGCGCAATGCCCCGGAAGCGTTTGCGCCCATCCTGCGGCATGGCGAGCTCGACAGTCGCGGCATGCCCGGCAAAGCGGTTCCAGTCCTTCGCCCGCGTCAGCGGCCGGTCGATCCCGGCCGAGGAGACTTCCAGTTCCCATTCGCCCTTGATCGGGTCGGCCACGTCGAGCACGGCGCCGACGGCGTGGCTGATCGCCTCGCAATCCTCCACCCGGAACAGCGTGCCATCGGCGCGGTCCGCCATGATCTGCACGGTCGGGCGTTCCTTGCCCGAGACCTGCACGCGCACGAGCTCATAGCCGAGTTGCGTCAGCGCCGGCATGATGGAATCGGCGATGCGGGCCTCAAGCCCCTCATGCCGCGGAATGTCGTCGATGGCGTCCAAGCAACAAAAAAGGCGGCCCCTTTCAAGGCCACCCCCCGTCAAGATCGGCTGGTGATGTCGGACACTCTTATGACGCTTCGCCCCGTGCGATGCAAGCGGGGGTTGCGGGGCCGTCCGGGCGGGCGACATTGGCACCGCGGAGGAGATCACGATGGCGGGACTTCCGATCGGACGACGCGGCTTGGCCGCGGGCCTGGGCAGCGTCTTGTTGCTGGGCCGGCCGGCGCTGGCGCGCACGCGCTACGTCTTCGACCATTCGGGCGGGCGGCTGGAATTCGTGGCGCGCCACCTCGGTGTCCTGTCCTCGACCGGGCGCTTCGAGAATTTCTCGGCCGAATTGCTGATCGACCCGGACCGGCCGCTGGCCACCAACGTGCAGGTCACCGTGCGCACGGCCGACGTGGCGCTGGCATATCCTGGCGCTGTGGACCTGTTGCGGTCGCCCGCCTTCTTCGATGTCGAGCGTTTTCCCGAGGCGCGATTCAACGGCGCGGCCACCGGCGAGGGCACGCTGGCGCGCTTCCCGCTGGCGGGCGAGCTCACCATCCGCGGAATCACCCGCCCGCACCGCATGGAGGCGCGGCTGGTGGACCGCAAGCGCGACGCGGCACTCGGCCGCGACGTGGCTGAATTCACCGGCAGTGGCACGATGAAGCGATCGGAATTCGGCATGACGGCCGAGACCGCCGCCATTTCCGACGAGATCCGCCTGGTGGTGCGTGTCCGCATCATCGTCTGAGGGCTGGAGCCCTGCGCAACGCCGCCTGCACTGGGCCGTTGCCGCGCTGGTGTTGGCTGCCTTCGCCATCGGCCTGATAATGGTGGCACTGCCGCTGACGCAGCTGCTGGCGAAGATCATCGCCTACCAGGTGCACAAGACGATCGGGCTGCTGGTGCCGCCGCTGGTGGTGTGGCGGCTCGTGCTGCGCGCGCGGCGCCGGCGGCCGGCGGACGACGCGACCCTGCCCGCCTGGCAGCACCGCGCCGCGGCGGCCGGCCATGCTGCGCTCTACGCGCTGCTGATCGTCGTGCCGGTGCTCGGCTACCTCAGCGCCAGCACGGCGCCGGGACAAATTGAAACCGTGATGTTCCTGCTCATCCCCATTCCGCACATCCTGGAACCGGACGAAGCAACCTACGAGACCCTGCGCGCCATCCACCAGGTGCTGGCCTGGTCCCTCGTGATCCTCGCGACCGGCCACGCGGCCGTCGCGATCGCACATCACAGGCGCGGGCACCGGATGCTGGCGCGGATGCTGGGCCGATAGGGCCTGCGCTCCTGTCAGGGCGGCACCCGCAGCGCCGAATCACGACGCAGCGTCGTCCCGTTCAGCAGCGGGGGGTGGCGCAGGTGCGGCGGCTGCCGCCTGTCGGTCGAGGCGAAAGGTTGCTCGGGGAGCCGGCGCAATCACTTCGGCATGAGAGCGATGGCCGCCGCGGTCGAATCTCAGGGTCGAGTGCTCATGAGGCCGCGGACAATGCGGCCTTCGTCGCGGGCGAAGAGCAACGGCAGGACGAACCGGCGACCGGCGATGAAGTCAAGAAATCCCTTCAAGAACGACGACCTGTCCGACCGGATCGTCACCGGCGGGGAGGATGTTCCATCCTGGCGGGCGTACTCGGGGAAAAAAGCGAATTGTGCCCCGAAGCGTACGGGTTCGTGCCTGCCGGCGATGTAGAAATTACCGCGCGTATCGCTCACCGACCGGTAGTCAGCAGAAATGAAAATCGCGTAGCCGCGAAAGAACACCTTGCTGAAAAACGACCGCATGAAAAACAAGAACGCGATCGAAATAATGAGCGGACATGTGGCTGCAGCTAAAATTCCGAAAACGCCAATAGGATCGGTCGGTGCGGCAACAATGGAACCATAAAGTATGACGAAGGATATCAGCAACGTCAGAAGGTTGGCAGCAGAAACGAAGAATATCTTCACAAAGCTCCAGCGCACCACGGCCAGCGCGTGCGGATCGTTGGGCGGGGGCATGACTGACGAAGTCCCTCGGGCTGCGTCTGACAAGAAAGCTGTAGCTGTTCAACCACTATACTGGATCGAAAAGTCTCCGGAAACCATATTCGCGTCTGTGGCGCCAGCGTTTAGGAGACCTGTGCGCGGAAGGCTTGCGGCCTGGCGTGCTGACTGATTCTCTGTGCTGCGCGACGCGGGGAGCGGGCGGCATGGCACATCGCACCATC
>LNEW01000223.1 GCA_001464375.1 Rhodospirillales bacterium Ga0074136 | reverse complement strand
CCGTCAGGTTTTCCGACACCCCGCGCGGCCGGTCAGGACTGTGCCGGATAGGCTATCCCCACCACCTCCACCTCCTCGCTCCCCGCCGGCGTCCGCACCCGCCTGACATCCCCCACCCGCGCGCCCAGCAGCGCACGGGCCACCGGCGCCACCCAGGCGATGTCGCCGCGCTCGGCATCCGCCTCGTCCACTCCGACGATGCGGATGGTCACCTCCGCGTCGTCCGAGACGCGCGCATAGGTCACGGTGGCCCCGAAGAACACCTGGTCGCGCTTCACCTGCGCCGCCGGGTCCACAACCTGAACCCGCTCCAGCCGCTTGCGCAGGAAGCGCACGCGGCCGTCGATCTGCCGCAGCCGCCGCTTGCCGTACTGGTAGTCGGCATTTTCCGACCGGTCGCCGAGCGAGGCCGCCCAGGACACCACCTCGACCACCTTGGGGCGCTCATCCTCCCACAGCGCGCGGATCTCCTCGCGCAGCGCGGCCGCCCCCGCCGGGGTCATGTAGAAGGGCGTGCCGGGGGGCAGGCCGGGCGGGGTGTCGTCGCCGTCGTCCTCGTCGCTCACGGGTCGAGCAGCGCGTGCCGCAGGGCTTCCCAGGAATCACGGTCGGGCGCGCAGATCAGCCCGCCATCGCGATGCGTCGGCACATACGCGCTGCCATCGAAGCGCGCGGCGTAGCCGCCGGCCTCGCGGTGCAGCAGCCAGCCCGGCAGGTGGTCCCAGGGCATCAGGCGATTGAACAGCAGCGCATGCGCATGGCCGCCGGCCGCCAGCCGGTACTCATGGGCGGCGCAGCGGAAGCCGACCGTCGTCGCCAGGCGCGGCAGCCGCGCCGTGACGCGCCCGCGCAGGGGTTCGGGCAGGTACATCCACGACACCGCCGCCACCATGCGATCCACCGGCGCCGGCGCGGCCACGCGCAGGTCCGCCATGTGGCGGCCTTCGCCATCCGCGATCCAGGCCCCCTCCCCGCGCAGCGCGATCGCCGTGTCGTCGCCGAGCGGGTCGTGGATCCAGCCGGCCACCACCTCGCCCTTCGACACCGCGGCCACCATGCAGCCGAACAGCGGCACGCCGGCGGCGAAATTCGCCGTGCCGTCCACCGGGTCCACCACGAAGGCGAGGTCGGCGTCGGCGATCCTGTCCAGCACGGCGGGGTCGGCCGCGCAGGCCTCCTCCCCCACCACCGCGCAACCCGGGAACAGGCGCTGCAGCCCGGCCTCGATGATGCGTTCGGCCGCCTCGTCCGCATCGGTCACCAGGTCGAGCGGGCCGGACTTGGCACGCACCGCGCCCTGGGCCAGGCGGCGGAAGCGCGGCAGGATCTCGGCGCGCGCGGCGTCGCGCAGCAGGGTCGCGACCTCGGCGGCGCGCGCGGCGGTGATCATGCCCGTCCCTCGAACCGCGCGCGGTCGGCGGCGGAGATCCGCACGGTCAGGCGGATCGTGTCGTCGCCATCCTGGCGCGACAGCACCTCGGCATGGGCATAGAGCCAGGCAAGCCCGGCGCCATCGGTGGTGGGCAGGCTGACCTCCATGGTCTCGAGCCCCGCCGACAGGCGCGCATCGATGGTGCGGCGCAATTCGTCCAGCCCCTCGCCGGTGAGGGCGGAGACCGGCACCGCGCCGGGTGCGCGCCGCGCGACGGAATCGGTGCCGCCCAACAGGTCGGCCTTGTTCAGCACCTCGACCACGCGGCCTTCCCAGCCGGATTCCAGCGCGGCGTCGGGCCCGTCCGCCATCTCGGCCATGACGCCGAGCACATCGGCGCGCTGCGCGGCGCTGTCGGGATGCGCGATGTCGCGCACATGCAGGATGATGTCGGCCGCCGCCACTTCCTCGAGCGTCGCGCGGAAGGCCTCCACCAGTTGTGTCGGCAGGTCGGAGATGAAGCCCACCGTATCCGATAGGATCGCCGTGCGACCCGAGGGCAGCCGGATGGCGCGCATGGTGGGATCGAGCGTCGCGAACAACTGGTCCTGCGCATAGACGCCCGCGCCGGTCAGCGCATTGAACAGCGTGGACTTGCCGGCGTTGGTGTAGCCGACCAGCGCGACCACCGGATAGGGCACGCGCGCGCGCGCGCTGCGATGCAGGCCGCGGGTGCGGCGCACCTGCTCGATCTCGCGCTTCAGCTTCACGATGCGGTCGCCGATCAGGCGGCGGTCGATCTCGATCTGCGATTCACCCGGCCCGCCGAGGAAGCCGAAGCCGCCGCGCTGGCGCTCCAGGTGCGTCCAGGACCGCACGAGCCGCGTGCGCTGGTATTCCAGGTGCGCGAGTTCGACCTGCAGCGCGCCTTCGCGCGTCGCGGCCCGTTCGCCGAAGATCTCGAGGATCAACCCCGTGCGGTCGATGACCTTGCAGCCCCAGGCGCGTTCCAGGTTGCGCTGCTGCACCGGCGTGAGCGCGGCATCGACCACCACCACGCTCACTTCCTGAGCCTTCAGCGCCTGGCCGATCATCTCGACCTGGCCTTCGCCCATCAGCGTGGAGGGCCGGCGTTCGCGCAGCGGATGCACCGCGGAATGCACGATGGCTACGCCGATCGACGCCGCCAGGCCAACCGCTTCCGCGAGCCGCGCCTCGGACGCACGATGCCCGCCCGGATCGCCGATGGCGACGCGGTTGGTGCGCTCGTAGGGCAGGATGACGGCGGCGCGGGTCGGCGCGCCGCTGTCGGAGTCAGTCGTTGCCGCCAGGGGCCACCTCGCGCGCCAGTGTCATGCGCGTCTCGGATGGGGCGGCGGCGGTACCGGCCGGCGCCGCGGCGCCCTGCGCGGCCGCGTCGAACAGCATGATCGGCGCACCCGGCATCACGGTGCTGATCGCGTGCTTGTAGACCAGCTGGGTGTGACCGTCGCGGCGCAGCAGCACCGAGAAATTGTCGAACCAGGTGATGATTCCCTGCAGCTTCACGCCATTCACAAGGAAGATCGTCACGGGGGTCTTGGATTTGCGAACGTGATTCAGGAACACGTCCTGCACGTTCTGGGACTTCTCCGCGGCCATGAGCCCGGTCCTTCTGTTCTTGCCGGCCACCGGCCGGACTTTTTCCTGTCGGTCACCGACCCGACAACGGGCCGGCGAAAACCATTTCCGGCCGCCGGCGCGCGGAGTTTCCTCGCCCCGCTACGGCTTGGCAAGGGAAAGCAGGTGCGCTTGCAGCGCATGGCCATCGGCGAAGGCGATGTCTGGCGTGGCAGCGTTCACGCCACCGTCATGGGAGGCATCGCCCAACAGCACCGCGCGGCACCCCGCCGCGCGCGCGGCCTGCATGTCGAGCACGGTGTCGCCGACATACCAGACCTGTTCGGAGGCCGGCACGCCGAGCCGTTCCAAGGCCAGCAGCAGCGGTGCCGCGGCGGGCTTGTCGGCGCTCGCATCCCCCGCGCCGACCAGCGTGCCGAAATGCGCGTTCCAGCCCAGATGCGCGGCCTCGGCGCGCAGCAGCGCGCCCTGCTTATTGGATACGACCGCCTGCGGCGCGATGGCCCCGGCGGCGATGATGGCCGCGACCGCCCCCGGCATGGGCAGCAGCACATCCAGGTGGCAGGCGCGGACCTGGGTGTAGAAGATGTCCCGCGCGCGTTCCCAATCGGCGCCGAACATCGGCGGGAAGGATTCCGGCAAGGATTTGCGCACGCGCGCCAGCACCGTCGCGCGGTCCCATTCCGGCAGGCTGAAGGCTCGGAATGCGGCGTTCAGCCCGGCCTCGATCGCCGCCCAGCCATCGACCAGGGTGTTGTCCCAGTCCCACAGGATCGCGGCGGGCAGCGTCATGCCTTCAACTGGCCGAGCAGCCCCAGCATGTCCCCCATCACCCACAGATGCCGGATGCGCCCGCCATCGAGGGTGAAGAAGCCCACACCCTCCCAGGCCAATTCCCGCCCGCTCGGCGGGTGGTCAAGGAACGGACCCGAATCATGCATGCCGGAAAAGCGGATCCGCGCCGCCACGCGCTCGCCATCGACCAGCAGGTCCAGCACCACGCAGCGATAGGCCGAGAAGGCGTGGCGCACCGACCGCACATAGGCGCCGAAGGCGTCGAGCCCGCGCATGGTCTGGCCGAAGGTGCCCTGGAAGGCGACGTCGTCATGCATGAGCGCGGGCAGCCGCGACAGGTCCGCGCGCTCCCACAGGTCGGTGTAGAAGGCGCGGATGACCTCCGCGTTGCCGGTGCTCACGCGGCGTTCTTCATCCCGCCCTTCACGTGGCGGGCGAAGATGTCGAACAACTGGCGCACCACCGGGCCGACCTTGCCGTCACCGACCGGCGCGCCGTCGATCCTGATGATCGGCTTCACGAACGACGTCGCCGAGGTGATGAAGGCCTCGCGCGCGCGCTTCATCTCGTCCAGCGAGAACTCCCGCAATTCCACCGCGATGCCGGCCTGCTGCAATTCGGCGATCAGCGCGGCGCGGGTGCAGCCGGGCAGGATGGCGTCATCGAGGTGCCGCACGCGGATGGTGCCGTGCTCGTCCACGATCCAGAAGGAGGTGGCGGCACCCTCGGTGACCATGCTGGTCTCGGGGTTGTACAGAACGGCTTCGATCGCGCCCTGTTCACGCGCTGCCTGGCGGGCCAGGCAATTGGGCAGCAGGTTCACGGTCTTGATGTCGCAGCGCGCCCAGCGCAGGTCGGGGGCGGTGATGACGGACGCGCCCCAGCGGTCGATGTCGGTCGGGTAGGGCGCTATGCGCTTGATGGTGACCACCAGCGCGGGCGGCGTGGGCTGCGTCGGGAAGGCGTGGTCGCGGCGCGCCACGCCGCGCGTCACCTGCATGTAGAGCAAGCCCTCGGTCACCCGGTTGCGCCGGGCCACTTCGCGCAGCACCAGGCGCAGCGCGGCGCGCGACATCGGCATCGGCAGTCGGATTTCGCGCAGCGAGCGTTCCAGCCGGTCGAGGTGCAGGTCCTCGTCGATGTAGCGTCCGTCGAACAGGTGGACGACCTCGTAGATGCCGTCGCCGAACTGGTAGCCGCGGTCCTCGATGTTCACGGACGCTTCGGGCTGCGGCACGTAGCGGCCGTTCACATAGGCGATGCGGGACATCGGGCAGTCCTTCAGGCGTTGCCGACGGTGCCGGCGGGGCTGGCGCGATCCTCGGCATGGACGCCGAGGAACTTCAGCTTGCGATGCAGCGCGCTGCGCTCCATGCCGACGAAATTCGCGGTGCGCGATATGTTGCCGCCGAAGCGCAGCAACTGCGCCTCGAGGTACTGGCGTTCGAATAATTCCCGCGCCTCGCGCAGCGGCAGGGTCATGATCTCGCTGGACCTGTCGAGCTTCAGCACCGCCGGCGCGGCGGCGCCCACCTGCGGCGGCAGCATGTCCGGCCGGATCGAATCCCGCGCCTCGCCCGGCGCCATGATCAGCAGCCAGTCGATCAGGTTGCGGAGTTCGCGCACATTGCCCGGCCAGTCATAGGCCTGCATGGCGGCCAGCGCGTCCTCGCTCAGGTCGCGCCGCGGCATGCCGGTGGTCTCGGTGGAGCGCGCCATGAAATGACGCGCCAGCATCGGCACGTCCTCGCGCCGCTCGCGCAGCGCGGGCACGCGCAGCGGCACCACGGCCAGGCGGTAATACAGATCCTCGCGGAAACGCCCGGCGGCGATCTCGGATTGCAGGTCGCGGTTGGTGGTGGACAGCACGCGCACATCCACCTTCACCCGCGTGCCGCCGCCGATGCGCTCGAAGCCCTGTTCCTGCAGGGCGCGCACGATCTTGCCCTGGGTCTCCAGCGGCATGTCGGCGATCTCATCGAGCAGCAGCGTGCCGCCATGGGCGCGTTCCAGCACGCCGGCGCGGCGCGGCTGGGCGGAGGCATCGCTGCCGGCCTCGATGCCGAACAGTTCTTCCTCGAAGCGGGATGGGTTCAGGGTGGCGCAGTTCAGCACCAGGAAGGGGCCGTCGGCGCGGCGCGACCGCGCATGGATCATGCGCGCCGCGACTTCCTTGCCCGCGCCCGCAGGCCCGGTGATCAGCACGCGCGACCCGGTGGGTGCCACCTTGTCGATCGCGCCGCGCAGCTGGCCGACCGGCGCGGACCCGCCCAGCAGGTCGGTCTCCGGCCCGGCGCGCAGGCGCAGTTCGCTGTTCTCGCGCCGCAGCTTCGCCGCCTCCAGCGCGCGCGAGACGAGCAGCAGCAGACGGTCGGACTTGAACGGCTTCTCGATGAAGTCGTAGGCGCCCTGCTGGATCGCCTGCACCGCCGTCTCGATGGTGCCGTGGCCGGAGATCATGATCACCGGGACGTGCGGTTCCTCGACATGCAGGGCTTCGAGGATGCCCAGGCCATCGAGGCGCGAATTCTGCAGCCAGATATCCAGGATCACCAGCGAGGGCCGGCGCTGCCGGAAGGCGGCGATGGCGCTGTCGGAATTGTGCGCCTGGCGGGTCTCGTAGCCCTCGTCGGACAGGATGCCCTCGATGAGCGTCCGGATGTCCGGTTCGTCGTCGACGATCAGGATCTCATGCGCCATGCGCGACCTTCGCTCCCTCGCCCGCTCTGGTCGGGTCGGCCGTGACCTCCGCCGCCGCGCGGACGGGGATGATCAGCGTGACCCGGGCACCGGGGCCGTCCTCCCGGTCTTCCAGAACAAGCTTCCCGCCATGGTCCTCCATGATCTTCTTCACGATGGCAAGGCCGAGCCCGGTTCCCTTCGTCTTGTGAGTGACATAGGGCTCGGTCAGGCGATCCCGGTCCTCCTCCTTGGGCAGGCCGACTCCGTCATCGGCCACCGAGATGGCGACCTGCTCCGGCCCCGCATCGACCCGCGCCGTGATCCGCCCGGCCCCCTCGGCCGCACGCATTCCCACCGCATCGGCGGCGTTCTGCAGCAGGTTGGTCAGCGCCTGGCCGATCAGCCGGCGGTCGCAGGGGATCATCGGGGCGGGGTCGGCGTAGTGCGTCTCGTAGGTGATCTCGGGGTGCGCGTCGCGTTGCAGGACCAGGGCCTCGCGCAGCAGGCGGTTGGGGTCCTCGGGGAAGATCACCGGCTGGGGCATGCGCGCGAAGGCGGAAAATTCATCGACCATGCGCCCGATATCGCCGACCTGGCGGACGATGGTGTCGGTGCATTGGCGGAAGGTGTCGGGGTCGTCGGTGATCTGCTTGAGGTAGCGGCGCTTGAGGCGCTCGGCGCTGAGCTGGATCGGCGTCAGGGGGTTCTTGATCTCATGCGCGATGCGCCGCGCCACATCGGCCCAGGCCGCCTTGCGCTGCGCTGACAGCAATTCGGTGATGTCGTCGAAGGTCAGCACATAGCCCTCGACCCGCCCGCCCTGCATCTCGGCGCCCAGGCGCGCGATCAGGGCGCGGCGCGCGGTGGGCGGGCCGGAGCGGATCTCGGCGGTCTGCGGGCGTTCCGGCTGGGCGCGCGCGGCTTCGATCAAGGGCGCGAATTCCGGCGCCACGCCGGCCAGCGGCAGGCCGATCGCGGCATCGAGGTCCACGCCCAGCAGGGCGGAGGCCGACCGGTTGGGCAGGTTCACCCGCCCCTCGGCATCCAGGCCGATCACGCCGGCGGTGACACCCGACAGCACGGTTTCGGTAAAGCGCCGCCGTTCGTCGATCTGCCGGTACGCCTCCATCAATTCGCCGCGCTGCGCACCCAACTGGCTGGTCATGCGGTTGAAGGCGCGCGACAGGGACGCGACCTCGTCATCCGCCTCGCCCTCCTGCACGCGCGTCGCGAGGTCGCCGGCGCGCACGCGCTCCGCCGCGATGATCAGGCGCGATATCGGCCGTGCGATCCGGTTGGCGATCAGCAGCCCCAGCAGCACCGCGCCCAGCAGCACCAGCAGCGTGGCGATGGCGAAGATCAGCACGAAGGTGATCTGCAGGTCGCCGCGGTTGCGGTCCAGCCGGTCGTATTCCTGGAAGGCCAGTTCCGTGGTGCGCATGTGCTCCAGCACGCCCGGGTCGACCGGCCGGCTGATCATGAGCAGCAGTCCGGGCGGAATGTTGAGCTGCACCAGCGCGCGCACGCGCCCTTCCCCGCTCTCGCTCGGCAGCACCGCGACCTCGCCGGCACGCGCGGCCTCCATCGCCCAGGAGGGCGGGACATCCACCACCGCCCCGGTGGTCAGCCCCGCCGAGGCGATCACCTGGCCGAGCGTGGGTTCCACCACCAGCGATTCGGTCAGGCCGCGGATGCCGGTATGCGTCGCCAGCAGCCGCGCGAAGGCGATGCCGTTGTCGGGCAGCAGCACGGGCGCGGCGCGGTTGAGGTCGTTGGCAATGGCCAGGATGTCGGCGCGGATGGTGTTGCGGTGTTCCTCGAGATAGGCGCGCGAGGCCACCAGCGAGGCCTCCAGCGTGTCGCGCACCCGGTCGGAGAACCAGGACTGGATGCCGAGATTGAAGAACAGCGCCGCGAACCCCGCCACCAGGATCGACGGCCCCACCGCCACCACGCCGAACAGCAGCACCAGGCGCACATGCAACCGCGACCCGGCGGACCCGCGCCGCCGTTCCACCGACATCCGCACCAGCCGCGCCACCAGCGACGCCGCCAGCAGCAGCAGCACCGCAAGATTGGCCAGGATGATGCCGACCACCTGCCCCGGCCCGGTCGGCCCGAGGGGCGTGCCGCCCGACAGCACCGCGAAGGTCGCGATGCCCAGCACCAGCGCCACCAGCGCGAGGCCGATGGTCGCCGTCGCCCCCAGCAGCCCGTCGCCGAGCCGGCGCAGCCACGATCCCGCCGGCGCGCCCTCCCCGGCTATGGGTTCGGGCGGATGCGCGGCGCGCGATCCTGGCCGGCCCGCGGCGCGGCGGTGGAACAGGCCCATCATGTCAGGGCCTGTACACGGTCAGGACAAACCGCGCACCACCGGGAGTTCCAGTTCGCGGATCTTCTTGCGCAGCGTGTTCCGGTTGAGCCCGAGCATGGCGGCCGCCTTGATCTGGTTGCCGCGGGTGGCACCCAGCGCCAGGCGCAGCAGCGGGCGCTCGACCTCGGCCAGCACGCGTTCGTACAGGTCGCGTACCGGCATGCCGTCCTTGTGCGCGGCCATGAAGGTGGCGAGGTGGCGTTCCACCGCCTGTTCCAGCGTGGCGGGCATGGACTGGCCGTCGGGGCCGGCGGGCTGCACGGCCTCGGCCAGTTCGGCCGCCACCGCATCGGCGCCGATGACTTCCTGCGGGTACAGCGCGGCGAGGCGCCGCATCAGGTTTTCCAGCTCGCGCGCATTGCCCGGCCAGGCATGGCCCTTGAGCGCGTCCATCGCCTCGCCGCTGAGTTGCTTCGAGGGCAGGCCGGCGAGGCGCGCGCGGTCAAGGAAGTGGCGCGCCAGCAGCGGGATGTCCTCCATGCGTTCGCGCAGCGGCGGCAGGCGGATGGGCACCACGTTGAGGCGGTAGAACAGATCCTCGCGGAACAACCCCTGGCGGATCAATTGCCGCAGGTCGCGGTGCGTGGCGGCGACGATCCGGACGTTGGCCTTGATCGGCTGCCGGCCGCCGACGGTGGTGAACTCGCCCTCCTGCAGCACGCGCAGCAGGCGGGTCTGCGCCTCGGGCGGCATGTCGCCGATCTCATCCAGGAACAGCGTGCCGCCGGCGGCCTGTTCGAAGCGGCCGATGCCGCGGTTGAGCGCGCCGGTGAAGGCGCCGCGCTCATGGCCGAACAACTCGGCCTCGATCAACTCGCGCGGGATGGCGGCCATGTTGATGGCGATGAAGGGACCGGCGCGGCGCTTGCCGTAGTCGTGCAGGGCGCGCGCCACCAGTTCCTTCCCGGTGCCGCTCTCGCCGGTGATCATGGTGGTGAGGTCGGTGGTCGTGAGGCGCGCGACGGTGCGGTAGATCTCCTGCATCGCCTGGCTGCGCCCGACCAGCGGCAGCTTCTCGCCCTCGCCATCCTCGCTGGCGGCCACGGCGCTGGGCGGCGCCGCCAGCGCGCGTTCCACCACCGCCAGCAATTCCTTCAGGTCGAAGGGCTTGGGCAGGTATTCGAAGGCGCCGCGCTGGGTCGCCTTGAGGGCCGTGGCGAAGGTGGATTGCGCGGACATGACCACCACGCGCAGTTCCGGGCGCACGCGCTTGATGCGCGGCACCAGGTCGAGCCCGTTCTCGTCGGGCATCACCACGTCGGTGATGACCAGGTCGCCCTCGCCATCCTCGACCCAGCGCCACAGCGTGGCGGCCGAGGAGGTGGCGCGCACCTGGTAGCCCGAGCGCCCCAGCGCCTGGCTCAGCACGGTGCGGATGGCGCGATCGTCGTCGGCGATCAGGATGGTGCGCGCGTCGGTCATTGGGCGGTCCCGAAGCTTCCCGGCGGTGGGGTGGGCATCGAAAGCCGGAACGCGGTCCTGCCGGGGCGGCTGTCGCATTCGATCAACCCCCCCTGGTCCGCGACAAGCTTCGCGACAAGCGCGAGGCCGAGCCCCTGCCCGCCCCGCTTCGTGCTGACGAAGGGTTCAAAAAGCGTGCCGCGCACTTCGTCGGCGATGCCCGCGCCATTGTCGCGCACGCTGATCTGCAAGGGCAGGTGGACGCGGTCCGAGGAACCGGGCACGGCGATGCGGACGCCATGGTGGTAGGCGGTGGCCAGAACGATCTCGCCATGCAGCGGGTCAACCGCTTCCGCCGCATTCTTCACCAGATTGAGCAGGATCTGCACCAGCAGGTCGCGATTGCCCCAGACCGGCGGCAGCGACGGGTCGTAGTCCTCGAGCAGCCGCAGGTGCGAGGCGAAGCCGGTCGCGGCGATCCGCCGCACATGGTCCAGCACCTGGTGGATGTTGACCGGCCCGAGGTCGACCGGGCGTTCGGAGAACATGTCGAAGCGGTCGACCAGGCCGCGGATGCGGTCGGCCTCGTCCTGCACCAGCTGGCACAATTCACGGTCGCCATCGCTGGT
>LNEW01000222.1 GCA_001464375.1 Rhodospirillales bacterium Ga0074136 | reverse complement strand
CCTCGAATGGGTGGACTGGTTCAACCATCGGCCACTGCTGGAGCCCATCGGCAACATCCCGCTGGCTGAGGCCGAGGCACTCTACTACGCAGCCCAGGAGAACCTGCTCCTGGCGGCGTGACCCAAACCAAACAGCCTCCGGCAAACACGGGGCGGTTCAACTTCTTCACCCTTGCCCTAGGTATCCAGGTGCAACCCTAAACTGGAATTTTCCAGTTCAGGGCGATCCAGGAAACGGGAGGCAGGGTCGCAACGCCCGCGGAGTTCACTTCAGTCCAGCGATACGGGATGCAGAGTGGTCCTGAAACTGCCGCGTTCCGAGCCGGGTGGCGAGTGGAGCGCTCTGCGTAACCTCCACGGCTGCTTTGGCGTAAAGACGCAGGAGCTCTGCGACGCGCCCCGCCATGAACGAACGCCGACCATTCCTCGAGGGGTTCAATCCGGATGTCCCATGCCAGAGGGTCAGCATGCCGAATGGGCGCATTCCTCGTGACCCTGGGCGACGTGGGTAAGGCGGCCGCGACCGCCGACCGGGACGCGCGCGACCTGCGCTGGTCGCAAATGATGGCCGCCGCGCAGGCCGGCGACACCCGCGCCTATGAAGTGCTGCTGCGCGAATGCCTGCCGCTTCTGCGCGCGGTGTGCCGCGCGCGCCTGCGCGACGCGAACGAGGCGGAGGACGCCGTGCAGGACACGCTGCTCACGATCCACCGGGCGCGGGACAGCTACAATGCCGCGCGTCCCTTCCGTCCCTGGCTGGTCGCCATCGCCGAGCGGCGCGCGCTGGACCGGGTTCGCGCACGCGGGCGCAGGGTCCGCCGCGAGATGCCAGTGGACGCGGCCGGCGAGATCGCATCGGGCGAGCCCGGCGCGGAGGCCGGGCTCGATGCCCGGCGTGCCGCGGCGAATCTGCGGCAGGCGATCGGGGACCTGCCGCCGGCACAGCGCGCGGCGCTCGGGCTGACGAAGATCGAGGAGCTGACATTGGTCGAAGCCAGCCAGCGTTCGGGCATGAGCGTGGGCGCGCTCAAGGTGGCCACCCATCGCGCGCTGCATGCGTTGCGACGCCGCTTCGGCACGGAAGAGTGAGGCGACGATGCGCAGCGAAGACTTGATCCAGCGCCTTGCCAGCAACCTGCGCCCGGTCCGGCCGGCGCTGCACCCCGCACTCGCCACCGCTGCCTGGCTAGCCGTCGCGGCGGCCGTCATCGGCCTGGCAGTGCTGGTCTCAGGCCCGCGGCATGACCTCTCGGAGCGCCTCACTGGGGGCTTTGACCTGCCGCAGATCGTGACAGCCTCGGTCACCGGCGTCCTGGCCGCTTTCGCGGCCTTCGAACTCGCCCTGCCGGAGCGGAGCGCGCGCTGGGCGTTGCTGCCACTTCCGGCCGCGGCCGCCTGGCTCGCGACCATGGGCTGGGGGTGCCTGCAGGATCTGGCGCGTCTTGGGCCGGACGGACTGCACATCGGCATGAGCGTGCCCTGCCTGGTATTCATCGCCGGTCTCGGCGTGCCGCTCACTGTCGCGATGCTCTGGCTTGCACGCCATGCGGCGTGGTTGCGCGCAGGTCCCGTGGCGGCGCTTGGTGGCCTATCGGCGGCGGCGCTCGCCAGCGTCGGGCTGAGCTTCATCCACTACCTGGATGCGGCCGCGATGGTGCTCGCGTGGCATGGCCTGTCGGTGCTGGTCGTCACCTCGATTGCCGCGCTGCTCGGGCCGCGGCTGATGCGCCGCGCCCGCCCGGTTGGCTGACAGACCGCAGCGCTACCAGTCGAGCGTGGCGGGTTCGCGCCGCACGCCGCGCCGGGCGCGTTCTTCGGGGGGCAGGACGTCGCAGCTCGGCCAGATGCCGCTGTCGAGCGCGGCGGCGTAGCCCTCCGCCAGGCGTGCGGCGCGCATCGCCGCGGCCGCTGCGGCATGGTCGTAGTCGAGCGGCAGGATCTCGACCCGAACGCCACTGGCCCTGGGCGTCAGCACCGCAAACCAGGCGCGCGGCGTGCCGTCATCGGCCGGCATGCCGATGGCGCCCGCATTGATCCAGGCGCCATCGCCCAGGCGCCGGGCGAAGGGGATGCCGCAATGCCCGGCGACCACGCCATCGCAGCCGGTGGCGGCCAGCTCCTCGGCCAGCGCCGCTTCGGGCGTGGAGGCGAAGATGAAACGGCTGATGTCGCTGACGCCGCCATGCAGCACGGCCAGGCTGCGCCCATCGGGCAGGTCCAGCGTCATGCGCCGCGGCAGCGCCGCCATCCAGGCGCGGTGCGCCGCCGTCACCTCGCGATCGGCATGCGCGTACCAGGCGCGGGAGAGCAGATCGCAGGCCGTGCCCTCCTCGAAGCCGCAGCCGCAATCGAGGGCGCTGGCCGCGAGGTTCTCCTCGCAATTGCCGGCGATCACGGCGATGCCGCTCTCGATCACCAGGTCGCAGCAGGCGGCGGCATGGGCGCCATAGGCGACGACGTCGCCGGTGCACACCACGCGCTGGGACGGGATGTCGCGCCGCGCCGCCTCGGCCAGCATGGCGCGCGTCGCGTGCAGGTTGGAATAGGGACCGCCGAAGACGAGGGTCGGCCCATCCACGGCAAGGCGCGTCACATGCTTATCAGGCATCCATCCTCCAGTCGCAAAAGGCGGTCGGCGAAGCGCTGCGCCAACTCCGGCTGATGCAGAGAGACAAGAACCGCAAGGCCATCGCGCCGCGCCAAGTCGCGCAGCACGCCGAGCACCCCTTCGGCGGTCGCCGGATCCAGGCTCGCCACAGGCTCGTCCGCCAGCAGGACGCGGGCGCGCTGGTGCAGGGCGCGCGCAATCGCGACGCGCTGGCGTTGGCCGCCGGAGAGCCGGTCCGCCCGCCGCGCGCCAAGCCCGTCGAGACCGACGCGGACCAGGCACGCCTCGGCACCCTGCCTTTCGGCACGCGGCCAGAGGCGGAGCGCGGCACGCCAGAAGCCGATGCGGCCGAGCGCGCCGACCATCACATTGTCCCGCGCCGTCAGGCGGTTCGCCAGCGCGTGCTGCTGGAAGACCAGCGCCGGCTGGCCGCAGGCCGCCACGCTGCCCGTCGCCGCCTGCAGCCCGCCGATGGCGCGCAACAGCGTCGTCTTGCCGGCCCCCGAGACGCCGGACAGCGCCACCACCTCCCCCGCCGCGACTTCGAGCGCGATGCCGTCGAGCAGAGCGCGGCCGCCCAGCCGCACGCCCAGGCCGCGCACCACGAGCCCGGTATCAGGCCGCAGCATCACAGCAGCCGCGCCCGGAGTGCGGCCGAGAGGCGATCGGCCACCAGGGTCATGGCGACGATCAGCGCGAGGATCGCAAGCACGCGGTTGAAGTCGAGCAGGTCCACGGCGTTCTTCAATTCCTGCCCGATGCCGCCCGCACCCACGAGGCCGAGCACGGTGGATGCGCGGATGCTGAACTCCCAGACGTACAATGTGGCCGAGGCGGTTTGCGGCAGGGTCTCGGGCAGCAGCACCACGGCGGCGGCCTGGGCGCGGCCGGCGCCGGCGCTGCGCGCGGCCTCCATCGGCGCGGGATCGGCCGCCTCCAGCGCCTCGGACCACAGCTTGCCGAGGCTGCCGGCGGAGTGCAGCGCGACGCCGAGCAGGCCGGCGAAGGGCCCGAGGCCGACGGCGGCGACGAAGATCAGCGCGAAGACGAAGCCATCGACGCCGCGCAGCGCGTCGAGCAGCGCGCGCGCCGGGTGATAGAGCGCGGGCCATGGGTTGGAGGGCCGCGCGGCGGACAGGGCCAGCGGCAGCGCCAACACCGCCGCCAGCGTGGTGCCGAGTGTGGCAAGCGCCACCGTCTCCGCCGCGCGCGCCATCAGGTCTTCGAAGCCGGAGAAATCGGGCGGGAATCCGCCCACGATCCAGCCCGCAAGGCGCGGCAGCCCAGCCCAGAGCCGCCCGAGATCCGGCTCTATGACCCAGATGCAGGCCGCCTGCACCGCGACGAAGCCCAGGACGGCAAGCCGGCCCAATGCGCGACCCGCGGCCTCGATGGGGGCGTAGGTCTGTGCCGTGGCAGGCACCCAGCCGGTATAGCCGGGCGGCATGAGCCGCGCCGCATCGGCCTCGCCGATCGCCAAGGCGGCCTCGGCGATGGCGCGCTTCAGGCCAGGGTCGAGGTCGCGCCTTACCGCCAGGGCGTCGTTCGGCAGCGGGTCGCTGCGCCACACCACCTTCAGCTGCGAGTCATGCACACGGCCAGCCGCGATCATGGCCGCGAGGTTGCGGTCGAAATCCGTGGCGAGGTCGACCTGGCCCGAGGCGACGGAGATGACGTTGGCCGCATGGCTGGCGCCGTCGCGGTAGCGGAAGAAGCTGCGCGGATCGATGCCCCGCGTCAGGAACCAGTGGTGCGGGATGAGCCATCCGCTGGTCGAGCCCGCATCGGCGAAGGAGATGGACCTCCCGCGCGCGTCTTCGGGAAAACGCGCGATGGGCAGGTCGGGCCTGGCGATGATGATGGCGTGATAGGTCGGCCGCCCTTCATACAGCACGGTGGCCAGCGCATCGGCACCCGCGCGCGCGCGGGCCAGCACATAGCCCCAGGGGCCCATCCAGGCGCAGTCGGTCTGGCCGCTGCCGAGGGCCACCGCGATGCCGGCCCAGTCGGTGGTGACCGCCAGCTCATGCGGCCGCCCGATGGCCGCAGCGAGCTGGGCGAAGAACGGCGTGAAGGCCCGCCTGGTATCGCCGGCCGTCGGCTGGAACGGGCCGACGGCGAAGCGCAGCGGCGCGGCCTGCGCGATGGCCGGTGCCGCCAGCATGGCAGCGCCCAGCGCTACCACGGCGCGACGGCGTGTGACGGGGGCCATCAGCGCGAACAGGCCCCGCCGCCGAGCACGCAGAAGCGCGCGCAATGCGGGTGATTGAGGGAGATCGGCCGTGCGGCCTCGGCCAGGGTGGCGCCGAGCTCGAAGCGCGGGTCGTAGGGCAGCAGCGTGCAGGCCACCACCGCCGGCCCCGCGGCCCCCTTCCGCTTCACGACCATGCGCGAGGAGGCGCACATCATGCTGTCCGGCGAGGTGCCCAGGATGCCCCAGCAGGCCTCGCTGATCTCGGGCACATCGGCGCCTTCGTCCATCTCGGGGAAGAGCATCAGCGCAACCGGATCCTGTGCGTCCACCGCGATGCCGTGTTGCGCGAAGAGTGCGGCATAGCCGGCACGCATCGCCGCCTCACCCGCCTGGCCGAAGCCGAGCCGGCCGGCGATGTGCACCTTGAAGCCCTCCCGCGCCAGCCAGGCGAGCCCGTCGAGCGCCTTCGAGATCATGGAGGACGGCATCATGGTGATCGAGGCTGACGCGCAGGGTCAGCCGGTCGGCCCCGAAGCGGGCCCGCAACTGCATCAGCCCGCCGGCGTAGCGCCGCATCGGCTGCATCGCGTTGGTCAGCACCAGGGCGGAGAGGCGCGGCCTGCCGAGGACATCGGCCAGCATCGCCAGCAATCCGGGATTCATGAAGGGCTCGCCGCCGGTGAAGCCGACCTCCTCCAGCGGCTCGTCGCGAAAGGCCGCCTCATCGAGGAAGCCAACCACTTCGGCGGGCGAGATGTAGGCCAGCGCGTCGTTGCGCGGGCTGCTCTCGATGTAGCAGCCGGTGCAGGCGATGTTGCACAGCGTGCCGGTGTTGATCCACAGCGTGCGCAGACCCTGCGGCGCCACCTGCGCGCGCTTCTCCCCCTTGGCCGTCAGGGCCGGGTCGTGGAACTTCTCGCGCCCGGGCACAGGCGGGGCGATGCTGCTGACGGACAAGACAGCGTTCCTTCTTCCGGATCGGATGGTCACGGCGTCCCTACGCCGGAGGCCCCCTGCAGGTTACGCGCCCGATCCCGGTCCGCGCCGGGTTCGCCCCGCCCGCAAGCCGCCCAGCGCCTCCGCCCCGATCACCCAAAGAATCTTCCAGCCCGCCCTGACAGTGCCGGAAAGGGTTCCCGAGATCTTTGATTGCCCGATGCGACGCCGATAGCCCACCGGCACCTCCCGCACCCGCAGGCCGAGGCGGGCAGCACGGACCTGCATCTCAACCGTCCAGCCCCAGGTCTCGTCGCGCATCCCGAGCCGGTTCAGCGCATCGCGTCGGATCACGCGGAACGGACCAAGATCGGTGTAGCGCACACCCCAGAACAGACGGATCAACAGGCGGGCCAGCGCATTGCCGAAGCGCTGCTGGGGTGTCAGCGCGCCCGGCTCCACGCCGAGTGTGCGCGCGCCAATGACCAGCTCCGCTTCCCCCGCCGCGATCGGGGCGAGAATCCGCAACATGTCCTCCGGCCGGTCGGACGCGTCACCATCCATGAACAGCACCGTATCCACGTCGGGCGAAAGAGCATCGATACCGGCGAGGCAGGCGCGGCCATAGCCGCGACGTGGCTCGGACACGACGCGCGCGCCGTGGCGACGCGCAAGGTCGGGCGTCCCGTCGGTACTGGCGTTGTCCACCACGATCACCTCGGCAACCCAGGGCGGGATCGCCGGCAGGACGCTCGGCAGGGCCAGCGCCTCGTTGCGGGTGGGAATGATCACACCGATACGCAATCCCGCCGGCGCGCTCATGGCCGCACATCGCCACGCCGTCGCGACCAGATCAGCATGACGAGAACCCCCAGCACGTGCACGGCAGCGATCCCCTGCGCAAAGAACACCCTGTGGCCGGGCGTCTCCAGCAGCGCGAAGAACAGGTAATAGAGCGGCAGCAGCACCGCAGGCAGCAGCAGCGCCCGGCAGCCGAGCGCGGCGGCGAAGGGCAGGAACCAGACCGCATACCAGGGGAACTGCGCCGGCGAGAGGTAGAAGGTCGCGGCCCCGACGATCAGCGCGCCCCGGATCAGCGCCGCCGGCTCCCCCGGTGGCGGGCGGGCCACCGCCAACGCCACGACGGCCGCGGCGAGCCCGAGCAAAGGCCGCAGCACCTCGACGATGCCAGGCCCGAACACCGCCCGCACCCAGGCCAAGGGCGCGTTGTTGACCAGCCAGCCGGTGGCATAGGCGTTGAGCCCCGCATCGGGTGCGGTTGCGGTGGCCAGCAACGGCAACAGCGTGACCGCCGCCGTGAGGCCGAAGGCCGCGGCTGCCGGCAGCCTGGCGCCCGCCGGCAGCCAGCGCGCCAGCAGCGGCACCAGCAGCACCGGCCAGACCTTCACCCCTGCCGCCAGCCCGAGCAGGCCGCCCGCCAGCGCACCGCGCCCGCCGAGCGTCGCCAGCAGCGCGCCGACCAGCAGTGGCACCAGCAACGCGTCCGCATGCACCGCGTTCGCCAGCACCAGCGGCAGCAGCGGGCAGCACCACCAGATGGCGGCGCGCATCATGGGCAGGCCCGCCCGCCGCAGCAGCCCGACCAGCAGCAGCAGCCCCACGAGCTCCGCGCCGAGCATCACCAGGCGCAGGCCCAGCAGCTCCCACGGCGCGATCCAATGCGCCAGCAGGAATGCCGCCTGGGCGGTGCCGGGGTAGATGCTGCGGAGCCCCGCGAAGGGCAGCACGGCGTGCAGCGCCGCCCCGGCCTCGCCGATCCCGGGAGGCAGTCCCGCGGCCGGCGGTGCCGCCCAGGGCCAGATGCCATGCGCCGCCAGCGCCCCGTCCCAAAGGTAGCGCAGCGCGTCGGTGTCGAGCACCAGCGGCGTGCCAAGCCAGCCCAGGCGCATGGCGGCGCCGAAGACGAACACGGCCACGACCGCCGTCCGCCCCGGTGCCAGCCGCTCCAGCGGGCCGATCGCCGCGAACCAGGCCGCGCCGCCGAGCAGCGCCAGGCCTACGAAGGCCAGGATCTGCGGCGCTTCCGGGCGATCCTGTTCCACCAGGGCCGGGGCCAGGGCAATCATGCCGGCCTGGGCGCTCGCGAGAAGGGCGGCCATTGCCAGCAGGCGCCGGCCCTCGCGCGGCGCGGCGTCACGCCCCATCTGCGTAACCTGGGGCCCGCCTGCGGCGATCCGTAGGGTGGACGGACCAGGCCCGGACCCCGCCGAAGGATTCCACGACATGGCGCCATCCTCTCGCCCGACCCGACGAGGTCTTCTGCTTGCCGGGGCCGGCGCGCTGACCGTGACGGGCGGCGCGGCCCTGGCCTGGCCCTGGCGGCGCGGCCTGCCCGACCCCGCGGATCCCCGCACGACGATGCAGGATGTCGAGGCCGCCGTGGCCCGGCTGCTGCCGGTGCCGGAGATCACCGCGGCGGAGCTCGCGCGGCGAATCGACGCGGGCGAGCGCATCCTGCTGTTCGACGTGCGCGAGCCGGCCGAATATGCCCAGAGCCGGATCCCCGGCGCGCTGCGCGTCCCGCCCGAGGCCTCGGCCGCCGCGGTCCTGGCGGAGCACGGCGCGCGCATGGCTGGCACGACCGTGGTGCTCTATTGCGCCGTCGGCTGGCGCTCCGGCCTGATGGTGCAGGGTATCCGGCAGGCAGCGGCGCAGGCGCCGGCCGCGGCGCTGTTCAATCTTCGCGGCGGGATCTTCCGCTGGCACGCGGAGGCACGGCCGCTGGAATTCAGCCCCGGCGCCGCGGGGGTGCATCCCTTCGACGGCGCCTGGGGCCGGCTGCTGGCGCGGATGGGCGGCGGCTGAACGCGGCGGCCTCATGGCCCCTGCGTGGTGTCGTTCAGCGTCCAGTCATAGGCATGGTCTGAGATGGCGGTCGCGGCGGCGAGCCGCGCCGCGAGCGGCGGTGCCGCATGGCGGCGCAGATGGGCGATCACGCCGGCATCGTTGCCACCGAAATCCTCCTTGAACCATTCGTAGATCGAGGACACGCGCAGCCGCCCGTCCGGCAGCACCGTGACGCCGCGGGGGTGGTTGACGAAGGCGACCGCGGCGGCGTCGAGCTCGCGTTCGAGGGTTTCCGCCCGCCAGGCGCGCGGCCAGATGTTGGGGCAGCCGATCGAGGCGCAGTTGACCGCATAATGCACGCGCGGGTCGCGGAAGGTCGGGCGCATCGTCTCGTGCTCGATGTCGTCGAGCGACATCCGCCGGCCTTCGACGGTGACAAGGCGCGTGCGCCACGGTCCGTTGAACTGGCGCGGATCGAAGGGCACGCCGGTCGAGCGGATGTCGCGGATGGAGCGCACCGGAAAGCGGTCCAGCACGACCTTCAGAGTCAGCGCATTGTACAGATTGCCCCAGAACGCGAAGGCTTCGTTGCGCGGCATCGCGGCAGGGCGGCGCGCAGCGGCCTCGGCAATCCAGCCATCGAGCGCGGCGAGGTCGGGGGCGGAGGCTTTCCACGCAGCGTAGCGGACGCGCATCACGCCATCCGCATGCGGGACAACATACCGCCCGAGCAGCGTGTCGAGCGCGCCAACCGGGTCGGCATGCGCGCTGCGCGGCAGCAGCGCGACGAAGGGGAGCGCGACGAAAGCGCGGCGCAGTGTCATGAGCGGCTCCATCAGTTGCGCGCGAAACGCGCCTTGAGCGGGATGGCGGCCAACGAAAGTGCCGCGAGGCCGAGCAACGCGCCCAGGATCTGCGGCGTCAGCACGGCGCGCGGATCGAAGGCGCCCCCCATCGCCAGCACATCGCCGAGCCCGGCGCCCGCGAGGCTGAACACCGCCGTCCCAGGCAGGATACCGAGCGCGGTGGTGACGATGTAAGTCGGCAGCCGAACGCCGACGAAGGCCGGCACGAGGTTGACGAGGAAGAACGGGAACAGGGGCACCAGGCGCAGCACCAGCAGATAGGACGCGGCGTTGCGCCGGATGCCCTCGCCCAGCGCGCGCGCCTTCGGGCCCAGCCGGTCCAGTGCATCGGCGCCGAACAGGCGCTGCGCGAACAGGAAGACCAGCGTTGCGCCCACCGTCGCGGCCGCCACCGTGAGCGCCGTGCCGCCCACCGCGCCGAACAGCAGCCCGCCCGACAGGGTCAGGAACACGGCGCCGGGTACCGAGAAGGCGACGGCCACGACATAGACCCCGACATAGGCGAGCGCCGCCAGCGCCAGGTTCGCCGCGACGAAGCCGCTCAGCGACTCGCGATGTGCTGCCAGCGTGGCAAGGGAAAGGTGGTCCGACAGCCCCGTGGCGCGCAGCGCAATGAGCAGTCCGACGACGCCCAGGCCGATCCAGACCCGGCGCTCGCGCAGCAGGCGGGCGAAGCTCATGGCACGTCCTCTTCAGGGCAACAGGCGCTGGACGAGGCCGACCAGCCGGCGCGTCCGGGGCCCGAACAGGCTTGGCGTGTAGAAGCTGCCCGCGGCGCGCTTCGAGATCTCCGCCATGGTCGGATAGGGTGCGAGCCAGGCAGCGATGGCGCCGATCCCCAGGCGCTTCTGGATCGCCAAGCCCCAGAGGCCGATCATCTCGCCGGCCCGCGGTGCAACGATGGTGGCGCCGAGGATGCGCCCGCCGCGGCCGAGCACGATCTTGGCCAGGCCTTCGGTCTCGCGCTCGGCCTGCGCGCGATCATTGCCCGACAGCGGCTGCAGCAGGATGGAAACCGGGTGGCCGGCCTCGCGCGCCGCGGCCTCCGTCAGGCCGACATGGGCCAGTTCGGGATCCGCATAGGTCACCCAGGGCAGCGCCGCGTAGTCCACCTTCGCGGGCAGGCCGAACAGCGCGTTGCGGATGACGATCCCGGCATGGTAGCCGGCGATGTGGGTGAATTGCGGCCCGCCGGCGACGTCTCCGATCGCGAAGACGCGCCGGTTCGTGCTGCGCAGCCGCGCGTCCACCGTGATGCCGCGCGGCGTTGTCTCGATACCGGCCGCTTCCAGGCCCAGGCCTGCGATGTTCGGCCGGCGGCCGGCGGCGACCAGAAGATGCGTCCCGCGCAGGACAACCGGCGCGTTCGCGCCGCGCAGCTCAAGCTCCACGCCGTTGGCGGCGCGGTGGGCGGCGAGCACCTCGGCGCCTTCGTGCAACGCGATGCCCTCGCGCAGCAGCCGTGCGCGCAGGACCGCGACGGCCTCCGGCTCATCCTTCGGCAGGATGGCGCCGCGTTCGACCAGGGTCACCGCGGCGCCGAGGCGGCGGAAGGCCTGCGCCATTTCCACCCCGATCGGCCCGCCGCCGAGCACGAGCAGGTGGTCGGGCCGGTCGGTCAGCGCGAAGATGGTCTCGTTGGTGAGGTAGGGCGCCTCGCCGAGGCCGGGCACGGGCGGCACGGCGGCGGCCGAGCCGGTGGCGACCACGAAGCGCCGGGCGTGGATCCGCTGGCCTGCGGCCTCGACCTTCTGCGGCCCGGTGAAACGGGCGGCGCCCTGGATCACGGTGACGCCCAGCGCCTCGAAGCGCTCGACGCTGTCATGCGGGGCGATGGCCGCGATGACGCCGTGCACATGCGCGTGCACCTTGGAAAAGTCCACGTCGGGCTCGTGCCCGTTCACGCCGAAACGGCCACTTGCACGCACCGCCTCGGCCGCATGCGCCGCGGCGAGCAGCGCCTTGGAAGGCACGCAGCCCGTGTTGAGGCAATCGCCGCCCATCAGGTGCTTCTCGATGAGGACGACGGAGGCCCCCATCTGCGCCGCGCCGGCCGCGACCGAGAGGCCGCCGGAGCCCGCGCCGATGATGCAGAGGTCGGCATGCAGCGCCCCGTCGCGCAGCGTGGGGCGGCGCGCGGGACCTGCGGGGGCTGGCAGAGTCGCTTCCAACGTGGCTGTGCCTCTCTCGGTTCGCCCATACTTCGGCGGACGGCCCGTTGAGGTTACGGAAGCAGCCGGCATTTCCATCACGGGACGCCGCTACAGTTCGGTGGTCTGGAGCCCGCCCCAATCGGCCAGCAGCGCGCGCGTGTGCCGCGCGGGGCCGCCAGCTACGCCCGACGCCGGGCATGGCGCTTGCTGCAGCCGAAGGAAGTCCTGCGGCTCGTCGACATCGTACCAGGTCGGCAGCAGCGTGGCGGGCAGGCCGATTTCCTTCGCGCGTTCGAGCGTGCATGCGAGCACCTCCGGCGTGCTCCAGGCGATGTCCTGGAACAGCCGGGGCTGGGGCCGCTTCAACCCGACGAGGTAGTAGCCGCCGTCGAGAGCGGGACCGAGGACGACGCGGTCGCCGGGCGCACGGAGTGCGGCGATCGCCTCGACGATGAAATCCGTGGGCAGGGTCGGACTGTCGCCGTTCATCAGGATTGCACAGTCGTGGCCGTCGGCGAGGAAGGCCGTCATGCTCTTATCCAGAACCAAGCCAACGTTCGACTCCCGGCGCAGCACCAGCGTCCAGGGCGATGGCAGCAGCGCCCGCAGCGATGCCTCCGATCCGGCCGGACTGAACAGCGCGTAGAGTTGCCGGCCGAGGGGGCCGGGCACGGCCTCCAGGGTGGTGGCGACGTCGCGGATGAAGCAGGCGGATAGTCGTGCGACCCTCTCCGCCCCGAGCAGTGGACGAAGGCGTGATTTCCCGCCGCCAACGCCGGGCGTCTTGCAGACAATCGCAATCGCGGCCCCCAGACCCATCGCACCCCACTCGCGCTGTCAACCCGGCTATACGTCTATGAGACCGGGGAGGTTACGTCAGGTGCGCGGGCACCGCGGATAGGCCGGTTGTCGCGGTTGGTGCGACTCCTGCCTCTGCACTCAGCAGGCGCATGGCCTCGAACTGCGAGAGAAACACCTGGCCCTTGAAATGCTCGAAGAAGTCGGAGCGCTTCAACGCATCCATCACCGGGCCCTTCACTTCCGAGAGATGGAAGCCGACGCCGGCGGCGCGCAGCCGATCCGCGATCGCCTCCAGGCTTTCCAGCGCACTGGCGTCGATCATGTTCACCGCTGGGCACATGAGCACGACGTGCCGCAGGGCGGGACGCGCGGCAACCTCGGCGTAGATGCGGTCTTCGAGCGCGCGCGCATTGGCGAAGTACAGGCTCTCATCCACGCGCAGCGAAAGGATCGCGGGGTCGGTGATCACCGCGTGCCGGTCCACGTTGCGGAAATGCTCGGTGCCCGGCACCTGGCCCACGATCGCCATGTGCGGCGTGCTGGTGCGCCACAGGAACAGCAGCAGCGACAGTGCCACGCCGGCCACGATGCCCGCCTCAACGCCGACGAACAGGACCAGCAGGATGGTTGTGGCCATCGCTGCGAAATCCGCCTTGGAGTAGGCGTAGGTTCGCCGGATCGCCTTGAGGTCCACCAGCGACAGGACCGCGACGATGATGGTCGCAGCCAACACCGCCTGCGGCAGGAAGCGGAACAGCGGCGTCAGGAACAGGGTAGCGGCCAGGATGCCCAATGCGGTGATGGCGCCGGCCAACGGCGTCTCCGCGCCAGCGTCGAAGTTCACGACGGAGCGCGCGAAGCCGCCCGTCACCGGATAGCCACCCGAAAGCGCTGCCGCGATGTTGGAGGTGCCGAGGCCCACCAATTCCTGATTCGCTTCGATGCGCTGGCGCCGCTTCGCTGCCAGCGTCTGTGCGACGGAGACGGATTCCACGAAGCCCACCAGGCTGATGAGCAGCGCGGCCGGCAGCAATTGCATCCACAGATCGGCGTCGAATGCCGGTAGCGCGAAGGGCGGCAAGCCGGCTGGGATTTCGCCTACGATCTTCACCCCCTGCCGATCCAGGCCAAAGCCGACAACCAGGAGCATGGAGACGACGATGGCCGCGAGCGGCCCCGCCTTGGCCAGAAGATCGGCGAGCCGCGGCCCGAGGCCGAGCCCGATCAGGCGCGGCTTCAATTGCTTGCGCACCCAGAACAGGAACGCCACGGCCCCGACCCCGATGAGCAGCGTGAAGATGTTGGTCGCGGTGATCTGGCCGACTATGCCCTCGACGATGCGCGGCAGCGTGTCGCCTTCGGCGCGGATGCCAAGGATGTGCTTGAGCTGGCTGGCTGCGATCAGGATGCCCGACGCCGTGATGAAGCCGGAGATCACGGGATGGCTGAGGAAGTTCGCCAGGAAGCCCAGCCGCAACACTGCCATTGCCAGCAGGATCAGCCCCGACAGGAAGGCCAGCGTCACCGCGGCGGCCAGGTAGGCGGCGCTGCCCTGCGGCGCAATGGGCGCGAGGGCGGCTGCCGTCATCAGCGACACCACCGCCACCGGGCCCACGGCCAATGTGCGGCTGGTGCCGAATATCGCGTAGGCGATCAGCGGCAGGATGGAGGCGTAGAGCCCGACCACCGGGGGCAGGCCAGCGAGCATGGCGTAGGCGAGGCTCTGCGGCACCAGCATGATGGTCACGATCACCGCGGCGAACAGGTCGTTCACCGCATTGCCGCTCGTGTAGCGCGGTGCCCATTCCAGGATCGGGAACAGGCGCTGCAGGCGCGCGTTCATCTCACGGTGCCGCCAACGATCGCCATCAGAATCCGTTCCGATACCGAGGGGCACGTGTTGTTCTGGTAGGCCTGCATGGCTGTTCTTCCAACGTCTTTCCTGGCCGCCGCAGCGGCGCCCTCACAGGGCGTTGACGGGCACCTTCAGGAAGACCTTGCCGCTGTCGTCCGGCGGCGGCAGCGCGCCGGCGCGCATGTTCACCTGCAGCGAGGGCAGGATCAGGCGCGGCATGCCGAGCGTGGCGTCACGCGCCTCGCGCATCGCGACGAACTCATCCTCGGAGACGCCTTCCTTCACATGGATGTTGTGCGCGCGTTCCTCGGCGACCGTGGTCTCCCACTTGATGTCGCGCCCGTTGGGTCCGTAGTCGTGGCACATGAACAGCCGCGTCTCGGGCGGCAATTCCAGTACGCGATGGATCGAGCGGAACAGCGTGCGCGCGTCACCGCCGGGGAAGTCCGCGCGGGCGGAGCCTCCATCGGGCATGAACAGCGTGTCGCCAACGAAGGCGGCATCGCCGATCACATGCGTCATGCAGGCCGGCGTGTGGCCTGGCGTGTGCAACGCGAAGGCGGTCATGGCCCCGATGCTGTAGCTGTCGCCATCCTTGAACAGCCGGTCGAACTGGCTGCCGTCGCGGCGGAACTCGGTGCCTTCGTTGAAGACCTTCCCGAACACCTCCTGCACCACGGTAATCTGGTTGCCGATGCCGATCTTGCCGCCGAGCTGCTGCTGGATATAGGGCGCGGCCGACAGATGGTCGGCATGCACATGCGTCTCGATCAGCCATTCCAGGCGCAGGCCATGCGCCTTGACATGGGCGATGATCGCATCGGCCGAACCATGCGTGATGCGGCCCGCCGCGTAGTCGATGTCCATGACGGAATCGATCACGGCGCAGGCAGTCGAGGCCGGATCCTTCACGACATAGCTGATGGTGTTGGTGGGCGCATCGAAGAAGGCCGTGACGTCTGGCTTCACGGAGAAATCGACGCGATACGGATTGGCGTTCATGGTGGTGCTCCTCTCAGCCTTGATTGGTCTTCAGCCGCGCGGGGTCACCGCCACAGGCGCCGCCGGGCGGCTGGCAAGCCAGCGGGCGCCCGCCATCCCGACCAGCATGGCCGCGACAAACATCAGTGCCGCGCTGCCGCCGGTGGTCAGCGCCGTGAAGGCTGGACCGGGGCAGAAGCCGGCCAGGCCCCAGCCCACGCCGAAGATGGCCGGGCCGGCGATGATCCGTGCGTCGATATCGGTGGCAGTCGGCAGGTGGAATTTGCCCCCGAAGATCGGCTGGGAGCGCCGCAGCACCAGCTTGAAGCCGATGAAGGTGACGGCGATGCCACCTGCCATCACGAAGGCGAGGCTCGGATCCCAGCCGCCGGTCGGGATGGCGCCGATGTCGAGGAAGTTCAGCACCTTCGCCGGGTCGGACATGCCGGCGATGACAAGGCCGAGGCCGAAGACCAGGCCGATCACGAATTGCACGAGGATGGACATGCTCAGCCTCACAGAAGGTGTCGGGTGAGGAAAACGGTGGCCATCGCCGTCGCCATGAAGGTGAGCGTGGCAACCAGCGAACGCACCGACAGCCGCGACAGGCCGCAGACGCCATGACCCGAGGTGCAGCCATTGCCCCAGACCGCGCCGAAGCCGACCAGCAACCCTGCCAGGAGCAGCAGCGCGGGCCCGGCCTCTATGGTCGGCACCGGTGCGACGCCGGAGGCGACCAGGACAACCAGCGGCGCCACCACTATGCCGAGGATGAAGGCGAGCCGTCCGGCGAACTCACGGTCGGCGTATGGCGGCAGGAGCCGCACCGCGATGCCGCTGACGCCGGCGATACGACCCTTCGCAGCCATCAGCATCACGGCCGAGGCGCCGATCAGCGCACCGCCGAGAAGCGAGGCCACCGGGGTGAATTCCGTGGCGGTCATGTCACGCCTTGCCGATCGCGCAGGTGCGGATGCCGAACAGCATATAGGCCGGGCAGATGCGGAACACGGCGGTTCCGAACAGCACGGCGCCGACCGCGACCACGGCGAAGCGCCACTGCCCGAGCGGCGCGAAGAACTCCGGCAGCAGGAAGGGGGCAGCCAGCAGGGCCACACCCAGCACGAAGCGGGCAGCGCGATCGAGGGAGCCGATGTTGGTCATGGGGAATGCCCTCAAAGGAAGGAGTTGCGATGATATTTCATAATATACTAATATAAGAAGATATCAAGGTTCGAAGATTCAGAATGCCGGAAGACAGCCAAATCGGTACCGAAATGGAAGCCAAGGCCGAGGAGGCCGCGCGCGTGCTCGCGGCGCTTGCGAATGGCAAGCGCCTCCTCGCGCTGTGCCACATGCTCGAAGGTGAGAAATCCGTGGGACAGTTGGCGGATCTGGTGGGCCTTACGCCTTCCGCCCTGTCGCAGCATCTCGCGCGGATGCGCGATCTGCGCCTGGTGGATACCAGGCGCGACGGGCAGACCATCTATTATCGCCTCGCCAGCGCCGAGGTCATCGCGATCATCGAGACGCTCTACCGGCTCTACTGCGCACCGATCGACGCGGCTCCCGCGGCGCGGGACCCGATCGCGTCGCAGCGACGGGTGAGCCCGGCCCACAGCCCGCCGCAAGCTCGTCAGCGGCCATCACACGCCAAAGGGAAACAGGGGAAATGACGATCCATCCCCAAGACGCATCGGCTCAGGGCGCTGCGGGCGACGCTCCGCCCTCACCGGCGCCGGCGCGCTTGTGGCCCTTGCCTACGCCGGGCAGCCGCATCGGCCAGGCATCCGACAACAGCGAAGGACCACCTCTATGACACGCATGCTTCGTCAGGCCACCTTGGCGCTTCTCGCCACCGCGGCGCTGGCCATGGCACCCGCCGTCGCACAGGAACCGCAGCGCGTCCTGGCCATTGTCACCAGCACCGAAACCCAGGTCCAGGGCATGGCCTTCGTGCTGCTCAACGCGATGCGCGCGCAAGGCGCTACGGTGGAGGTGATGCTCTGCGGCCCCGCCGCCGATCTGGCGCGGCGCGACCCACCCGGCCCGGCCGCCACGCCGTTGCGGCCGATGAACGCGACGCCGGCACAGATGCTCGCCGGCATGGTCCGCGCCGGCGTCCGCACCGAGGTCTGCGCACTTTATCTTCCCAATGCGGGCGTGGGGCCGGAGGCGCTGATCGAGGGTGTGCGTCCTGCCCAGCCGCCCGAGATGGCACGCCGGTTGATCGACCGCGCGACCACCGTGCTGCCGTTCTGAACGGGGCCGGACCGACCGGACAGGAGCCAAATTCGGATGGATGGGTCCGCAGTGGATGTTGCGATCGTGGGGGCCGGCACCGCCGGCCTCAACGCGCGTCGTGAGGTGGACAAGCGCGGCGGTCG
>LNEW01000221.1 GCA_001464375.1 Rhodospirillales bacterium Ga0074136 | reverse complement strand
CGCGCTGCTGGAGGTGCTGGATCCGGAGCAGAACTCCACCTTCGCCGACCACTACCTGGAAGTGGACTACGACCTGTCGGACGTGATGTTCGTGACCACGGCGAACTCGCTCCGCATGCCGCAGCCGCTGCTCGATCGCATGGAGATCATCCGCATCCCCGGCTACACCGAGGATGAGAAGATCGAGATCGCCAAGCGCCACCTGATGAAGAAGGTGAGCGAGGCGAACGGGCTGAAGCCGACCGAATGGTCGCTCTCGGAAGAAGCGATCCGCGACCTGGTGCGCTACTACACGCGCGAGGCCGGCGTGCGGAACCTGGAACGCGAGATCGCGGGCCTGGCGCGCAAGGCGGTGAAGGAGATCGTCTCCAAGAAGTCCAAGAAGGTCGCGATCACGCATCGCAACCTCGAGAAGTTCGCCGGCGTGCGGAAGTTCCGCTACGGCGAGGCCGAGGCCGAGGACATGGTCGGTGTTGTCACCGGCCTGGCCTGGACCGAGGTGGGCGGCGAGATCCTGACCATCGAGAGCATCGTGGTGCCCGGCAAGGGCAATGTGAAGACCACGGGCAAGCTCGGCGATGTCATGCAGGAGAGCGTCTCGGCGGCGATGTCCTATGTGCGGTCGCGTTCGACCACCTTCGGCCTGAAGCCGACGATGTTCGAGAAGCGCGACATCCACGTGCACGTGCCCGAGGGTGCGACGCCGAAGGATGGTCCGTCCGCGGGCATCGCGATGGCGACGAGCATCGTGTCGGTGCTCACCGGCATTCCGGTGCGGCGCGACATCGCCATGACCGGCGAGATCACGCTGCGCGGGCGCGTGCTGCCGATCGGCGGCTTGAAGGAGAAGCTGCTGGCCGCGCTGCGCGCCGGCATCAAGACCGTGTTCATCCCGAAGGACAACGAGAAGGACCTGGCCGAGATTCCGGACAACGTGAAGAAGAACCTCGAACTGGTCGTGGTCTCGCACGTCGACGAGGTGATCCAGCGTGCCCTGGTGAAGAAGCCCGAACCCATCACCTGGGAGGAGCCGGAGGAAACCCCGGCGCCGCGCGGGCCGGACCAGGGGACCGTCGGGACCGTTCTCCCGCACTGACCCGACGACATCCTGACGAAGCATGAAAAACCCCGGCGGAGCGCGGCTTCGCCGGGGTTTTCTGTGGAAAACCCAGGGCAGCGTTGCAGTTTTGCCGCATCACCTGCCGTGAATGGCGGATTTCCGCGGCGAATCGGGTGGTCCATCGTTGACGCTGCGAAATCCGCGCTCCTACTCTCCGGCCCGACACGGCTGGCCGAATCGGCGGCCCGTCATCCGCTACCCAAGGAGGGATTCCCCAGTGAACAAGCAGGACCTCATCGCCGCCGTCGCCGAGGCGACCGATCTGCCCAAGGCCAAGTCGGGCGACGTCGTGGACGCGGTGTTCGACGCGATCGAGAAGGCCCTTTCGAAGAAGGGCGGCGAGGTTCGCCTGGTCGGCTTCGGCACCTTCTCCACGTCCAAGCGCAAGGCCGGCAAGGGCCGCAACCCGCGCACCGGCGAGGAGATCAAGATCCCCGCCAGCACGACCGTTCGCTTCAAGGCCGGCAAGGGCCTGAAGGACGCCGTGAACTGATCCTGCCGTCCTCGGCAGTCATCGCATGGAGGGCCGGTCCGGAAGGGCCGGCCCTTCCTGTTTTCGGCGCGTCGATTCGACCTCTCGCGCGCGGCGCATGATCTGCGGTAGGGGTGTGGGTGGGGGCGCTTAGCTCAGCTGGTAGAGCGCCTGCTTTACACGCAGGATGTCGGCGGTTCGAACCCGTCAGCGCCCATTTTTCCGCGCCCAGGTGGCGCGGCATCATCCCCCTGAAGGGATGGCGAAGCGACCCGCAGCGCATGGCGCCGGGTGCGGGCCACCCAGCAGCGCAAAACCCGCACACGCCGCTTGACGAAACCCGCGGTCGGACGTATCCCCCGCCTCCTGTCGCGAGCGGGTGTAGCTCAGTTGGTTAGAGCGCCGGCCTGTCACGCCGGAGGTCGCGGGTTCGAGCCCCGTCACTCGCGCCACGCGACGGAACAGCGACGGAACAGCGGCGCCGCGGCACAAGCCCGGCGCCGCTTTCGTATCCGAAGCGCCCCCTCATCCGATCGTAACGAGAATGCTTGAAAACGGGACGCCGCGACCTATGGCGAAGCGCCACAAGGGCGGCTAAGGTCCGCCCGCGCTGCGCTGCGGCAAACGCCCACGCGCAGGCACCGCATGCCCGGAACAGGGCAGGGGAGCAAAGGTTGCCATGACCCAGCCGCTGCTGGCCGACTATTTCCCGGTGCTCGTCTTCCTGGGCATCGCGGCCGGAATCGCCGTCGCCATGGTGGGCGGCGCCTTCCTCGCGGCGCGGCAGAAGCCGTATGCCGAGAAACTCTCGGCGTATGAATGCGGCTTCGCGCCGTTCGACGACACGCGCCGGCGGTTCGACGTGCGATTCTACCTGGTCGCGATCCTGTTCATCATCTTCGACCTCGAAGTGGCCTTCCTGTTTCCCTGGGCGATCGCACTGGGGGATATCGGCTGGCTTGGCTTCCTCTCGATGATGGGCTTCCTGTTCGTGCTTACGGTCGGCTTCGTCTACGAGTGGCGCAAAGGCGCCCTGGACTGGGAGTGACGCGGCCCATGAGCAGCGCCAGCAATGAGATCGCCTGGAACAGCCAGGCCCTGCCGCCGGGGGCGGCGCAGGATTCGGTGATCGGTCAGGTCACCGACGAGATGGCGGAGAAGGGCTTCGTCGTCGCCAACATCGACAAGGTGGTGAACTGGGCGCGCACCGGCTCGCTGTGGCCGATGACCTTCGGCTTGGCCTGCTGCGCGGTGCCGATGATCCACGCCTACATGGCGCGCTACGACCTCGACCGATTCGGCATCATCCCGCGCGGGTCGCCGCGGCAATCGGACGTGATGATCGTGGCCGGCACGCTGACCAACAAGATGGCCCCCGCGCTGCGCAAGGTCTACGACCAGATGTCGGAGCCTCGCTGGGTGATCAGCATGGGTTCCTGCGCCAATGGCGGTGGCTACTACCACTACTCCTACAGCGTGGTGCGCGGCTGCGACCGCATCGTGCCCGTTGATGTGTATGTGCCGGGCTGCCCGCCGACGGCGGAGGCGCTGGTGTACGGCATCCTGCAGTTGCAGAAGAAAATCCGCCGGACGGGGACCATCCTGCGTGGCTGAGAACGAGATCACGCCGGCCGAACCGGCCGCGCCCGAAAACCCGTTTCGCGTGCTGGGCACGATGATCGCCGCCGCCGCCGGGGGTGCCGTGACCGAGGTGGCGCTGGCGCGCGGAGGCGCCGAGTTGGTGCTGCATGCGCGGCGCGACTCGCTGCTGCCGCTGATGCTGCTGCTGCGCGACGACCCGCGCTTCGCCTTCGAACAATGCATGGACATCTGCGGAGTCGACTGGCCGGAGAATGCCGAGCGGTTCGAGATCGTCTACAACCTGCTCAGCCTGGCGCATAACAACCGCCTGCGCGTGGTGGTCACGACCGATGCCGCGACGCCGGTGCCGTCGGTCGCCGGCATCTGGGTGACCGCCACCTGGTATGAGCGCGAGACCTGGGACATGTACGGCGTGGTCTTCGAAGGCCAGGTCGATCTGCGCCGCCTGCTGACCGACTACGGCTTCGAGGGCCATCCGCTGCGCAAGGACTTCCCGCTGACCGGCTTCGTCGAACTGCGCTACGACGAGGAACTCAAGCGCGTGGCCTATGGCCCGGTGCAGCTTGCGCAGGAATTCCGCAACTTCGACTTCCTCAGCCCGTGGGAGGGCATGACCACGCTCCCGGGCGACGAGAAAATCCACTTGAACCGTCTGGAGGGCCCGGCATGAGCGCGCAGCCCCTGATCGGTGATGCGCCCGTCGAGTCGGTGAAGGGCAGCATCGAGGTCGAGAGCCACACGATCAATTTCGGCCCGCAGCACCCGGCCGCGCATGGCGTGCTGCGCCTGATCCTGGAAATGAAGGGCGAGATCGTCGAGCGTGCCGACCCGCATATCGGCCTGCTGCATCGCGGCACCGAGAAGCTGATCGAGCACAAGACCTACATCCAGGCGCTGCCGTATTTCGACCGGCTGGATTACGTCAGCCCGATGTGCATGGAGCATCCCTTCGCGCTGGCGACCGAACGCCTGCTGGGGATCGAGGCGCCGGAGCGCGCGCAGTACATCCGCGTGCTGTTCGCCGAGGTGACGCGGGTGCTGAACCACCTGCTGAACATCACGACCTATGCGCTCGACTGCGGCGCCATCACGCCGGCGCTCTGGGGCTTCGAACAGCGCGAGACGCTGCTGGAATTCTACGAGCAGGTGTCGGGCAGCCACTACCACGCCAACTACTTCCGGCCTGGCGGTGTCGCGAAGGACCTGCCGCCGGGGCTCGAGGACCGCATCGGCGACTGGGCGCGCAAATTCCCCGCCTTCATCGACGACCTGGCCGGGCTACTGACCGAGAACCGCATCTTCAAGCAGCGCACCGTGGATATCGGCGTGATGACCGCCGAGCAGGCGATGGAGTGGGGCTTCTCCGGCCCCTGCCTGCGCGCCTCCGGCTGCGCGTGGGATCTGCGCAAGTCGCAGCCCTATGACGTTTACGACCGCATGGAATTCGACGTGCCGGTGGGCACGCGGGGCGACTGCTACGATCGCTACCTGGTGCGCATGCTCGAGATGCGGCAGTCGCTGCGCATCATCGAGCAGTGCCTGAACCAGATGAAGCCCGGCCCGGTGAAGGTGCTGAATAACAAGATCGCGCTGCCATCGCGCGGCGAGATGAAGCGCTCGATGGAAGCGCTGATCCATCACTTCAAGCTCTATACCGAGGGCTATCACGTGCCGGCGGGCAGCACCTACACGGTCACCGAGGCGCCGAAGGGCGAGTTCGGCGTGTACCTGGTGGCGGATGGCACGAACAAGCCGTACCGCTGCAAGATCCGCGCGCCGGGATATGCGCACCTCCAGGCGATGGAAGTGCTGTCCAAGGGGCACATGCTGGCCGATGCGGTGGCGGTGGTCGGATCGCTCGACGTGGTGTTCGGGGAGATCGACCGGTGAGCGCGCATCACGAGGAACCGACCTCCTTCGCCTTCGATGCCGAGAGCGAGGCGAAGATCGCGACGATCATCCGCCGCTATCCGGAAGGCAAGCAGGCCAGCGCGGTGATCCCGCTGCTGTACGTGGTGCAGAAGCAGATGGGGCGGCAGGCCGGCAGTGCGTGGGTGCCACGCGTGGCGATGGACGTGGTGGCGGACCGCCTGGGGATGCCGCCGATCCGCGTCTACGAGGTCGCGACCTTCTACTTCATGTTCAACACCAGGCCGATCGGGCGGTTCCATCTGCAGGTGTGCGGCACGACGCCGTGCTGGCTGCGCGGATCGGACGAGGTGCTGCGCGCCTGCAAGGATGCCGGGCATCTCAAGGGCTATGGCGATACCAGCGCGGACGGGATGTTCACGCTGACCGAGGTGGAATGCATGGGGGCGTGCGTGAACGCGCCGATGATCGCGGTGGATGACGACTACTACGAGGACCTGGACTACGAGAGCACGGTGGCGCTGATCGGATCGCTGAAGCGCGGCGAGCGGCCGACGCCCGGCAGCGTGATCGGCCGGCAGACGAGTGCGCCGGAAGGCGGACCGCAGGTCCTCACCGGCGCGGAGAGCGAGTGACATGGCCCTGTCCGACAAGGACCGCATCTTCCAGAACCTGTACGGCACGCAGCCCTGGAACCTTGCTGCGGCGCGCATGCGCGGCAACTGGGACGGCACGGCGGCGATCATCGCGCGCGGGCGCGATGGCATCATCGAGGAGATGAAGAATTCCGGCCTGCGCGGGCGCGGCGGCGCCGGCTTCCCCACCGGCATGAAGTGGTCCTTCATGCCGAAGCAGTCGGATGGGCGGCCGTCCTACCTGGTGGTGAACGCCGACGAATCCGAACCCGGCACCTGCAAGGACCGCGACATCATCCGCCACGATCCGCATACGCTGATCGAGGGCTGCCTGATCGCCGGCTTCGCGATGGGTGCGATCGCCGGCTACATCTACATCCGCGGCGAATACTACAACGAGAGCATCGTGCTCGAGGCCGCGATCGCCGAGGCCTATGAGGCCGGGCTGCTGGGCAAGAATGCGGCGGGGTCGGGGTATGATTTCGACCTGTATGTGCATCGCGGGGCAGGGGCGTATATCTGCGGCGAGGAAACCGCGCTGATCGAAAGCCTGGAAGGCAAGAAGGGCATGCCGCGGCTGAAGCCGCCATTCCCTGCCGCCGTCGGCCTCTATGGCTGCCCGACCACGGTCAACAATGTCGAGACCATCGCCGTGGTGCCCGAGATCCTGCGCCGCGGCGGCGCATGGTTCGCCTCCTTCGGTCGACCGAAGAATTCGGGGACGAAGATCTTCTGCATCCAGGGCCACGTGAACAAGCCCTGCAACGTCGAGGCGGAGATGAGCATCCCGCTGCGGGAACTCATCGAACGCTACGCCGGTGGCGTGCGCGGCGGGTGGGACAACCTGCTGTGCGTCATCCCGGGCGGGTCGTCGACGCCGCTGCTGCCGAAAAGCGTGTGCGACGACGTGCTGATGGATTTCGACGCGCTGCGCGAACATCGCTCGGGCCTCGGCACCGCCGGCGTGATCGTGATGGACAAGTCGACCGACGTGATCCGCGCGATCGCCCGGCTGTCGGCCTTCTACAAGCATGAGAGCTGCGGCCAGTGCACGCCCTGCCGCGAGGGCATGGGCTGGGTGAAGCGCATGATGGACCGCATGGTGATCGGCGATGCCGAGGTGGATGAGATCGACGTGCTCGACAACGTGACCCGCCGCATCGAGGGCCACACCATCTGCGCGCTGGCCGATGGCGGGGTCTGGCCGGTCCAGGGGCTGATCCGGCACTTCCGGCCGTTGATGGAAGACCGCATCGCGGCGTTCAAGGCGCGCAACACGCGCCTGGCGGCGGAGTAAGGCCATGGCGAAGGTCACCGTCGACGGCATCGAGGTCGAGGTCCCGAACGGCGCCTCCGTGCTGCAGGCCTGCGAGGCCGCGGGCAAGGAAGTGCCGCGCTTCTGCTACCACGAGCGCCTGTCGGTCGCCGGCAATTGCCGCATGTGCCTGGTCGAGGTGGAGAAGGCGCCGAAGCCCGTCGCCTCCTGCGCCTATCCGGTGATGGACGGGATGAAGGTGTTCACCGACACCGCGGTGGTGCGCCAGGCGCGGCGCAACGTGATGGAATTCCTGCTGATCAACCATCCGCTCGATTGCCCGATCTGCGACCAGGGCGGCGAGTGCGACCTGCAGGACCAGTCCGTCGCCTATGGCCACGACACGTCGCGCTATGGCGAACCGAAGCGCGCGGTGAAGGACAAGGATATCGGCCCGCTGGTGAAGACGGTGATGAACCGTTGCATCCATTGCACCCGTTGCGTCCGCTTCTCGGCCGAGGTGGCGGGCACGTCCGAAATGGGCGGCACGAATCGCGGCGAGAACATGGAGATCGGCACCTATGTGGAGAAGGCGCTGACCTCCGAGCTGTCGGGCAACCTGATCGACATCTGCCCGGTGGGTGCGCTGACGTCGCGGCCCTATGCCTTCGTGTCGCGCCCCTGGGAATTGTCCAAGACCGACAGCATCGATGTGCTGGATGCGGTCGGTGCGAATATCCGCGTCGATGCACGCGGGCCGGAAGTGCTGCGCATCATCCCGCGCATCAACGAGGCGGTGAACGAGGAATGGATGGCCGATCGCGGCCGCTTTTCCTTCGACGGGCTGAAGCGGCGGCGGCTCGATCGCCCCTGGGTGAAGCGCGACGGCAAGCTGGCGGCGGCGACCTGGCCGGAGGCCTTCGCGGCGATCGCCGCGAAGCTGTCCGCGCTGCCGGGGGAGCGCATCGGCGCTGTCGCGGGTGCGCTGGCGGATGCGGAGAGCACGCTGGCGCTGAAGGACCTGATGGCGGCGTATGGGTCCGCGAACCTCGACTGCCGCGACGATTTCGCGGCGATCGACGCGTCGCGGCCGGACTTCTTCCGCTTCAACACCACCATCGCCGGCATCGACGAGGCCGATGCGCTGCTCATCATCGGCGCCGATGTGCGGCGCGAGGCGCCGGTGCTGAATGCGCGCATCCGCAAGCGCTGGACGCACGGCAAGTTCCCGATCGGCTTCGTTGGCCCGCGCGGCGTCGACCTGACCTACCCGGCGCAACATCTGGGCGAGGGGCCTGCCGCGATGCAGGGCTTCGCCGAGACGCTGAAGGCCGCGCAGAAGCCGATGATCATCCTCGGCCGCGGCGCGCTGCAGCGTGCGGATGGCGCGGCGGTACTGGCGGCGGCCTGGGCGCTGGCCGAACAGACCGGCGCGCTGACGCCGGATTGGCACGGCTTCAACCTGCTGCACCTGTTCGGCGGCCAGGTGGGCGCGCTGGAACTGGGTTTCGTGAGCGGCAAGCCGCTGGCCGAAATGCTGTCCGGCGGCGTCGATGCGCTGTGGCTGCTGAATGCCGATGGCTTCGACCCCGCGCGCATCCCGGTCGGAACCTTCGTGATCTACCAGGGCCACCACGGCGATGCGATGGCCGCGCGCGCCGACGTGATCCTGCCGGGCGCGGCCTACACCGAGAAGGACGCGACCTGGGTGAACACGGAAGGGCGCGCGCAGCGCGGGCGCCTCGCGATCTTCCCGCCCGGCGAAGCGAAGGAGGATTGGCGCATCATCCGCGCCTACAGCGAGGGCGTGGGCAAGACGCTGCCCTATCACGACACCGGCGCGATCCGCGCGCGGCTGGCGGAGACGAGCCCGGTCTTTGCGCGCGTGGGGGACGTTCTGCGCGGCGGCTGCGCGGACACCGCCGGCCCGGCGTCCGGTGCGACGACCGACGCCCCGTTCGTGCTGCCGATCGCCGTGTACCACCAGGCCGATGTGATCAGCCGGGCCTCCGACACCATGGCGGAATGCGCCGCGGTCTATGGCCCGGCCCAGGCGATGGCGGCGGAGTAGGGCGATGGACTTCTTCTTCACCCACCCGCTCGGCATCCTGATCCTGACCGTGGTGAAGGCGCTGGCGCTGCTGGTGCCGCTGCTGGTGGGCGTGGCCTACCTGACCTACGCCGAACGCAAGGTCCTGGCGGCGATGCAGTTGCGGAAGGGGCCGAACGTCGTCGGACCCTTCGGCCTGTTCCAACCCTTCGCCGACGCCATCAAGATGCTGATGAAGGAGACGATCGTGCCGACCGGCGCGAATCGCGTCCTGTTCCTGCTGGCGCCCATGCTCACCTTCGCGCTGGCGATGATCGCCTGGGCGGTGATCCCGGTGAATGACGGCTGGGCGATCGCCGACATCAACGTGGGCATCCTGTACCTGTTCGCGATCAGCTCGCTCGGCGTGTACGGCGTGATCATCGCGGGCTGGGCGTCGAATTCGAAATACGCCTTCCTCGGTGCGATGCGCTCCGCGGCGCAGATGGTCTCCTACGAAGTCAGCATGGGCTTCGTGATCGTGACCGTGCTGCTGTGCGTCGGGTCGCTGAACCTCACCGAGATCGTGCGCGCGCAATCGACCATCTGGTTCGCGATCCCGCTGTTCCCGATGTTCGTGATCTTCTTCATCTCGACGCTCGCCGAGACAAACCGCGCGCCTTTCGACCTGCCGGAGGGTGAGTCCGAGCTCGTCGCCGGCTTCTTCGTCGAATACAGCAGCATGTCCTTCGCGCTGTTCTTCCTCGGCGAATACGCGAACATGATCCTGATGTCGGCGCTGACCACCATCCTGTTCCTGGGGGGGTGGCTGCCCCCGATCGACATCGCGCCGTTCAACTGGGTGCCGGGCCCGGTCTGGTTCGTCGCCAAGATCTGCCTGTGCCTGTTCACCTTCATCTGGGTGCGCGCGACCTTCCCGCGCTACCGCTACGACCAGTTGATGCGCCTGGGCTGGAAGGTGTTCCTGCCGCTCAGCCTGGGCTGGCTGGTGCTGACCGCATTCGTGCTGAAGCTCGCCGGCTGGCTGCCGGCGTGAGGATCATCTGACCATGGCCTCCCTCGATCGCGTCGCCCGCAGCCTTCTGCTTACCGAGATCGTCTCGGGCATGGCGCTGACGCTGAAGTACTTCTTCAAGAAGAAGGTCACGCTGAACTACCCCTTCGAACGCGGCCCGCTCGGCCCGCGCTTCAAGGGGGAGCACGCGCTGCGCCGCTACCCGAATGGCGAGGAACGCTGCATCGCCTGCAAGCTGTGCGAGGCGGTGTGTCCCGCCCAGGCCATCACCATCGAGGCCGAGCCGCGCGAGGACGGATCACGCCGCACCACGCGCTACGACATCGACATGACGAAGTGCATCTATTGCGGCCTGTGCGAGGAAGCCTGCCCGGTCGATGCCATCGTCGAGGGGCCGAACATGGAATTCGCCGCCGAGACGCGCGAGGAGCTGATCTTCACCAAGGAGAAGCTGCTCGACAACGGTGACCGCTGGGAGCCGATCCTGGCCGAGCGGCTGCGCCTCGACGCGCCTTACCGGTAAGACAGCCACGATGATCGCAACGCTTTCCTTCTACGCCTTCGCGGCGGTGCTGATCGCCTCCGCCGTGATGGTGGTGACCAGCCGCAACCCCGTGCACTCCGTGCTGTTCCTGATCCTGGCCTTCTTCAATGCGGCGGGGCTGTTCCTGATCGCCGGCGCCGAATTCCTCGCGATGATCCTGGTCATCGTCTATGTCGGCGCGGTCGCGGTGCTGTTCCTGTTCGTGGTGATGATGCTGGATATCGACTTCGCGCAGATGCGCGAGGGGTTCCAGCGCTACGCGCCGATCGGGGCGATCATCGGCGGGATCCTGCTGCTGGAACTCTTCATGGTGGTGACGGTGTGGCGCTTCGCGCCGGAGGCCGCCGCACTTCGGCTGAACCCGAACCCCGAGGGCGTGACCAACGCCGAGGCGCTCGGGCGCATCCTCTATACCGACTACATCTACCTGTTCCAGGGCAGCGGCATCATCCTGCTGGTGGCGATGGTCGGCGCCATCGTCCTGACGCATCGTGACCGACCGGGCACCAAGCGGCAGGACGTCGGCGTGCAGGTTGCGCGCGCGGGTACGGTCTCAGTGCGCTCCGTGCCGACCGGGGCGGGGCTGAAGGAGATCGGCATCGAGCGCCCGCCTTCGCCCGACGACGAAAAACCCAGGCAGGTCGAGCACCAGCACGGGGGGCATCACTGAGATGGCCGTCTCGCTCGCGCATTTCCTGACCGTGTCGGCGATCCTGCTGGTGCTGGGCATCTTCGGCATCTTCCTCAACCGGAAGAACGTGATCGTCATCCTGATGTCGGTCGAACTGATCCTGCTCGCGGTGAACCTGAACCTGGTGGCCTTCTCGGCCGCGCTGGGCGACCTCACGGGGCAGGTCTTCACCATGTTCATCCTGACCGTGGCGGCGGCCGAAGCGGCGATCGGCCTCGCCATCGTGGTCATCTATTTCCGCAATCGCGGTACGATCGAGGTCGAGGATATCTCGACCCTGAAGGGCTGAGACTATGCTCGTCGGCGCCGTCTTCTTTCCGCTGCTGGGTGCGAGCATCGCGGGCCTGTTCGGTCGCTGGATCGGCGACCGCGCCGCCCAGGCGGCGACCATCATCTGCATGGTGCTGGCCGCGATCTGCGGGCTGACCGCCTTCTGGCAGGTCGCGCTCGGCCACGCGCCGACCACGATCGACATCGTCACCTTCCTCGATGTGGGCGGCTTCGAGGTGAATTGGGCGCTGCGCTACGACACGCTGAGCGCGGTCATGGTCGGCATGGTCACGCTGATCTCGACGCTGATCCACATCTACAGCGTCGGCCCGCGCTTCTTCGCCTACCTGTCGCTGTTCACCTTCATGATGCTGATGCTGGTGACCGCCGACAACCTGGTGCAGCTGTTCTTCGGCTGGGAGGGCGTGGGCCTCGCCTCCTATCTGCTCATCGGATTCTGGTACGAGAAGGAGAGCGCCTGCGCCGCGGCGATGAAGGCCTTCATCGTCAACCGCGTGGGCGACCTTTTCTTCATGCTGGGCCTGGCGCTGACCTTCTGGACCTTCGGCAGCGTCGAATTCAGCGCCATCTTCGGCAGCGTGGCGCAGCATCGCGACGCCACCTTCGCAGGCATGCCGGCCTATGAGGTCATCTGCGTCCTGCTGTTCCTGGGCGCCTGCGGCAAGTCGGCGCAGCTCGGCCTGCACACCTGGCTGCCGGACGCGATGGAGGGGCCGACGCCGGTCTCCGCGCTGATCCATGCGGCGACGATGGTGACCGCCGGCGTGTTCCTGGTGGCGCGCATGTCGCCGGTGTTCGAATACGCGCCCACAGCACTCGCCGTCGTGACCGTGGTCGGCGCATCGACCGCGCTGTTCGCCGCGACCATCGGCTGCGTCCAGAACGACATCAAGCGCATCATCGCGTATTCCACCTGCTCGCAGCTCGGCTACATGTTCTTCGCGGCCGGCGTCGGTGCCTACCAGGGCGCGGTGTTCCACCTGTTCACGCATGCCTTCTTCAAGGCGCTGCTGTTCCTGGGTGCCGGGTCGGTCATCCACGCCATGTCCAATGAGCAGGACATCCGGAAGATGGGCGGCATCTGGCGCAAGATCCCGATGACCTATGCGGTCATGTGGATCGGCTCGCTGGCGCTGGCGGGCGTGCCCTACTTCGCCGGCTACTACTCCAAGGACTTCGTGCTGGAGGCGGCCTATGCCGCGGGCACCGGCGTGGGCATGTACGCCTTCGCGGCCGGCATGATCGCCGCCTTCCTGACAGCCTTCTACTCCTGGCGCCTCATCATCCTGACCTTCCACGGCGCGCCGCGCGCCGACCACCACACCATGGAGCACGTGCACGAAAGCCCGATCTCCATGCTGGCGCCGCTGACGGTGCTGGCGGTCGGCGCCATCACCGTGGGCGCGGTCTTCAAGGACAATTTCGTCGGCCATCACTGGGAGCAGTTCTGGAACGGCGCCATCGTCAACGCGCCGCACAACCACATCATGGATGCGGCGCATCACGTCCCGTCCTGGGTGCCGCTCGCACCCACCGTGGTGGGGCTGTCGGGCATCGCGCTGGCCTACATCCTGTACGTGCTGGCGCCGTCCATCCCGGGGAAGCTCGCTGCCACCTTCGGCGGGCTGTACCGGTTCCTGCTGAACAAGTGGTATTTCGACGAATTGTATGACGCGATCTTCGTGCGGCCGACCCGCGCGCTGGCCCGCGTGCTGTGGCAGAAGGTCGATGCGGGCGTGATCGACGGCGTGCCCAATGGCGCGGCCGCCCTCGCATCCGATGTCGCGCAGGGGGCGGTGCGCCTGCAGACCGGTCGCGTCGCCAACTACGCCTTCACCATGATCGTCGGCCTCGCGGTCTTCGTGACCTTGCTCGCCTTCGGAGCCGCCCGATGAACGCCGCCGGCTTTCCGCTGCTGAGCCTGCTGACCTTCCTGCCGCTGGCGGGCGCCATCGCCATCCTGACGTTGCGCGGCGACGACAAGGTCACCGCCGAGAACGCGCGCTGGACTGCGCTGTGGACCAGCCTGATCGTCTTCGCGCTGTCGCTGATCCTGTGGTTCCGCTTCGACAAGACCGACCCAGGCTTCCAGTTCGTCGAACGCCTCGATTGGCTGAGTGAGTTCGGCATCACCTACCACATGGGCGTGGACGGCATCTCGGTGCTGTTCATCCTGCTGTCGACGCTGCTGACGCCGATCTGCATCCTGGCATCCTGGGAGTCGATCCAGACCCGTGTGCGGGAATACATGGTCGCCTTCCTCGTGCTCGAGATGATGATGGTCGGCATGTTCGCCGCGCTCGACTTCATCGTCTTCTACGTCTTCTTCGAGGGCGTGCTGATCCCGATGTTCCTGATCATCGGCGTATGGGGGGGCAAGCGGCGCGTCTACGCATCGTTCAAGTTCTTCCTCTACACGCTGCTCGGCTCGGTGCTGATGCTGCTGGCGATCCTGCTGCTGTGGTTCCGGGCCGGCACCACGGACATCCCGGAACTGATGCGCCACGCCATCCCGGCCGGGCTGCAGACCTGGATCTTCCTGGCCTTCTTCGCCTCCTTCGCGGTGAAGGTGCCGATGTGGCCCTTCCACACCTGGCTGCCGGATGCCCACGTCGAAGCGCCGACGGCGGGTTCGGTGATCCTGGCAGGCGTGCTGCTGAAGATGGGGGCCTATGGCTTCCTGCGCTTCAGCCTGCCGATGCTGCCGCATGCCAGCGCCGACTTCGCGCCCTACATCTACGCGCTGTCGATCATCGCGGTGGTCTACACCTCGCTGGTCGCGCTGGCGCAGGAGGACATGAAGAAGCTCATCGCCTACTCATCGGTGGCGCATATGGGCATCGTCACGCTCGGCATCTTCACCTTCAGCGTGCAGGGGCTGTCGGGCGCGCTGTACACCATGCTGTCGCACGGCGTCGTCTCGGGGGCGTTGTTCCTGTGCGTCGGCGTGCTCTATGACCGCGTGCATTCGCGCGAGATCGCGCGCTATGGCGGCGTCGCGAAGATCATGCCCGCCTATGCGCTGGTCTTCATGCTGTTCACCATGGCCTCGGTCGCGCTGCCGGGCCTGGCGGGCTTCCCCGGTGAATTGCTGGTGATCGTCGCGGCCTGGAAGATCAACGCCTGGGTCGCCTTCGGCGCGGCGATGGGCATGATCCTGGGCGCGGCCTATGCGCTCTACCTCTACAAGCGCGTCGCCTTCGGACGCATCACCAGGGATGATCTGCGCGGGCTGATGGACATGTCGCCGCGCGAACATGCGGTCTTCGCGCCGCTGGTGATCCTCGCGATCTGGATGGGCGTCTATCCGCAGTCCTTCCTGTCCTTCTTCGAAGCCTCGGTGACCGCGCTGGTGGTGCGGCACGAAGCAGCACTCGGCGCCGCACGACTGGCGGGGATGTGAGATGATGAACTGGACCCTCGCACTTCCCGAACTGGTGCTGGCCGTCTGCGGCCTCGCCATCCTGGGGATCGGCGTGCTGCCCAAGCGCAACACCTTCTTCCCCTGCGCCATGGCCGTGGTCGGCGCCTTCCTGCTGACCGCCGTGGTGACGCTGGGCGTGCCGGAGGGCACCGCCTTCGGCGGGCAGATCGCCGCCGACGCCTTCTCGCGCTTCGCCAAGGTGCTGATCCTGCTGGGCGCGGCGGCAGGCGTGGTGCTCAGCATCGACTTCAACGCGCGCGAGGGTCTCGACCGCTTCGAATACCCGGTGCTGCTGCTGTTCGCCACGCTCGGCATGATGGTCATGGTGTCGGCCAACGACCTGATGGCGCTCTATATCGGGCTCGAGCTGCTCTCGCTCAGCCTGTACGTCGTGGCCGCCTTCAACCGGGACGATGAACGCTCGGCGGAGGCCGGCCTCAAGTACTTCGTGCTCGGCGCGCTCGCCTCGGGGCTGCTGCTGTATGGCTCCTCGCTGGTCTATGGCTTCACCGGCACGACCAATTTCGACAGCATCGCGAACGTCCTTTCGGACCCGACCAAGGCGAGTTCCGGCCTGGTCGTCGGGCTGGTCTTCGTGATGGTGGGCCTGGCCTTCAAGATCTCCGCCGTGCCCTTCCACATGTGGACGCCCGACGTCTACGAGGGCGCGCCCACGCCGGTCACCGCCTTCTTCGCCGCGGCGCCCAAGGTCGCGGCCATCGCGCTGTTCGCGCGCGTGCTGGGCGGGCCGTTCGGGGACCTCGCGGGCCAGTGGCAGCAGGTGGTCGTCGTGATCTCGCTGCTGTCGATGGTGCTCGGCGCCTTCGCCGCCATCGGGCAGGAGAACATCAAGCGCCTGATGGCCTATTCCTCGATCGGCCATGTCGGCTTCGCGCTGGTCGGGCTCGCGGCGGCGTCCGAGGCCGGCATGCGCGGCCTGCTGGTCTACATGGCGATCTACCTGCTGATGAACCTCGGCGCCTTCGCCGTGCTGGTGGCGATGCGCCGGCAGGGCAGGGCGGTCGAGCAGGTGAAGGACCTCGCCGGCCTGGCCAAGACCGACCTCGGCATGGCGGTCTGGATGGCGATCTTCATGTTCTCGATGGCCGGCATCCCGCCGCTGGCCGGCTTCTTCGGCAAGATGTTCGTCTTCAAGGCGGCGGTCGATGCGGGGCTGTGGACGCTCGCGATCGTGGGCGTGCTCGCATCCGTCGTCTCGGCCTTCTACTACCTGCGCATCGTCAAGGTGATGTTCTTCGACGACCAGGTGGGCGCGGCGCTCGACCCGCGGCCGGCGACGGTGTCCCTGGTGATGACGGCGTCCGGGTTGTTCACGCTGCTGTTCTTCCTCTACCCGGCGCCGCTGGTGGCGGCGGCGCAGGCGGCGGTCGCGGCACTCCTGGGGTGACGCGGCACCGCTTTCGGCTGCGCGTGCACGCCGCGCTGCCGAGCACCTCGGACCTGGTCGCGCAACTGGCCGCGGCCGGCGAACCCGAAGGGCTTGCCGTGCTGGCGCATCGGCAGACCGCGGGGCGCGGCACGCAGGGCCGCGCCTGGGAGAGCCGCGCCGGGAACCTGCATCTGTCGATCCTGCTGCGCCCGACGGACCCGCTGCGCCACGCGCCACAATGGGGCCTGCTGGCCGCCGTCGCGCTGGCCGACGCGGTGGCCACCACCATCCCGGACCCGCGCGCCATCGCGCTGAAATGGCCTAATGACCTGCTGCTGAACGGCGCGAAATCCGCTGGCATCCTGGCCGAGGCCAGCGCGGACGACCACGGCGGCATTGCCTGGCTGTGCCTGGGCATCGGCGTGAACCTGGCCCATGCGCCGCAGGTCGAAGGCCGCAGCACCGCCTGCCTGGCCGATACCGGGATCACGCCCCCCACGCCCGAAGCCTTCGCCGAAACCCTGCTCACCGCCCTCGACGCACGCCGGACCCAGCGCCTGACCGAAGGTTTCGCCGCCATCCGCGCCGCCTGGCTCGAACGCGGCCCGGCGCTCGACACGCATATCGCGCTCACCAGCGGCATCGCCGGCCGCTTCGCAGGCCTTGCCGAGGATGGCAGCCTGCTGCTGTCCACCGGCGGGCGTATCCATGCCCTCGCCTCGGGAGAGGTCGCCTAGCCCATGCTGCTCGCCATCGATGCCGGCAACACCAACGTCGTCTTCGCCGTCCATGACGGGAAGGAATGGCGTGGCCGCTGGCGTATCGCGACGCGCGCCGACCGTACCTCGGACGAATACGCGGTGTGGCTGCTGGCGCTGTTCCAGCATGCCGGGGTGAACCCCAACGACGTCACGCGCTGCGTCATCGGCACCGTCGTTCCCGCCGCGCTGTACAATCTGCGCCGCGTCTGTCGCGACTGGTTCGACACCGAGCCCCTGATCGCCCGCGCGCACCTGGATTGGGGCTTCGACATCCGCGTCGACCAGCCCAACGAGGTGGGCGCCGACCGCCTGCTCAACGCGCTCGCGAGCCACACCCACTACAAGGGCCCGCTGGTGGTGATCGACTTCGGCACCGCCACCACCTTCGACGTGGTGGACCGCGACGGCGCCTACCTCGGCGGCGTCATCGCCCCGGGCATCAACCTGTCGATCGAGGCCCTGCACCGCGCCGCCGCGCGCTTGCCGCGCATCGGCATCGGCCGCCCGCAGGCGGTGATCGGCCGCTCGACCGTGCCCGCCATGCAATCGGGCATCTACTGGGGCTATGTCGGGCTGATCGAGGGCATCGTCTCGCGCATCAAGGCGGAGTATGGTGGGCCATTGAAGGTCATCGGCACCGGGGGGCTCGCGTCCTTGTTTGCCGAGGGTACCCTTGTCATCGAACGGACCGACCCCGACATCACGCTCGAGGGCCTGCGCCTGCTGGCCGATCGCAATCCTGTTCCCGTCTTCCACCACAGCGCGCTCCGCGACCCGCTGAGATCGGAGTCCGACTGACTTCCATGACACTAGACTCGCGAAGCACCGGCATTCGGCCCGACGGGCCGGGGCCGCGAATGCGGCCCGCGGCGCGTGCCGCGAAGGCAAGGCCGGCGGACGGGCCCCATGTCGCGTTGCTCCGCAACGCGCATCGGCAGCCCAATGCCGGCTGCCCGCCGCTCGAGGGCAGCTGATATGAACGCCGTCTCCGGCGACCTCGCTTTCCTGCCGCTTGGCGGGACCGGCGAGATCGGCATGAACCTGAATGTGTACCGCTGCGACGATGCGCTGCTCGCGGTGGATTGCGGCATCGGCTTCGCCGGCCGCGACAATCCCGAAGTGGATGTCATGGTGCCCGACCCGGCCTGGCTCGCGGCGCGCCGCGACCGGCTGGTCGGCCTGGTCATCACCCACGCGCATGAGGACCACATCGGCGCGGTCACGCATCTGTGGCGGCAGTTCCGCTGCAAGGTGTTCGCCACGCCCTTCGCCGCCACGGTGCTCACGCGCAAGCTGACCGAGGCCGGCATGCTGCAGGAGGTGCCGCTGATCGTGACGCAGCCGCGCACGCGCTTCCGGCTTGGCCCCTTCGACTGCGAATACATTCCCGTCGCGCACTCCATACCCGAAGCCCAGGCGCTGGCGATCCGCACGCGCCACGGCGTGGTGCTGCACACCGGCGACTGGAAACTCGACCCCGACCCGCTGATCGGCCCGCGCACGGATGAAGACGCCTTCGCGAAGCTCGGCGAGGAAGGCGTGCTCGCGATGGTCTGCGATTCCACCAACGCCATGCTGGAAGGCCATTCGGGCAGCGAGGCGGAGGTGCGGCGCAACCTGGCCGCGCTGATCCGTTCCATGACCGGGCGCGTGGCGGTGACCGGCTTCGCCTCCAACGTCGCGCGGCTGGAATCGATCGCGCTGGCCGGGCGCGCGGCGGGGCGGCAGGTCTCGCTGTTCGGGCGGTCGCTGCGCAACATCGAGGCCGCGGCGCGCGACTGCGGCTACCTGAAATCCATCCCGCCCTTCGTGCCGGAGGACGAGGCCGGCTACCTGCCGGACGAGGAAATCCTGCTGATCTGCACCGGCAGCCAGGGCGAGGCGCGATCGGCGATGGCGAAGATCGCGGAGGATACCCACCCCAACATCGCGCTGGGCGAGGGCGACACAGTCATCTTCTCCTCCCGCCGCATCCCGGGCAACGAGCGCGCCATCCAGCGCATCCAGGACGGCCTGGCGCGCCGCGGCTGCAAAGTCATGACGGACGAGGACCACATGGTCCATGTCTCCGGTCACCCGGCGCGCGACGAACTCAAGCGCCTCTACGGCTTGGTCAAGCCGCGCTTTTCGGTGCCGGTGCATGGCGAATGGCGCCACATGCAGGACCATGCCGACCTTGCCGAGGATTGCGGCGCCACCCCCTTCCTGATCGAGGATGGCGACATCCTGCGCCTGTCGGGCAACCGGCCCGAAGTGGTGGAATCCGTCCCCGCCGGGCGGCTTGCCGTCGATGCCGACCGCCTGGTGCCGATGGATGGCGCCATCCTGGCCGCGCGCCGGCGGATGATGTTCAACGGCGTCGTGGTGGCCTCCATCGCGGTGGACGGGCAGGGCAGGGTGCTGGGCGAACCGCAGATCTCCGCCCCCGGCCTGTTCGACACCGGGGATGCCGAACCGGCCCTGATCGCCGCCGATCTGCGCCAGGCCGTGGGCGCGCTGCCCGCCGCGCTAAAGCGCGAGGACGACGCGCTGCGCGAAGCCACCCGCAGCGCATTGCGCAAGGCCGTCAGCCGCCGGCTGCGCAAGCGCCCGACGGTCGAGGTCCATCTGCTGCGTGTGTAGGCCCGCATGACCTGGTTCACCGGCACCGTCGTCTTCCTGCTGGTCTGGTGGACCGCGCTGTTCTGCGTGCTGCCGATCGGGACGCGGCCAGACCCGGATGGCGACATCGAATCCGGCGGCTGGCGCGGCACGCCGGTGGCCGCGAATCTGGGCTGGAAGGTGCTCGGCACCACGGTGCTGACGGCGGTGATCTGGGTCATTCTCTGGTGGGTGATCGACAGCGACTGGCTGTCCTTCCGCACCGGCCTGCTGGCGATCCCGTGAGCTGACCGCCGAAGCGGCAAGGGTCAATGCGATTGCCTGCGAATGGCGCAGGATGCGTCTGGCTGGCGCATTTTGCATCCCGCACCGCGGCATTTGCCGTTGTCCGAACCCCGTCCCCGCCGCATCCTAGCTTCAGAAAGAGATTGGTTCTCTTTCTGCCGTGTGACTGGCGTTTCCTCCCTAAACTTGGGCCGCGACCTTCGGGGCGCGGCCCTTTCTTTTTGCGCCGCACGCGCCCCTTCCGGCGCGGCGCCGCCGCCGGTAGGGTCGCGCCGCATCACACCATGGAATCACGCCGTGCGCCTCTCCCGCGCCTTCCTGCCGACGTCAGATCGCCTCCCACCGGCTCATGCTGCGCGCCGGGCTGGTGCGCCAGACTTCGGCCGGCATCTATGCCTGGCTGCCGGCGGGGCTGCGCGTGCTGCGGCGCGTCGAGCAGATCGTGCGCGAGGAACAGGACCGCGCCGGCGCGCAGGAAATCCTGATGCCGACCATCCAGCCGGCCGAGCTGTGGCGCGAGAGCGGCCGCTACGACGACTACGGCAAGGAAATGCTGCGCATCCGCGACCGCCACGAGCGCGAGATGCTGTTCGGCCCGACCAACGAGGAAATGGTCACCGACATCTTCAAGGGTTTCGCGAAGTCGTATCGCGACCTGCCGCGCAACCTCTATCACATCCAGTGGAAGTTCCGTGACGAGGTGCGCCCGCGCTTCGGCGTGATGCGCGGGCGCGAATTCCTGATGAAGGATGCCTACTCCTTCGACGCGACCCAGGAAGGCGCGCAGCATTCCTACCGACAGATGTTCCTGGCCTATCTGCGGACGTTCCAGCGCATGGGCCTGACCGCGGTGCCGATGCGCGCCGATACCGGCCCGATCGGCGGCAACCTCAGCCACGAATTCATCATCCTGGCCGAGACCGGCGAGAGCGGCGTCTTCTACGACGCGGCCTACGAGACGACCGACTGGGCCGGGACGGACGTGTCCACGAATGACGTCGCGGGCCTCGAGGCCTTCTTCAACGGGGTGACGTCCGCCTACGCCGCGACCGACGAGATGCACGACACCGCCGCCTGGGACGCCGTGCCGGCCGAACGCCGCCGCGAGGGGCGCGGCATCGAGGTTGGCCACATCTTCTACTTCGGCACGAAGTACAGCGCCGCGATGGGGCTGTCCGTCGCCGGGCCCGAGGGCACCACCATCATCCCCGAGATGGGGTCCTACGGCATCGGCGTGAGCCGCCTGGTGGGGGCATTGATCGAAGCGAACCACGACGAGGCGGGCATCAAGTGGCCCGACGCCGTCGCGCCCTGGGCGGCCGCGGTACTGAACCTGCGCCAGGGCGATGCCGCCACGGATGCGATGTGCGAGGACCTCTACGCGCGCCTCGGCGACGCCGCGGTCTACGACGACCGCGGCGCGCGGGCGGGCGAGAAATTCGCCGATGCCGACCTGATGGGCTTCCCCTGGCAGGCCATCATCGGCCCGCGCGGGGCGGCGGCCGGGCGCGTGGAACTGAAGCGGCGCGCCACCGGCGAACGCGCGGAGGTCTCGGTCGAGGACGCCCTGGCGCGCATCGCCGGGGCAACCTGATGACAGGCCAGGTCCGCATCGCGCTGGCGGCGGTGGGGGCTGCCTGCGTGGTGTTCTTCACCCCGACCAGGTCGGTCCGCGCTGTGCTGGCGATGGGGATTCCGCTCGGCCTGTTCACCAGCGGGGCGTTCCGGGTGTTCTGCGAAATCACCGGCGGCAAACTCCCCGGCTGATGTTCAACGCCTTCGAACGCGCCGTCGCCTTCCGCTATCTGCGCGCGCGCCGCGGCGAACGCTTCGTGTCGATCATCGCGGCGTTCTCGCTGCTGGGCATCACGCTCGGCGTCGCCACGCTGATCATCGTGACCAGCGTGATGAACGGCTTCCGCGCCGATTTGATGAACCGGATCATCGGGTTGAACGGCCACCTGACGGTGCAGCCCGAACGCGGCCGCGCGCTCGATGGCGCGGACGCGATCGCGGCGCGGCTGGCGGCGCTGCCAGGTGTCGCGCAGGCCGCGCCCGCGGTCGAAGGCCAGGTGCTGCTGTCGGGTCCCGGCGGCACCGCCGCGGCGGCCCAGCTGCGTGGCCTGCCGGCCGGGGCGCTACGCGACCGTCCCGTGGTCCAGCGTGGCGTGCGCCAGGGCAGCCTGGATGATTTCGGTGCGGAGGACAGCGTGGTGGTCGGCGCGCGCCTGGCGAGCCGCATGCGCCTCCAGCCCGGCGATACGGTGACGCTGCTGCTCCCCCAGGCGCGCGGCGGCGACTTCACCGAGGCGCCGCGAAGCCGCGCCCTGCGGGTCGTCGCCACCTTCGATGTCGGCATGCCGGAGGTCGATGGCCGGACCATCTTCGTTCCCCTCGCCACCGCGCAATCGCTGTTCGGGCTGGGCGAAGCGGCAAGCCAGGTGGAACTGCTGGTCACCGACCCGGCGCGCGTCGCGCCGCTGACCACCGAGGTCCGCGCGATGCTGCCCGGGCTGCGCGTGTCCGACTGGCAGCGCGCCAATAGCAGCATCTACGCCGCCGTGGTGGTGGAACGGAACGTGATGTTCCTGATCCTGACGCTGATCGTGGTGGTGGCGGCGTTCAACATCATCTCCTCGCTGACCATGCTGGTGAAGGACAAGGGGCGCGACATCGCGGTGCTGCGCACCATGGGCGCGCGCCGGGCGTCGGTGCTGCGCATCTTCATCCTGTGCGGGGCGACCATCGGCTGCGGCGGCACGTTGCTGGGCTTCGGGCTGGGGCTGGGTATCGCCGCCAATTTCCCCACGCTGAAGGCATTGCTGCTGGACATCGAGGGCAGCGTCACCCTGCCGGCCGAACTGCGCTTCCTGATGTCGCTGCCCTCGGTGGTGGATGCGCGGGAGGTCGCGGTGATCGTCGCCATGGGCTTCGGGCTGTCGCTGCTGGCGACACTCTGGCCGTCCTGGCGCGCCGCGCGGATCGACCCGGCCGAGGCGCTGCGCCATGGCTGAAGCGCGCATCTTCGGCGCCTTCGAACGCGCGGTGGCGGGGCGCTACCTGCGCGCGCGCAAGGGCGAACGGGCAGTCTCGCTCATCGCCGGCTTCTCGCTCGCCGGCATCGCGCTCGGCGTCGCCACGCTGATCGTCGTGCTGTCGGTCATGGGCGGTTTCCGGCAGGAACTGCTCGGCCGCATCCTGGGGCTGAACGGGCACCTGGGCGTGGTCGCGGCCGAAGGCGCGCTGCGTGACTACGAGGCCATCGCGCGGCGCATCCGCGCCCTGCCGGAGGTTGCCGCTGCCGCACCCACGCTGGAAGGCCAGGTGCTGCTCACGACCGATGCGGGGGCGTCCGCCGGCGGCCTCGTGCGCGGCATCGCGCCGGCCGATCTGCGCGCGCGCGCCATCATCGCGCAGAACATCCGCGCCGGCAGCCTCGATGCCTTCGAGGGCGACGACGCCATCGCCATCGGCACCGTTCTCGCGCGGCGCCTGGATGTGAACGTCGGGGACCGCGTCACGCTGGTCTCGCCCGAGGGCCGCGTGACGGTGTTCGGCACCGTGCCGCGGCTGCGCGCCTATCGCGTGGCGGCGATCTTCGAAGTCGGCATGCAGGATTATGACGGCGGCTTCGTCTACCAGCCGCTGGCCGCCGCGCAGGTCTTCTTCCGCCAGCCCGGCCAGGTCAGCCAGATCGAGGTGCATCTGCGCGACCCGGCCCTGGCCATCGACGCCGCCGACGGCATACGCCGCGCGCTGGCGGGGCGTCCCATCGTCATCCTGGACTGGCAGCGCGCCAACAGCGGCTTCTTCGAGATCGTCGAGGTCCAGCGGAACGTGATGTTCCTGATCCTGACGCTGATCATCCTGGTGGCGGCCTTCAACATCATCTCCTCGCTGATCATGCTGGTGAAGGACAAGGGCCGCGACATCGCCATCCTGCGCACCATGGGGGCGGGCAGGGGGGCGGTGATGCGCATCTTCCTGCTGTGCGGCGCCGCGATCGGCGGCATCGGCACGCTGCTTGGCCTCGTGATCGGCCTGCTGTTCTGTGCCTATATCGAGCCCATCCGCCAGGCGCTGATGCGCGCCACCGGCACCACCGTGTTCGATCCCGAGATCTATTTCCTCACGCGCATCCCCGCGGTGGTCGACCCGTGGGAGGTGGCGCAGGTGGCCGGGCTCGGCCTGGCGTTGTCGCTGGTCGCGACGTTGTTCCCATCCTGGCGCGCGGCGCGCCTTGATCCCGTGGAGGCCCTGCGCAGTGAGTGACCACCCGCCGCTGCGCCTGGCCGCCGTCGAGCGCCGCTTCCGCACCGAGGCCGGCGAACTGCCCGTGCTGCGCGGCGCCGACCTCACGCTCGCCGCCGGCGAGATCGTGGCGCTGGTCGCCCCCTCCGGCACCGGCAAGTCCACGCTGCTGCATCTGGCCGGGCTGCTCGAAAAGCCCGATGGCGGGGAGGTGTTCGTCGAAGGCCGCCCCGCCGGCACGCTGTCGGACGATGCGCGCACGGCGATCCGGCGGACCAAGATCGGCTTCGTCTACCAGTTCCATCACCTGCTGCCGGAATTCACCGCAGAGGAGAACATCGCCCTGCCGCAGATGGCCGCCGGCGTGGCGCGGGGCGCGGCCGGCGCGCGCGCGCGGGACCTGCTCGCCGCCTTCGGGCTGACGGGGCGCGAGAGCCATCGGCCGGGGAAACTCTCGGGCGGCGAACAGCAGCGCGTCGCGATTGCCCGCGCCCTGGCCAATCGCCCGCGCGTGCTGCTGGCGGATGAACCTACCGGCAACCTCGATGTCGGAACGTCCGACAGGGTGTTTGCCGAACTGCTCGACCAGGTGCGCCACCATGGCGTCGCGGCGCTGATCGCCACGCATAATCCCGAACTCGCGCGCCGCATGGACCGCATCGTCACGCTGCGCGACGGCCGCATCGTGGCTGCCGAGGCGTGAGCGCACCCGAGCCGGACGCCGCCGCCCACCACGTTGCAGGGTCCGACGCCGAGGCGCTGGCCATGCTGGCCGACGCCGTGCGGCAGGCCCCGGCCGATGCGGCCCTCGCGCTGCGCCATGCCGATGCGCTGCACCAGGCCCGCCGCCTGCCCGAGGCCGAGGCCGAATACGAACGCGCCATCGGCCTCGACGGCGGCCGCTTCGAGGCCTGGTACGGGCTCGGCATGAGCCGCGCCGCGCGTTTCGCCTATCCGCTCGCGGCGGATGCGCTGCGCCGGGCGCTGCGCCTCGATCCCTCCGCCGCCGCCTTGCGCACCACCTATGCCGAGGCGCTGTTCCAGACCGGCGCGCTGGATGCCGCCTGCGCCGAATATGCCGAAGCCATCCGCACCGGTGACGCGAGCGTACGCGCGCTGGCGGCGCGCAACCTTGCCTGCATCATCCCGGGCAGCCCGGGCGCGGACAACGGCGCCGTACGCGCCGTGCGCAGCGCCTGGATGGCCGGGCAGCCCACCGCACCCCGCCGCCCGGCGGCCGGCCCCACCGGCCGGGCGCTGCGCATCGGCTACGTTTCGTCGTTCTTCGGGCGGCCGAACTGGATGAAGCCGGTGTTCGGCGTGCTCAACCATCACGACCGGGCGCGCTTCGAGATCCACCTGCTCGCCGATGGCGATCCGCCGACGGAACAGGGCGGCTATGTCGGGCACGATACCGACCGGGTCTGGCAGATCCGCGGTGCGGGGAACGAGCGCATCGCGGCCGCCGTCGCGCAGAACGGGCTGGACGTGCTGGTCGATTTGAACGGCTACAGCCGCCCGGAACGGCTCGGCCTGTTCACGCTGCGGGCGGCACCCGTCCAACTCGGCTGGTTCAACATGTTCGCCACGACCGGCAGCGGAGCCTTCGATGCGCTGATCGGCGACGACGCGGTGATCCCGCCAGCCGAGGAGAACTTCTACCCGGAGCGCATCCTGCGCGTCCCGGGCAGCTACCTGGCCTTCACCGTCAACCATCCGGCGCCGGATGTCGCCCCGCCGCCCTGCCTGGTTACCAGACGCATCACCTTCGGATCGTTGTGCTCGGCCTATAAGTTGACAGAGCCGACGCTCGCCGCCTGGTCGCGCATCGTGAATGGCGTGCCGGGCGCGCGGCTGGTGCTGCGCAACAGTTCCTTCGGCGATGCGTCGAACCGGGAGGCGATTTCCGCCCGCTTCGCGCAGGATGGGATCGCGGCCGACCGGCTGGTGCTGGACACGCCCGCGCCGCATCTCGAATTCCTCGCGACCTACGACCGCATC
>LNEW01000220.1 GCA_001464375.1 Rhodospirillales bacterium Ga0074136 | reverse complement strand
CACCCTCGGTTTCCGTCCCGAGGGGCTCCGCTTCGGTATTGCGCTCCTGACCCGGCATGGGCTTGCCCACCATCGGACTCTCCTGACGCCGACTACATGCTGAGGGGCGGCGAGTGTCAAGCAATCAATACGTCAATCTCGCTTGACACTCATCGCCACCGCCACCTAGCCTTCCAACAACGAACACCACGGGGCGGGAGGGCCGAATGACTGGATGCCGGACGCGACACGCAAGCCCTCGGTTCTCCTCCGCCGGTATGCCCGCCCCGGTTGGGCGGTGCAGCACCAAGGCGGTAGCCCACGATCCAGACGGGAGGATGTCAAGCGATGCAAACATCCAGGCGTAACGTCGGACTTCTCGACGCCCTTGATTGTTCCCCCTGGGGGGCCGCGACGGGCCGCAGGGGGCGGGCAGCCCCCGGCCACCGGCCGCTGTATTCGCCCGAGGAACGCGTCCGGCGCGACCATTCGTCCTGGACGATCGTGCAGGGCGTCCTCGCCCCCGTCCAGTTCGCCATCTTCCTGGTCAGCCTGGGCCTGGTGGTGAACTTCCTGCTGACCGGCAATGGCCTGGAAGCGGCGACCTGGTCGGTCGTGGTCAAGACCCTCGCGCTGTACGCCATCATGGTCACCGGCTGCATCTGGGAGAAGGAGGTGTTCGGCCGCTGGCTGTTCGCCCCCGCCTTCTTCTGGGAGGACGTGTTCAGCATGCTCGTGCTGGCGCTGCACACCGCCTATCTCGGGGTGGTGCTGGCCGGCATCGGCGACGGGCGGGCGCAGCTGATGCTCGCCCTCGCGGCCTACGCCGCCTACGTGTTCAACGCGGCGCAGTTCGTGCTGAAACTGCGCGCGGCGCGGCGCGACGAGAGCCGCTGGCGCGACGCCCACGGCGCGGCGCCGGGAGCCGCCTGATGGATGGCCTCGCCGCAGGGCCTGGCTGCGGAGAGGCGCCGGTCCTGCGCGAACGCGGCCAGCGCGAGGTCTTCTGCGGCCTCACGGGCATCATCTGGCTGCACCGCAAGATCCAGGACGCCTTCTTCCTGGTGGTTGGCAGCCGCACCTGCGCCCACCTGCTGCAATCCGCCGCCGGCGTGATGATCTTCGCCGAACCCCGCTTCGCCACCGCCATCATCGACGAGCGCGACCTGGCGGGCATGTCCGACGCCAATGACGAGCTCGACCGTGTGGTGACCCGGCTGATCGAGCGCCGCCCCGACATCCGCATGCTGTTCCTGGTGGGGTCCTGCCCGTCGGAGGTCATCAAGCTCGATCTCTCGCGCGCGGCGCAGCGGCTGTCGAAGCGGTTCAGCCCGGCGGTGCGCGTGCTGAACTATTCGGGCAGCGGCATCGAGACGACCTTCACGCAGGGCGAGGATGCCTGCCTCGCCGCCCTGGTGCCCGAGATGCCGGCCGAGCCTGGCTCCGCGCGGTCCCTGCTGGTGGTGGGCGCGCTGGCCGAGGTGGTGGAAGACCAGTTCCTGCGTCTGTTCGCGGCACTCGGCGTCGGGCCGGTGCGCTTCCTGCCCTCGCGCCGCGCCGCCGAATTGCCGGCGGTGGGGCCGGGCACGCGCTTCCTGCTGGCGCAACCCTTCCTGGCCGAGACGGCGCGGCTGCTCGAAGGCCGCGGTGCGCAGCGACTCGCCGCGCCCTTTCCGCTGGGGGCCGAGGGCACCACCGCATGGCTGCGCGCCGCCGCGCGCGAATGGGGTGTGGACGGCGCAAAGTTCGATGCGGTGGTGGCGCCGGGCCAGGCGCGCGCCAGGGCTGCACTGGCGCAGCGCGCCGAACTGCTGGCCGGCAAGTCGATCTTCTTCTTCCCCGATTCGCAGCTGGAAATTCCGCTGGCGCGCTTCCTGTCGCGCGAATGCGGGATGGTGCTGACCGAGGTCGGCACGCCCTATCTGCACCGCCAGCACCTGGCCGAGGAACTGGCGATGCTGCCCGCCGGCATCACGCTCTCCGAAGGCCAGCATGTCGACCGGCAGCTCGACCGCTGCCGCGCCGCGCGGCCGGACATCACGGTCTGTGGCCTTGGTCTCGCGAACCCGCTGGAGGCCGAGGGGCTGACGACGAAATGGGCCATCGAGCTGGTATTCACGCCCATCCAGGGCTTCGAGCAGGCGGGTGACCTGGCGGAGTTGTTCGCGCGGCCGCTGGTGCGCCGCGCCAGGCTGATGGTGTAGCGCGATGGAACTCGCGGTCTGGACCTATGAAGGCCCGCCGCATGTCGGGGCGATGCGCATCGCCACCGCCATGGAGGGCGTGCACTACGTGCTGCACGCGCCGCAGGGCGACACCTATGCCGACCTGTTGTTCACCATGATCGAGCGGCGCGCCAAGCGCCCGCCGGTGACCTACACGTCGTTCCAGGCGCGTGACCTGGGTGGCGACACCGCGGAACTGTTCATGGAGGCCGCGCGCGACGCCTATGCGCGCTTCAAGCCGCAGGCGATGCTGGTGGGCGCGTCCTGCACGGCGGAGCTGATCCAGGACGATCCGGGCGGCCTTGCCAAGACGCTGGGGCTGCCGGTGCCGGTGGTGGCGCTGGAACTGCCATCCTACCAGAAGAAGGAAAACTGGGGCGCGGCCGAGACCTTCTATCGCCTGGTCCGGGCCTGCGCCGGGCCACGCGTGGCGCGCGCCGAAGGGGCGCGGCCGCGGGCGAACATCCTGGGTCCGACGGCGCTCGGTTTCCGCCATCGCGACGACGTGGTGGAAGTGACGCGGCTCCTCGCGCGGCTTGGCGTCGACGTCAACGTCGTGGCGCCGATGGGTGCGACTCCGGCCGACCTGGCGCGGCTCGGCGAGGCCGATGTGAATGTCGTGCTGTATCCCGAGACGGCCGGCGTGGCTGCCGCTTTCCTGCAGCGCCAGCACGGCATCCCGGCGACCAAGACGGTGCCGATCGGCGTGGGTGCGACGCGTGACTTCATCGCCGAGGTGGCGGCGCTGGTTGGCGTCGATGCCGGCGCGGTGCTGGCCGAGCAGGCGTCACGCCTGCCCTGGTACTCGCGGTCGGTCGACAGCACCTACCTGACGGGCAAGCGCGTGTTCATCTTCGGGGATGCGACGCACGCCATCGCCGCGGCGCGCATGGCGGCCGAGGAACTCGGCTTCGTCGTGGTCGGCCTGGGCACCTACACTCGCGAATACGCACGCGATGTGCGCGAAGCGGCGAAGGCGCATGGCATCGAGGCGCTGATCACCGACGACTACCTGAAGGTCGAGGAAGCCATCGCCGCGCTGCGGCCCGAACTGGTGCTCGGCACGCAGATGGAACGCCACATCGCCAAGCGCCTGGGCGTGCCCTGCGCGGTGATCTCCGCACCCGTGCACGTGCAGGACTTCCCCGCGCGCTACTCGCCGCAGATGGGGTTCGAGGGTGCGAACGTCATCTTCGATACCTGGGTCCATCCGCTGATGATGGGGCTCGAGGAACACCTACTGGGCATGTTCCGCGAGGATTTCGAGTTCGCCGACGGCGCTGCGCCGTCGCACCTTGGCCACGCCCCCGCGCGTGAGGCACCACCCGAACCGGTCGCCGCCGGCCCCGCCACCTGGGCCGCGGAGGCCGAGAGCGAACTGCGGAAGATCCCGTTCTTCGTGCGCGGAAAGGCGCGCCGGAATACCGAATCCTTCGCGCGCGAGCGCGGCCTGACAACCATCACCATCGAGACATTGTATGACGCCAAAGCGCATTTCTCCCGCTGAGGCCGCGGCTGTCCGTGCCGGCGCGCAGGTCGCGCCCGTGCGCATCGTGCTCGTCACGATGGACAGCCACCTTGCACGGTCGGCCGACCGTGCGGCAGCGGTGCTGAAACGCGAAATCCCGGGCCTGCGCTTCGTGGTGCATGCCGCGGAGGACTGGGCGACGGACGACGTCGCGCTGGCGGCCTGCAAGGCCGACATCGCGCAGGGCGACATCATCGTCGTCACCATGATGTTCCTCGATGAACACATCCGCGCCGTGCTGCCGGCCCTGCAGGCGCGTCGCGCGGATTGCGACGCCATGCTGTGCTGCCTGTCGGCCGGCGAGGTGGTGAAGCTGACCAGGCTCGGCCGCTTCGACATGTCGGCCGAGGCGCGCGGCATCATGGGGCTGCTCAAGCGGCTGCGCGGGTCGAAGGGGAAGGGCAGCGCATCGTCCGGCGCAGGGCAGATGCGCATGCTGCGCGAATTGCCGAAGCTGCTGCGCTTCATCCCCGGCACCGCGCAGGATGTGCGGGCGTATTTCCTGGGGCTGCAATACTGGCTGGCGGGCACCGAGGAGAACCTCGGCAACATGGTCCGCCTGCTGGTGAACCGCTACGCCACCGGGCCGCGCGCCAGGCTGGCGGGGTCGCTGAAGGTGGCGGCGCCGGTGCAGTACCCCGATGTCGGCCTGTACCATCCGCGTGCGAAGGGCCGGATCGTCGAGCGGCTGGACGCGCTGCCGCGCGAAGGCCAGGCGGGGACCGTCGGGCTGCTGGTGATGCGGTCCTACCTGCTCGCCGAGAATGCCGCGCATTACGACGGGGTGATCGCGGCGCTCGAGGCCAAGGGCCTGGCGGTGGTGCCGGCCTTTGCGTCCGGCCTCGACCAGCGCCCGGCGATCGAGCAGTTCTTCCTGAAGGATGGGCGCTCCAGCGTCGATGCCGTGGTGTCGCTGACCGGCTTCTCGCTGGTCGGTGGGCCTGCCTACAACGATGCGCATGCCGCCGAGGAAGTGCTGGCGCGGCTCGACGTGCCCTATGTCGCGGCGCATCCGCTGGAATTCCAGACATTGGCGCAGTGGCAGCGCGACCCGCGCGGGTTGACGCCGGTCGAGGCCACCATGATGGTGGCGATCCCCGAACTCGATGGCGCGATTGCGCCGATCACCTTCGGCGGGCGCTGCGGCGCGCGCGGGTCGGGCACACCCTGCCCGGGCTGCGATGGCGTGTCCTGCGCGACCGACATGGTGCCGCACCGCGAACGCGTGGCGACGTTGGCGGCGCGCGTGGCGAAGCTGGTGGCGCTGCGGCGCACCGAACGCGCGGCCAAGCGCGTGGCGATCGTGCTGTTCAACTTCCCGCCCAATGCCGGGGCGACCGGTACGGCGGCCTATCTCTCGGTGTTCGAATCGTTGTTCCGCACGCTCAAGGCCATGAAGGCCGGCGGCTATACGGTGAATGTGCCCGACAGCGTCGAGGCGCTGCGCAAGGTCGTGCTGGAAGGCAATGCCGCGCGCTACGGCGCGCCCTGCAATGTCGAGGCGCGCGTGCTCGCCGACGACCACGTGCGACGCGAGACGCATCTGGCCGAGATCGAGAAGACCTGGGGCCCCGCGCCGGGGCGCGTGCAGACCGATGGCGCCTCGCTGCTGATCTACGGCTTGCGGTTGGGTAACGTGTTCATCGGCATCCAGCCGAATTTCGGCTGGGAAGGCGACCCGATGCGCCTGCTGTTCGAACGCGACTTCGCGCCGACGCACGCCTTCTCCGCCTTCTACCGCTGGATGCGCGAGGATTTTTCCGCGCATGCGGTGTTGCATTACGGCATGCACGGCGCGCTGGAGTTCATGCCGGGCAAGCAGACTGGCGTGTCGGGCGAATGCTGGCCGGACCGCCTGATTGCCGACCTGCCGAACCTGAATCTGTACGCGTCGAACAACCCGTCCGAAGGCGCGCTGGCCAAGCGGCGCGCGGCGGCGACGCTGATCTCCTACCTGACGCCGCCGGTCGCGCATGCGGGGCTGTATCGCGGTCTTCTGGACCTGAAGGCGTCGCTGGATCGCTGGCGCAACCTGGCGCCGGATACCGACCACGGGACGCGTGCGGCGCTGGCCGGGCTGATCCAGGCGCAGGCCTCGCAGGTCGATCTCGCGACGGCCGAGCCGGTCTGGGGCGACACCGCGCCCGAGCAGATCGGCAAGCTCGGCGCTGCGTTGCTGGAGCTCGAATACGAACTGATCCCGCAGGGATTGCACATCATCGGCGAACCCCCGGGCCCCGAGGCGCGGTCGCAGATGCTGGATGCTGCGGGTGTGACGGATCCCGCAAGGCGCGCGGAACTGGATGCGCTGCTGGCGCACGACCACGAGACGCCGGCGATCCTGCATGCGCTGGATGGCGGCTTCACGCGCCCCGCGCCTGGTGGCGACCTGCTGCGCAACACCGATGTGCTGCCGACGGGCCGCAACCTGCACGGCTTCGACCCCTTCCGCATTCCATCCGCCTTCGCGGTGCAGGACGGTGCGAAGCAGGCCGAGCGGCTGCTGGCGCGCCATGTCGAGGACAGCGGCGCGTTGCCTGAGACCGTGGCGGTTGTGCTGTGGGGCACCGACAACCTGAAGACGGAGGGCGGACCGATCGCCCAGGCCTTGTGGCTGATGGGCGCCGAGCCGCGGCATGACAGCTACGGCCGTCTGGCGGGTGCGCAGCTGGTGCCGCTTGAACGGCTGGGACGCCCGCGGGTCGATGCGGTGGTGACATTGTCCGGCATTTTCCGCGACCTGCTGCCGATGCAGACGAAGCTGCTGGCCGAGGCCGCGCTGATGGCGGCCGAAGCCGACGAACCCGCCGACATGAACTTCGTGCGCAAGCATGCGCTGGCCTTCCTGGCGCAGCATGGCGGCACGATGGAGCAGGCGGCGCTGCGCGTGTTCGGCAATGCCGACGGTGCCTATGGCGCCAACGTCAACCTGATGCTGGAGCAGGGCTCCTGGCAGGAGGAGGACGAGCTTGGCGACGCGTATGTGCGGCGCAAGGGTTTCGCCTACGGCGTTGGCGGCCGGCCGGTGCGCCAGGACGCGGTGCTGTCGCACATGCTCGGCACGGTCGAGGCGACGTACCAGAACCTCGACAGCGTCGAACTCGGGATCACCTCGGTCGATCACTACTTCGACACGCTCGGCGGCATCAGCCGCGCGGTGCGCACGGCTCGCGGGAAGGATGCCGCCGTGTATGTCGGCGACCAGACGCGCGGCGAAGGCAAGGTGCGCACCGTGGCCGAGCAGGTCGCGCTGGAAACCCGCACCCGCGCGCTGAACCCCAAATGGTTCGAGCCGCTGCTGCAGCACGGCCACGAGGGCGTGCGCACGATCGAGGCGCAGGTGACCAACACGCTCGGCTGGTCGGCCACCACAGGGCAGGTCGCGCCCTGGGTCTACCAGCACCTGGCGCAGACCTACATGCTGGATGAGGCGATGCGCCACCGCCTGGCCGCGCTGAACCCGACCGGTGCCGCGCGCATCGCGAACCGGCTGCTGGAGGCGCATGAGCGCCGCTACTGGCAGCCGAGCGACGACGTCCTCGATGCGTTGCGGCGCGCGGGCGAGGAACTGGAAGACCGCATCGAAGGCATTTCCGAAGGGGTTCCTGCATGACCGTCGTGATGAACCCGCCGCCGATCCAGACGCTGTCCAGCCGTCGCGGTGACGGGGAAGGCAGCGTGCAGGTGCACATGGACGCCACGGCGGCCGTCGGCACGGCCAAGGTGTTCGCGGTCTATGGCAAGGGCGGCATCGGCAAGTCCACGACGTCGTCGAACCTGGCGGTGGCGTTCTCCAAGATCGGCCGGCGCGTGCTGCAGATCGGCTGCGACCCGAAGCACGACAGCACCTTCACCCTGACCAAGCGCCTGATCCCGACGGTGATCGACGTGCTCGAGACGGTGGAGTTCCATTCCGAGGAACTGCGCACCGAGGATTTCGTCTTCGAAGGCTACAACGGCGTGCTCTGCGTGGAGGCCGGCGGGCCGCCGGCGGGCACGGGTTGCGGTGGGTATGTGGTCGGCCAGACGGTGAAGCTGCTCAAGGAGCACCACCTTCTCGACGAGACCGACGTGGTGATCTTCGACGTGCTGGGCGACGTGGTCTGCGGCGGGTTCGCATCACCCCTGCTGCACGCGGATCGCGGCATCGTGGTTGCGGCCAATGATTTCGACAGCATCTTCGCGATGAACCGCATCGTCGCGGCCATCAAGGCGAAGTCGAAGAACTACCCGGTGCGGCTGGGCGGCGTGATCGTCAACCGCTCCGCCGCCACCGACCAGGTCGAGAAGTTCAACAAGGCGACGGGGATGAAGACCCTCGCGCATTTCCCCGACCTCGATGCCATCCGGCGTTCGCGCCTGAAGAAGGCGACCTTGTTCGAGATGGAGGGCACGCCCGAGATGCTGGCCGTGCAGGCGGAATACCTCCGCCTGGCGGAACTGCTCTGGGCCGGGGTGGATCCGCTGATGGCGGAACCGCTCAAGGACCGCGACATCTTCGACCTGCTGGGATTCGACTGAGATGACCAGCGGCACCTGGCAGGCCCGGCGGACCCAGATCGAGACCTATTTCGATCGTACCGCGTCCGAGACCTGGAAGCGCCTGACCTCCGATGCGCCGGTCTCGGGGATCCGCGCCACGGTTCGTGCGGGGCGCGACGCGATGCGTGGTACGCTCCTGTCATGGCTGCCGGCGGACATGCGCGGGCTGCGGCTGCTCGATGCCGGCTGCGGCACCGGCGCGCTGTCCGTGGAAGCGGCGAAGCGCGGGGCGTCGGTGGTGGCGATCGATGTCTCGCGTTCGCTGGTGCAGGTGGCGCGGGAGCGCTCCGCCGGCACGCCCGGGGAGATCCGCTTCGAGGTCGGCGACATGCTCGACCCGTATCTCGGCGAATTCGACCACGTGGTCGCGATGGACAGCCTGATCCACTACCGCGCGCCGGATGCGGTGCGCGCGCTGGCGGGCCTCGCGGCGCGCACGCGCAGTTCGATCCTGTTCACCTTCGCGCCGCGCACGCCATTGCTGTCGGCGATGCACACGGTCGGACGCATATTTCCGCGCGGCGATCGCGCGCCGGCGATCGAGCCGGTCGGCGAGGCCGCGCTGCGCCGGCTGATCGAACGCGACGCCGGCCTCGCTGGCTTCGCGCCGCGGCACAGCAAGCGCATCGCGTCCGGCTTCTACACCTCCCAGGCGATGGAGTTGCTGGCCCGATGAGCGGCGTCAACGCCCGTATCGCGCGCGTCTGGATGAAGGTCGGCCGCGACCTGCTGCCCTTCGCCGATGAGCATACGGGCGACCTGCCCTGGTCGCGCCTGTTCCGGCTGTCGCTGTTCCAGATCTCCTGCGGCATGTCGACGGTGCTGCTGATCGGCACGTTGAACCGCGTGATGATCGTGGAGCTCGGCGTATCGGCCGGGCTGGTCGCGGCCATGGTTGCGCTGCCGTTGGTGTTTGCGCCGCTGCGCGCGTTGATCGGCTTTCGGTCGGACACTTATCGGTCCGTGTTGGGCTGGCGGCGGGTCCCGTATTTCTGGCTGGGCAGCGTGATCCAGTTCGGCGGCCTGGCGATGATGCCCTTCGCGCTGATCATCCTGGGCGGCGACACCTGGGCGGAGCCGTGGGTGGCGCAGGTCTGCGCGGCGATCGCCTTCCTGATGGTGGGGGCGGGTCTGCACACGACGCAGACGGTCGGCCTGGCGCTGGCGACCGACCTGGTGCCGGAACGCGCGCAACCGAACGTGGTCGCGCTGCTGTCGATGATGCTGCTGGCTGGCATGGTGATCTCGGCGGTGGGCTTCGGCCTGCTGCTGGCGGAATTCAGCCAGTTGCGCCTGATCCAGCTGATCCAGGGCGTGGCGGCGGCGACGCTGGTGCTCAACTTCGTCGCGGTGTGGAAGCAGGAGGCCCTGGACCCCTCCCGGACCACCGGCCTGCAGAAGGGCGATCCCGGCTTCATGGAGAGCTTCCATGCGCTGTGCCGCACCGGCCCGTGGCACCGGCGCCTGGTGGTGATCGGCCTCGGCACGGCGGGCTTCGCGATGCAGGACGTGCTGCTCGAACCCTATGGCGGGCAGGTGCTGGGGCTTGGCGTCGGCGCGACGACGGGGCTGACCGCGCTGATGGCGGGCGGCGGGATGATCGGCTTCATCCTGGCGGCGCGCTGGCTGTCGGGCGGGCAGGACCCATACCGCCTCTGCGGCCATGGCGCGCTGACCGGCGTGGCGGGCTTTGCCCTGGTGATCTTTGCCGGTGCAGCGGATTCGACCTTCCTGTTCGCCGCGGGCACCGCGCTGATCGGCCTGGGTGCGGGCTTCTTCGCCCATGCCACGCTGACTGCCTGCATGCGGGCTGCGCCGCCCGAGCGTATCGGGCTCGCGCTCGGGCTGTGGGGCGCGGTGCAGGCAACCTGCGGCGGCACGGCCATCGCTTTCGGCGGCGTGCTGCGCGACGGCGTCACCGCGCTGGCCGAACGCGGCCTGCTCGGCGCCGGCCTGGAAGGGCCGGTCACCGGCTACGTCACCGTCTATGCGCTCGAGATCGCGCTGCTGTTCGCGACCATTGCCGCCGTCGGGCCGCTCGTGGCCCGCGTGCGACCAACCGTGCCCACCCGGACCGGCGCCGCCGATCCGGCATCCATTCGACCCTGAAGGAAGCGGAGGCCAGCATGCCCACGCCACCACCCACCCCGGTGTTCCTCGACCTCGCGGCGCTGTCGCTCTACGTCTTCTTCGCCTTCTTCGCGGGGCTGATCTTCTATCTGCACCGCGAGAACAAGCGGGAGGGCTATCCGCTGGTCTCCGACCGGTCCGACCGGCCGAATTTCGGCACGATCCACGGCTTCGGCGAAACGCCGACACCCAAGGTGTTCCGCCTGCATTATCCGCCGGGCGCGACCGTCACGCAGGGCGACCAGCCCGAGCGCGACATCTCCCACCTGGTGATCGAGGACCCGTACAACGGCACCCCGATCACGCCGAAGGGCGATGCCATGCGCGATGGCGTCGGCGCCGCCTCCTATGCCATGCGGCACGACACGCCCGACCTGGCCTATGACGACAACCTGCCCAAGATCGTGCCACTGCGCGCCGCCCCCGGGTGGCACGTGGCCGAGCAGGATCCGAACCCGATCGGGCGCACCGTCACCACGCTGGACGGCGAGACCGCCGGCACCGTGGTCGACCTGTGGGTCGATCGGTCGGAATACGTGCTGCGCTACCTCGAGGTCGATGCGGTCGGTGGCCGCCGCGTGCTGGTGCCGATGTTCCTCGCGACCATCAACGATGATGGCGATGTGCGGGTGATCTCGGTCACCTCTGCGCAGCTCGCCGCAGCACCGGGCCTCAAGCTGCCCGAGCAGGTGACGCTGCTCGAGGAGGACATGATCGCCGGCTACTTCGGCGGTGGGCACCTGCATGCCACCCCCGAGCGCAGCGAGCCGCTGGTATGAGCGCCGCCTCCGCCCGCCCGCCGGTAACCGAGCACGGCTTCGAGCCCGTGCCCGGCCTGCCTGAGCGCCTGCCGGAGGGCGAGACGCTGCTGTGGCAGGGTCGCCCCGGATGGCGTGGACTGGCGCGCAGGGCGCTGCATGTGCGCGCCATCGCCGCATACTTCGCGCTGGTCGCCGTCTGGCAGGCCGCTTCGGTCGCGGCGGATGGCGGCAGCGCGGTCGAGGCCGTGGCCGCCGCCGCCGTGATGATGGCGATCGGGGCGATGCCGATCGCGTTCCTCGTGGCCTATGCCTGGATGGCGGCGCGCGGTGCGGTCTATTCCATCACCAACCGGCGTGTGGTGATGCGCGTCGGTGTCGCCTTGCCGGTCACCATCAACCTGCCATTCGCGTTGATCGAGAGCGCGGCGTTGTCGCGGCGTTCGGATGGCACCGGGGACCTGGTGCTGCGCCTGGCGACGAAGCAGCGGGCATCGTGGATCGCGCTGTGGCCGCACTGCCGGCCGTGGCGCTTCACGCAGCCCGAACCGATGCTTCGTGCGCTGCCCGATGCCGAAGCCGTCGCCCAGACCCTGGGCCGGGCGCTCGCCGCCGCGTCCTCGATGCCGGTGACGCCGATTGCCAATGCCGCTCACGTGCCGGCGCGCCCCGGCGCCGAGGCGATGGCCTGACACGCGACAAGGGAGAGACCGCCATGCCCCGCACCATGCGTGAGGATGTCTTCGGAAAGGGTCCCGTGCTCGGCATGGGACTCGTCATCCTGGCCGTGGTGGTCCTGACCGTGGCCCCGCTGCCTTCGGTGCGCGCGCCGGACAGCGAAGCGATGGTGCGCAGCGAGCGGACCTTCGTCGCGGCCGATCGCGGCGATGGCGCGGTAGTGCTGACCGATGCCGCGACCGGCCGCGACGTGCTTGTGGCGGCGCCGGGCGCGGATGGCTTCATGCGCGGCACGCTGCGCGGACTGGCGCGCGACCGCCGCATGCGCGATCTTGGGCCCGAGGCACCCTTTCGCCTCGTGGCCTGGACCGATGGGCGCATGACGCTCGATGATACGGCCACGGGACGGCGCCTCGACCTCCTGGCCTTCGGCCAGACGCAAGTGGAGGCCTTCGCGCGCCTCCTGCCAATCGGGGAGAAATAAACATGACGACGAAGGGCAATGGCTGGCCGCGCTGGCTGGGCGGACCCTCCACGCTGGAGGTTCCCTGCACCGTCGAGATCGAGCGCAGCTTCGACAGCTTCCACGCCTATGCCGTGCCGGAAGGCGTCGACCTGCGCCCGGGTGACCGTGTCGTGGTGCATGGCACGCCCGACCACATCGCGTTCGGCGAGAAGATGAGCTTCGAGACGCGCGCTACCGTCTATCGCGCCGGGCCGCTCACGCGTGCCTGGACGCAATGGGTCGCGATCTTTGAACTGACGGAGCTGTACCACTGCGGCTTCGAACCGAAGGAGGCGGCGTGATGGAAGCGCTCGTCCTCGGCGGCCCGGATGATGGGCTGATCACGACCAAGCAGGGATCCTCCGCCGTCGCCACGAAGATGGCGATGACCGAGACGGCGCTCAGCCCGCGCTTCTACACCACCGATTTCGCGGCCATGGACAAGGTCGATGTCGAACCGCTGCGCGTGCAGTGGGACCGGCTGATGGACGAGTTCCGCGCCGACCCCAACAAGGGCCACTTCGTCCGCAACGAGGATTTCGACAAGTTCGACCTCAGCAGCCTGCCGCCCGGCCTGCAGAAGGAACTGGTCGAGTTCCTGGTGAGCAGCGTCACGGCGGAATTCTCCGGCTGCGTGCTCTATGCCGAGATCAAGAAGCGCGTGACCAACCCCGACATCAAGGAGCTGTTCTCCGTGATGGCCCGTGACGAAAGCCGCCATGCCGGCTTCATCAACGACAGCCTGAAGGATATCGGCGTCGGCGTGGACCTGGGGTTCCTCACGCGCGCCAAGAAGTACCACTACTTCCAGCCGAAGTTCATCTTCTACGCCACTTATCTGTCGGAGAAGATCGGCTACGCCCGCTACATCACCATCTTCCGGCAGTTCGAGAAGCACCCCGAGCTTCGCTTCCACCCGATTTTCCAGTGGTTCGAGAAGTGGTGCAACGACGAGTTCCGCCACGGCGAGGCCTTCGCCCTGCTGATGCGCGCAAACCCGTCGCTGGTCAGTGGCGGCAATGTCTGGTGGTGCCGCTTCTTCCAGCTCGCGGTCTTCGCCACGATGTACGTGCGCGACCATGCACGGCCGGAATTCCACAAGGCGCTCGGCATGACACCGACCGACTACGACATGCGCGTGTTCCGCATCACCGAGGAGATCTGCCGCCAGGTCTTCCCGGCGACGCTCGACATCGACCACCCGGGCTTCCTGCGTGACATGGAGAAGCTCCGCACGCTGGCGGAGTCCATTGGCGCAGCGAAGGCGCAGGGCGGCGTGCTGGGCGGCGTGAAGCGGGCCGGGCTGACGGTCGCGGCCGGCGCCACCTTCCTGCGCGCCTTCCTGCGACGGCCGCGCCGGCACGAACTGCCCGCCGACGCCCGCCTGGCGCCGGCCTGGTAGGGCAGGGAGGAACCGCGCCCCATGGCCGCGATCGGCCTGCCCATCCTCGTCACGATCTTCGCCTGGTGGTTCAGCACCGGGCTGATCCTGTTGCTGGACGGGCTGCGGCGGGAGACCTTCCGCCGGTCGATGGGCGTCGCGAGCGGCTTGCTGGCCGCTGCGCTGATCGGGGTTTGGGCGCTGCGTGACGAGACCACCGTCCTCGGCGCCTACCTCGGCTTCGTGTGCGGCCTGGCGGTCTGGGGCTGGATCGAATTGTCCTTCCTGACCGGCATCATCACCGGGCCGGTGCGCACGCCGTGCCCGCCGGGGCTGTCGGGCCCGCGGCGCGTGCTCGCCGCGATCGGCGTGATCCTGTGGCATGAACTCGCGATCATTGCCGCGGCGGCCGCGATCCTGGTGCTGTCCTGGGGCGCCGCCAACCAGGTGGCCGCCTGGACCTTCATGATCCTGTGGGTGATGCGCCAATCCACCAAGATCAACATCTTTCTGGGCGCGCGGAACACTGGCGAAGTCTTCCTGCCGGACCATCTGCGCTACATCGGGTCCTATTTCCGCCACCGGTCGATGAACCTGCTGTTCCCTGTCTCCGTCATGGCGTCCACGCTGTTCTGCGCCTGGCTGTTCCACCACGCCTTCGCCATGGGGGCGACACCGTTCGACGTGACGGGGGCGAGCCTGCTCGGCACGCTGGCCGCGCTCGCGGTGCTGGAACATTGGTTCCTGATGATGCCGCTGCCGATCGAGCGGCTGTGGCGCTGGGCCATGGACCGGCGCGAGGCTGCGGGCCGCCCCGCCGCGCGCATGGCCGCCTGGGAATCCGGCCTGTCGGCACCCTGCGACGCCGACCGCCTCGGCCACCTGCTGAACGAGGTCGCGGACGGCGCCTATGGCCCGGTCGAGAGCCTGCGCGGCACGCTGCGCTCGCCCTCCGGCTGGGTGCAGTTCGACCTCTCGGACGGGCGGGCACGCGTGGCGCCCATCACGCCGGGTGCCAATGCCGCGCCGCGCGTCGTCGCGGTGGGCCCCACCAGCGACCTGATGCGGCTGCGCGCCGCGCTGCTCACCTGCCTGCGGCCGGCCGCGGCATGATCCAGGTCAGTGACAATCCGGGCCGGAACCGGGACCGATACGGCATCGCGCCGCGCCGTCGCGCATGCTGGTCAACCAAGGCGCAACAGAGCACCCGGGGGGTGACGCCATGAACTACGAAGCCTATTTCCGCGCGCAGCTCGACGGTCTCCGGCGCGAGGGCCGCTACCGCGTCTTCGCCGACATCGAGCGCCAGGCCGGCGCCTTCCCCCGCGCCATCCGCCACGACGCCGGCAAGGCGCGCGAGGTGACGGTGTGGTGCTCGAACGACTACCTCGGGATGGGCCAGCACCCCAAGGTGCTTACCGCCATGCATGATGCGCTCGACCGCTACGGCGCCGGTGCCGGCGGCACGCGCAACATCTCAGGCACCAACCACGCGCATGTGCTGCTGGAACAGGAACTCGCCGCGCTGCACGGGACGGAAGCGGCGCTGCTGTTCAACTCCGGCTACATGTCGAACTGGGCGTCGCTGTCCACTCTGGGCTCGCGCATGCCGGGCTGCGTCATCATCTCCGACGAGATGAACCATGCCTCGATGATCGAGGGCATGCGCCACTCGCGCGCCGAACGCCGCCTGTTCCGCCACAACGACGTGGTCGACCTGCGCCGCGTGCTGTCGGAGCTCGACCCCCGCGCGCCGAAGCTGGTGGCCTTCGAAAGCGTCTACTCGATGGACGGCGACATCGCGCCGATCCACGACATCTGCGACGTGGCCGAGGAATTCGGCGCCATGACGTATTGCGACGAGGTGCACGGCGTCGGCCTGTACGGCCCGACCGGCGGTGGCGTCACGGAACGCGACGGCGCATCGCATCGCCTCACGGTCATCGAGGGCACGCTGGCCAAGGCGTTCGGCGTGATCGGCGGCTACATCGCCGGCACGCACGCGATGTGCGACTTCGTGCGGTCCTTCGCCTCGGGCTTCATCTTCTCGACCGCGCTGCCGCCGGCGGTGGCGGCCGGCGCGCGCGCCGCGATCCAGCATCTGCGGGCGAGCAACGTCGAGCGCACGCTGCTGCACGAACGCGCCGCCACGCTGCGCCGCCGCCTTGACGCGGTGGGCGTGCCGCACCTGCAGAACGACAGCCACATCGTGCCGGTGATGGTCTACGACCCGGTCATCTGCAAGAACATCTCGGACCTGCTGCTGGACGAGCACGGGGTCTATGTGCAGCCGATCAACTACCCCACCGTGCCGCGCGGCACGGAGCGGCTGCGGATCACCCCATCGCCCGTGCACAGCGATGCCGACATGGACCACCTGGTCGCGTCGCTGGAGGATGTGTGGGCCCGATTCAGCCTCCGCCGGGCCGCCTGATGGATTCCGTACCCGGCGATCACGGCCGGGGTGGCGATGCGAACCCCGTCTCCACCCGCTCGAAACCGGCGCGCGGCGTGCCCGCGGGCCGTGCGCCCTATCCCTTCGCGGCGATCGTCGCGCAGGAGGAGATGCTGCGCGCCCTGCTGATCGCCGCCGTCGATGGCAGCATCGGCGGCGTGCTGGTGCTGGGCGACCGCGGTACGGGCAAGTCGACCGCGGTACGCGCGCTGGCCGCGCTGCTGCCGCCGATGAAGGCGGTCGAGGGCTGCCGCTATGGCTGCGACCCCGGCGACGCCGCCGCGCTGTGCGATGCCTGCCGCACCAAGCCGCGCCTGCGCGGGATCGAGGTGCCGGTGCCGGTTGTCGACCTGCCGCTCGGCGCGACGGAGGACCGCGTGGCTGGTGCGCTCGACATCGAGCGTGCGCTGGCCGACGGCGTGAAGGCCTTCGAGCCCGGCCTGCTGGCGCGCGCGCATCGCGGCTTCCTCTATATCGACGAGGTGAACCTGCTCGAGGACCACCTGGTCGACCTGCTGCTCGATGTCGCGGCCTCGGGCGAGAACCTGGTGGAGCGCGAGGGCATCTCCATCCGTCACCCGGCGCGCTTCGTGCTGGTGGGGTCGGGCAATCCCGAGGAAGGCGAACTCCGCCCGCAGCTGCTCGACCGCTTCGGCCTGTGCGTCGAGGTCCGCACGCCGATGGACCTGCCGACGCGCATCGAGGTGATACGCCGTCGCGATTCCTACGAACGCGACCATGCCGCCTTCTGCGCCGCGTGGGATAAGGAGCAAGCGAAGCTGCGGCGCCGCATCCTTGCCGCACGCGCGATGATCGCCAGCATCGAGGTGCCGGATGCCGCGCTGGAACGCGCCGCACAGCTGTGCATCGCGCTGGGCACCGATGGCCTGCGCGGAGAGCTCACGCTGATCCGGGCCGCGCGTGCCCATGCCGCGCTGGAGGGCCGGCAGGTGGTGGGCGATGCCGAATTGCGCGCCGTGGCCAGCCCCGCGCTGCGCCACCGCCTGCGGCGCAATCCGCTCGACGAGACGTCCTCCTCCACCCGTGTCGAGCGCGCGGTCAGCGAGCTGTTCGGGCCGTGAGCGCCGCCGGCGACGGGCGCGCCCCGCCGCGCGCGGCGCCGGACCCGGCCACGGTTCAGGACCAGCGTGCCGCGGCGCTGCTGCTGGCGGTTGATCCGGTCGGGCTTGGCGGCGCCGTCCTGCGGGCGGCACCCGGTCCGGAACGCGACGGCTGGCTGGCGCTGCTGCGCGGCGCGCTGCCACAGGGCTGCGCGTGGCGCCGGATGCCGGCCTCGGTGCCGGACAGCCGGCTGCTCGGCGGGCTTGATCTCGCGGCCACGCTCGCGGCGGGGCGACCGGTGGCCGAACGCGGCGTGTTGGCCGAAGCCGATGGCGGGGTGCTGCTGCTGGCGATGGCGGAACGCGCCGAACCCGGCATGGCCGCGCGCATGGCCGCGGTGATGGATGCGCGCGAGGTCGCGCTGGAACGCGATGGCCTGGCGCGACGCCTGCCGGCGCGCTTCGGCCTGGTCGCGCTGGACGAGGGTATCGAGGACGAGGGCGTCGCCGCCGCGCTGCGCGACCGTCTCGCCTTCCACATCATGCCGCTGCCGCCGGCACCCGCCGGCACCCTGCCCGACATCGCGGCGGCGCGCGCGCGGCTGGATAGCGTGACGGTGCCGCACGACGTGACGCAGGCGCTGTGCGGCGCTGCGGTGGCGCTGGGCATCGCCTCGCTGCGCGCGCCGATGCTGGCGCAGCGCGTCGCCATCGCCGCTGCCGCGCTGGCCGGGCGCGACACCGTGCTGGCGGAGGACGCCGCCCTTGCCGCCCGCCTGGTGCTGGCCCCGCGCGCGACCCGCATGCCCGACGCCGATACGCCGCCGGCCGAGGAACCGCCGCCACCCGAGCAGGGCGACACGCAGGATGCGCCCAAGGGCGAGAGCACCGACGCGCCGCTCGAGGATCGCGTGCTGGATGCTGCGCGCGCCGTGCTGCCGGAAGGGCTGCTGGCCGGGCTTGGCGCCGGGCTGCGTGATGCGGCGCGGCGCGCGTCGCCCGATGGCCGGGCCGGGGCACGCCACGCCACGCCGCTGCGTGGCCGCCCCGCCGGCACGCGGCAGGGCGAATTGCGCGCCGGCGCAAGGCTCGCCCTGGTCGAGACGTTGCGCGCCGCCGCCCCCTGGCAGCCGATCCGCCGCCGCGGGCGTGCCGGCGGCCCGCGGCTGCTCGTGAAGCGGGAGGACATTCGCCTGCGCCGCTTCGATGCACCGCAGGAGACCACCGCGATCTTCGTGGTGGATGCCTCCGGCTCCGCGGCCATGCACCGCCTCTCCGAAGCCAAGGGCGCGGTCGAATTGCTGCTGGCCGATTGCTACGTGCGGCGCGACAAGGTGGCGCTGATCGGTTTTCGCGGGCGTGGCGCCGAGGTGCTGCTGCCGCCGACGGCCTCGCTGGTGCGCGCGAAGCGGTCGCTGGCCGGGTTGCCAGGCGGCGGCGGTACCCCGCTCGCCGCCGGGCTCGATGCGGCGCGTGGCATGGTCGAGGCCTGCCGCCGGGCCGGCCGCACGCCGTTGCTGGTGCTGCTGACCGATGGCCGCGCCAATGTCGCGCGCGATGGCACGGGCGGCCGTGCGCAGGCGGAAACCGATGCGCTGGATGCCGCGAAGCCGCTGCGCATCGCCGCCGTGCCGGCATTGCTGGTCGATACCGCGCCGCGGCCGCAGCAATTCGCCAGGGACCTCGCCGCGGCGATGGGCGCGCGCTACCTGCCGCTGCCCATGGCCGATGCCGCACGGCTTTCCGACGCCGTGCGCGATGCGGCGGCCTGAGAGATGAGCGACCGTCCCGCCTGGCCGATCGAGGGCCGCGACTGGCCGAACAGGGAGTGCAGCCGCTTCCTGCGGGCCGGCGGCATCGACTGGCACGTCCAGGTGGCGGGGCAGGGGCCGGTGGTCCTGCTGCTGCACGGCACCGCGGCGGCCACGCATTCCTGGCGCGACGTTCTGCCGCTGCTGGCGCCGCACGCTACCGTGGTCGCGCCCGACCTGCCCGGGCATGGCTTCACCGGCATGCCCGGAGACCCGGGGCTGGCGCTGCCGGGCATGGCACGGCTGGTCGAAGCGCTGCTTGCCACGCTGGAGGTCAAGCCGGATCTGGTGGTGGGGCATTCCGCGGGTGCCGCGGTGGCGCTGCGCATGGTGCTGGACGGTCGCGTCGCGCCGCGCTGCGTGGTCAGCCTGAACGGCGCGCTGACGCCGCTGGGCGGTGAGCACGCCGCCTTCTTCACCCGGGCCGCGCGGCTGCTGGTCGGACTGCCCTTCGTGCCGAAGCTGTTCGCCTGGCGCGCGGCGAACCGCGAGGTGGCGGAACGGCTGCTGCGCGACACCGGCTCGCACATCGATGCCCGCGGGGTCGATCTCTACGCGCGGCTGTTCCGTCGGGCCGGGCATCTCTCCGGCGCGCTGCGCATGATGGCGAACTGGGACCTGCGGCCGCTGCTGCGCGACCTGCCGCGGTTGGCCCCCGACCTGTTGTTGGTGGTCGGCGCCAACGACCGGACGATCCCGCCCGCCAAGGCGCGCCGCGTCCAGGAGATCCTGCCCAGGGCGCGCATCGAGACGTTGCCCGGCCTCGGCCACCTGGCGCATGAGGAACGGCCTGACCTGACGGCGGCGCTGCTGCTGCGGTTGCTGCAGCCGGAGATGGCCGAGCCGTGAGCATCCCGCCCTCGCATCCGCTGCGCGCCGAGCTCAACGACGAGGTCCATGCCCGCCCGCCCGAGGCACTCACACCGCCCAGTCGCATTTCGCACCTCGCGCTTATCCCCCCGGAAGGTGCGCCGCGGGACCAGGCGTTGGCCGCGGTGCAGGACCTCGCGCGGCGTTTCGGCGCGCCGCCCCCCCCGGCCGGGGCGGCGCATTACAGCGCCGATTTCGGTCCCTTCCGGCTGAAATGGGAACGCCACACCGAATTCAGCCGCTTCATGGTGATCGTGCGCGGCGTGGCGGCGGACCCCTTCGCGACCACCGCCGTGAACGTCCTGCCGGCCGATTGGCTGGCCGCGCTGCCTGGGCGGGTCATCGCCGCGCAGCAGGTGGCGTTGGTGGCCGATGACGGTGCGCCGCTCGACCTCGCGGCGCTGTCGGCGCGCTACTTTGCCGGCAACCATCTGATCGGTGCCGAGGTCAGCGCCGGGCGCGCCACCGCCATCACGGATTTCCGCATCCAGCCCGACGGCTTCAGCCGGTTCCTGCTGATCGACCGCGGCACCGGCGAACGCCAGGCCGGGCGGATCGTGCAGCGGCTGCTCGAGATCGACACCTATCGCGTCATGGCGCTGCTGGCGTTTCCGCTGGCGCGCGAACTCTCCCCGGTGCTTGCCGCGCATGAGCGCGAACTCGCGGCCGTCGCCGATGCGCTGGTCGCGTGCGGGGAAAACGATGAGCCGGTGCTGCTCGACCGGCTGACGCGCCTGGCCGCCGAGACCGAGAGCGGGGAGGCGCGCAACCGCTACCGCTTCTCCGCCGCCGCCGCCTATTACGAGATCGTGCGCCAGCGCATCGAGGACCTGCGCGAGGGCCGCATCGAGGGCCTGCAGACGGTGCGCGAATTCACCGAGCGGCGCCTCGCGCCCGCCATGAACACCTGCCTGGTGATGGCGCAGCGGCAGGAGATGCTCTCCCAACGCGTCGCCCGCGCGACGCAATTGCTGAGCACGCGCGTCGACCTCACGCGCGAACGCCAGAACCAGGCGCTGCTGGCGTCGATGGACCGGCGCGCGCGTCAGCAATTGCGGCTGCAGCAGACGGTCGAGGGACTCTCGGTCGCGGCCATCACCTACTACGTCGTCGGCCTGATCGCCTATGCCGCCAAGGCGCTGTCGGATAGCCGCGTGCCGATCCGCGACGACGTGGTGATCGGCCTGGCCGTGCCGCTGGTGGCGGCGGCGGTGTTCTTTGCCACGCGCCGCGTGAGACGGCGAATGGAACGGGAGGAAGCATGACCGGGTTCCGGATTGCCGAGTCCGACCTCGCCCATTGCCGGCACCTGCTGGCGGGTGGGTCGAAAACCTTCCACGCGGCATCGATGCTGCTGCCGCGCTGGATCGCGGCACCGGCCGCCGCGCTCTATGCCTTCTGCCGTGTCGCGGACGACGAGATCGACCTGTCGCAGAGCAAGCAGGCGGCGATGGAGCGCCTGGTCGCGCGGCTCGATGCCGCCTATGCGGGCGATCCGCAGGATGACCCGGTCGATCGCGCCTTCGCCGCGGTGGTGCACCATTTCGGCATTCCGCGCACCTTGCCGGGGGCGCTGCTGGAGGGCCTCGCCTGGGATGCGGTCGGGCGGCGCTACGAGGACATGCCCGCTCTCGAAGCCTATGCCACGCGCGTGGCCGGCACCGTGGGCGCGATGATGACGCTGCTGATGGGCGTGCGCGACACCGACGCGATCGCGCGCGCCTGCGACCTCGGCCTCGGGATGCAACTGACCAACATCGCGCGCGACATCGGCGAGGATGCGCGCGAGGGAAGGCTGTTCCTGCCGCTGTCCTGGCTGCGGGCGGAAGGTATCGCGCCCGAGGAATTCCTGGCGGCGCCTCGCTTCACGCCGGCGATCGGGCGGCTGACCGCGCGGCTCCTGGCGGAGGCCGACATGCACTACGCGCGCGCGGGCGCCGGCATCGCGCTGCTGCCGCGCGACTGCCGCGCGGGAATCGGCGCCGCGCGCGTGATCTATGCCGAGATCGGCCGCGAGGTGGCGCGCAACGGGTTCGATTCCATCAGCCGCCGCGCCGTGGTGCCGGGCTGGCGCAAGGCGGTGCTGCTGGCGCGCGCCGCCGGCGCGCTGGTCGGGCGCCGTCACGGGGCAGGGGAGCCGCCCTGCGCGGCGGCATCCTACCTGGTCGACGCGGTTGCCGCTTCGCCCCGTCCGCGCGGGCTGATCCCGCGCGGCTGGGGCTCGCGCCTGGTCTGGGCGCTGGAGGTGATGGACCAGATCGACCGCGAGGGCGATCGCCGCCTCTTCAATGTGTCAACTGTCAACGTAGATTGACATATCGCAAAGCGCGAGGGGCCTGAACCGCCGCAGCCTGTTCCGCGCCGCGAGGGATGCGGCGGGAGGCCAGGAATGCGTATCGTCCTCATTCATCCGAACTACCATTCCGGCGGCGCCGAGATCGCCGGCAGCTGGCCGCCATCCTGGGTTGCCTACCTGAGCGGCTACCTGAAGGCTGCGGGCTACACCGACATCACCTTCATCGACGCGATGACGAACCACCTGACGCATGACCAGGTGCGCGATCGTCTCGCGGAACTGAAGCCCGACCTGATCGGTGCGACGGCTATCACGCCCGCGATCTACGAAGCCGAGTCGCTGCTGAAGCTGGCCAAGGAGACCTGCCCGCAGGCCGTCACGGTTCTGGGGGGCATCCACGGCACCTTCATGTACCCGCAGGTGCTGGCCGAGGCGCCATGGATCGACGTGGTGGTGCGCGGGGAGGGCGAGCAGGTGCTGCTCGACCTGGTGCGCTGCATCGACGAAGGCCGCTGGCCGGCCGAGCGCGCCAGCGTGAAGGGCATCGCCTTCGCCGCCGAGGACGGGACGGTCGTGGCGAACGCCGCCTGCCCGCCGATCAAGGAGGTCGACCGGATTGTCGCCGACTGGGCCATCCTCGACTGGTCCAAGTACATCTACATCCCGATGAACACGCGCGTGGCGATCCCGAACCTCGCGCGCGGCTGCCCCTTCACCTGTTCCTTCTGCAGTCAGTGGAAATTCTGGCGCGACTACCGGGTGCGCGACCCGAAGAAGGTCGTCGACGAGATCGAGGATCTGGTGCGTAACCACGGCGTCGGCTTCTTCATCCTGGCGGATGAGGAACCCACCATCCACAAGAAGAAGTTCGTCGAATTCTGCGAGGCGCTGATCGAGCGCAACCTGCCCGTGCTGTGGGGCATCAACACCCGCGTGACCGACATCCTGCGCGACGAGGCGCTGCTGCCGCTGTACCGGAAGGCGGGGCTGATCCACATCTCGCTGGGCACTGAGGCCGCGGCACAGTTGAAGCTCGACCGCTTCAACAAGGAGACCACGGTCGCGCAGAATAAGAAGGCGATCCAGCTGCTGCGCCAGAACGGCATCGTCGCCGAGGCGCAGTTCATCGTCGGGCTCGAGAACGAGACGCCGGAAACGCTGGAAGAGACCTACCGCATGGCGCTCGACTGGAATCCGGACATGGCCAACTGGGCCATGTACACGCCCTGGCCGTTCAATGACCTGTTCAAGGAACTCGGCGACAAGGTCGAGGTGTTCGACTTCTCGAAGTACAATTTCGTCACGCCGATCATGAAGCCGGACGCGATGGACCGCGCCACGCTGCTTGATCGCACCATGCACAACTACCGTCGCTTCTACCTGCGCAAGACCTTCCTGGGCTACCCGTGGATCCGCGACAAGGTGAAGCGGAAGTACATGCTGGGCTGCCTGTGGGCCTTCGCGAAATCCGGCTTTCAGCGGACCTTCTACGACCTCGGTAAGGTCGGCTACTGGGGGCCTCAGTCGAAGAAGAATGTCGATTTCCACTTCGACGCATCGCGCACGCTGACCACCGAAGCCGCGCGCGCGCCGCATAACGCGATGTGGAAGACCATGCATCGCCCGAAGGTGAAGATCCCGGCGGCCAATGCCGAGGTGCGTGCCTGTGGCGGTGGTTCGGATCAACTGACGGAAGCGCAGATGGATGCGATGACGCCGCCGCGCGAAAGGGTCACGCTGCAGGGGGACTGACGCGATGTCGGGCGCCACTGCACGCATCGGCCCCAATGCCGTGACGCGCCTGGCGGAGTCGCTGGATGCGCTGCGGGGACATGCGGACACGCTGGCTGTGTTCCGCCGCGCGGGGCTCCTGGAGCGGTTGGAGTCCCCTCCCGAGCGCATGGTGGACGAGGGCGAAGTCGTTGCCCTGCATGCCGCGCTGCGCGGCGTGATGCCGGCCGGCCAAGCCGCGGTGATCGCCGCGGATGCCGGGCGGCGTACCGCGGACTATCTGCTCGCGCATCGCATCCCGCCTGTGATGCGCCAGGTGCTGCCGCGCCTGCCCGCGCGATGGGCTGCACGGATCCTGCTGATGGCAATCGGGCGGCATGCCTGGACCTTCGCCGGCAGCGGACGATTCGCCGTTCTGCCTGGACGCGCGGTGCGCTTCAGCATCGCGGGCGGCCCGCTCGCGCGTGGCGTGCACGCGCAGGCGCCGGTCTGCGACTATTACGCCGCGACCTTCGCGGGGCTGTTCCGCGCGCTGGTGCATCCGGCGACGCAGGTTGTGGAGACGGAGTGCGAGGCCTGCGGCGCGCCAGTCTGCATCTTCGAGGCACGCTGATAGTCGATATCAGCGTGCGCGGCACGATCTCGCTCACGGACCCTGAATCCCCCGGCGGCCATGCCGCGGCCCTTTGCAATCCGGCTGGCGCACCGCCCTGCGCGGCCTCCGGGTGAAGCGCCGACGTGCGGCTTCGTCGATCGCGGCCGGAAAAGCCGTTGACGCGACTGTCAGATTAAGTTGACAGTATGAAGCGACAATAAGCGACGACAGGCTTCGGCCCTCGTCGCCGGGCGACGCCACGGGGTCGTCACGCCGGAGGGGAAGGTCAGACGATGGATCCCGCGACCCGCATCGAAAGCACGCTGGCCGATGCCGTCCTTCTTGCCGAGGCCACGGGCGCACCGCCGCGCCTGGCCGCGGCCATGCGCCATGCGGTCTTCCCCAAGGGTGCGCGCATCCGTCCCCGCCTGACCATCGCCGTCGCGATGGCCTGCGGCGATGACCGCCCGGGGCTGTCCAGTGCGGCGGCTGCGTCGATCGAACTGCTGCACTGCGCCTCGCTCGTGCATGACGACCTGCCCTGCTTCGACGATGCCGATACGCGGCGCGGCAAGCCGTCTGTGCATCGCGCCTTCGGCGAGCCGCTCGCGGTGCTGGCGGGGGATGCGCTGATCATCCTGGCGTTCCAGACGCTGGCCCGGGCCGCGCCCTGCGCGCCGGAGCGGCTTGGCCATGTGATCGGAGCTGTGGGCGATGGCGTGGGCGTGCCGTTCGGCATCGTCGCCGGCCAGGCCTGGGAATGCGAGCCGGCGGTCAACCTGTCCGACTACCAGCGGCAGAAGACCGGCGCGCTGTTCGCCGCTGCCGCCGTGGGCGGCGCGGCCGCGGCGGGTGCGACCGACGCCGAGGCCTGGCGGTTGCTCGGCGACCGCCTCGGTGAGGCCTACCAGGTCGCGGATGACCTGCGTGACGCGGTCGAGGATGAAGCCACCATCGGCAAGCCGGTCGGCCGAGACAAGGCGCTCGGGCGCCCGAGCGCGGTGGCCGAATTCGGGTTGAAGGGCGCCATCGCGCGCCTCGCGATGCTGGCCGATGGCGCCGTGGCCTCGATCCCGGACTGCCCCGGCCAGACCATGCTGCGCGGGCTGATCCTGGCCGAGACGCGCCGCCTGCTGCCGGCGAAGCTGGCGGCGGCCTGAGACTGCCGCATGTCAGGGGCCGATACCTTGGGCGCGGCTCCGCAGGTCTCGGTGCTCGATCGATTCCGCGCCTTCCGCGAGGGCCTCGCATCGAAGCCCGGCTTTCGCCGCTGGGCGACGCGGTTCCCGCTGACGCGGCCCTTCGCGCGGCGGCGTGCACGCGCGCTGTTCGATCTCTGCGCTGGCTTCGTCTACACGCAGGTGCTGCTGGCCTGCGTGCGTCTGCGCGTCTTCGCCATCCTGGCGGAAGCGCCGCTGACGACCGACCGACTCGCGCCGCGCCTGTCGCTGACGCCGGAGGCGACGGAACGCCTGATGGCCGCCGGGGCGTCGCTGCAGCTGACCGCGCGGCGCGCCGATGGGACCTGGACGCTGGGGCAGCTCGGCGCGGCGATGATCGGCAATGACGGCATCGCGGCGATGGTTGAGCACCACGCCATGCTCTACGCCGACCTGGCGGATCCGGTGGCGATGTTGCGCCGTCCGCGTGGCGGCAATGCGCTGTCCGACTACTGGGCCTATTCCGGCGCCGAGCAGCCCGGCGCGGTGCCCGCGGATCGCATCCGCGACTACACCGCGCTGATGGCGGCGAGCCAGCCGATGGTGGCGGAGGAGGTGCTCGCCACCTACCGCTTCGACCGCCATCGGCGCGTTCTCGATGTGGGCGGCGGCAATGGCGCCTTCCTGCGCGCGGTGGCGGCCGAGGCGCCGCGGCTCGACCTCATGCTGTTCGACCTGCCGGCGGTGGCCGCGGAAGCGCGCGCGCGATTCGCCGCGGCGGGACTCGGCGCGCGGGCCAGCGTGCATGGCGGCGACTTCACGCAGGATGCGCTGCCGCAGGGGGCCGACCTGATCACCCTGGTGCGTGTGCTGCACGACCATGACGACGACGTCGCGCTTGGCCTTCTGAAGCGGATTCGCGCGGCGCTGCCGCCCGGCGGGCGGTTGCTGCTGGCCGAGCCGATGGCCGGCACCAGCGGCGCCGAGCCGATGGGCGAGGCCTATTTCGGGTTCTACCTGCTGGCGATGGGGCGTGGCCGGCCACGCACGCCTGAAGAAATCCAACGGATGATTGCGGCCGCCGGATTCTCGGAAAGTCGCTTGTTGTCAACGCCGACGCCGCTGCTCACGCGCGCGGTGCTGGCGGTGTCAGGCGCATGACGCGCTTTAAAGTGTCAGAATAGCTTGACAGTAATTTACGTCATTCTACGCTGACATCTAACGCGCTCGAGGGAGGGCCGATTTGGACACCATCGCCGTCCTGCTGAAGGCCCCCGAGGACCTCGTCCTCAGCCGGCTCACGCTCACGCCGCCTGGCGATGACGACATCGTCGTCGCGGTGGAATGGAGCGGCATCAGCACGGGCACCGAGCGCCTGCTCTGGTCGGGCCGCATGCCGCATTTCCCGGGCATGGGGTATCCGCTGGTGCCGGGCTACGAATCGGTCGGGCGCGTGATCTCGGCGGGCAGCCAGGCCACGCGACGCCCCGGAGAGAAGGTCTTCGTGGCCGGTGCGCGCTGCTTCGGCGACGTGCGCGGGTTGTTCGGCGGTGCCGCGGCGCGCCTCGTTGTGCCGGACAAGCGCGCCGTGCTGCTGGACGACGCGACGGGGGCCGAGGGCGTGCTGCTGGCGCTGGCCGCCACCGCCTGGCATGCCATGGCGGCGCCTCACGCCGCGCTGCCGGATCTGATCGTGGGGCATGGCGTGCTCGGCCGGCTTCTGGCGCGCATCGCGGTGCTCAAGGGTGGCGCGCCGGTCGTGTGGGAACGCAACGCCGCGCGCCGCGATGGTGCGCAGGGCTATGAGGTGGTGGACCCCGACGCCGATGCGCGGCGCGACTACCGCAGCATCTACGACGTCAGCGGTGACAGCGAGATCATCGACCTGCTGGTGAGCCGCATGGCGCCGGGCGGCGAGATCGTCCTCGCTGGCTTCTACAGCGACCGCATCGGCTTTTCCTTCCCGCCCGCCTTCATGCGGGAGGCACGCATCCGCATCGCGGCCGAATGGCAGGAACCCGACCTGCGTGCCACGCGCGACGTGATCGCAAACGGCACGCTGCGGCTCGATGGCCTGGTGACGCACCAGGAAGCCGCCGAGCGTGCCCCGCAGGCCTATGCGCAGGCCTTCACCGACCCAGCCTGCCTGAAGATGGTCCTCGACTGGAGAGACTGCGCATGAACGCACCGACCGACCTCTCCCCCGCTGCCAGCCAGGCCGCCACGCTGCGCGCCGAAGCCGCCATCGAACCCGATCCGGTGCATGCCGGCGAGGTGAAGAAGGAAGCGCAGGTCATCGCCATCTACGGCAAGGGCGGCATCGGCAAGTCGTTCACGCTGGCGAACCTGTCCTACATGATGGCGCAGCAGGGCAAGCGCGTGCTGCTGATCGGCTGCGACCCGAAGTTCGGCGGGCGGTCCTGCCCGACCATCATCGAGACCTCGTCCAGGAAGAAGCTCGCCGGCGAGCAGGTGCAGATCGGCGATGTCTGCTTCAAGCGCGATGGCGTCTTCGCGATGGAACTGGGTGGCCCGGAAGTCGGCCGCGGCTGCGGCGGGCGCGGTATCATCCACGGCTTCGAACTGCTGGAGAAGCTGGGCTTCCACCAGTGGGACTTCGACTACGTGCTGCTCGACTTCCTGGGCGACGTGGTGTGCGGCGGCTTCGGCCTGCCGATCGCCCGCGACATGTGCCAGAAGGTGATCGTCGTCGGGTCGAACGACCTGCAGTCGCTCTATGTCGCGAACAACGTGTGCTCGGCGGTGGAGTATTTCCGCAAGCTCGGCGGCAATGTCGGCGTCGCCGGCATGGTGGTGAACAAGGATGACGGGACGGGGGAGGCCGCGGCCTTCGCCAAGGCGGCCGGCATTCCGGTGCTCGCCGCCATTCCGCAGGATGACGACATCCGTCGGAAAAGCGCGAACTACGAGATCATCGGAACGGTCGACAGCCAGTGGGGCGCGCTGTTCCAGGCGCTGGGCGTGCAGGTGGCCGAAGCCCCGCCGCTGCGCCCGAAGCCGCTGACGCACGAGGAACTGCTCGGCCTGTTCAAGGGCGAGGCGGTCGGCCGCGGCGTGGTGCTGGACCCGGCGACCATGGAAGACATGTGCGGCGCCGAGGTGATCACCAAGCCGTCCCTCGAAGTGGTCTACGAGGGCGCCTGAGTGATGGACGCGCTCCCTCCCTCCGCGCCGCCCGCTGCCAGTGACGGCGGCTGCCATGGTGGTCGCGAGACCATGCTGGAAGCGGCGCGCGCGGCCGGGAAGGGCGAGGCGATGGAACGCCTGGCCGCGGACTATCCGAAGGGTCCGCACGACCAGCCGCAATCCATGTGCCCGGCCTTCGGGTCGCTGCGCGTCGGCCTGCGCATGAAGCGCGTGGCGACGATCCTTTCGGGCAGCGCCTGCTGCGTCTACGGCCTGACCTTCACGAGCCACTTCTACGGCGCGAAGCGGACCGTGGGCTACGTGCCCTTCAATTCCGAGACGCTGGTCACCGGCAAGCTGTTCGAGGACATCCGCGACGCGGTGCACGCCACGGCGCGGCCCGAGGACTACGACGCTGTGGTCATCACGAACCTCTGTGTGCCGACCGCTTCCGGCGTGCCGCTCGAATTGCTGCCGAAGCAGATCAACGGCGTGCGCATCATCGGCATCGACGTACCAGGCTTCGGCGTGCCGACGCATGCTGAAGCCAAGGACGTGCTGGCGGGTGCCATGCTGCGATACGCGCGTGGCGAGGCCGAGGCCGGCGCCGTGGCGCGCCCGCGCAACCTGGTCGAGGGCGAGCCCACCGTCGCGCTGATCGGCGAGATGTTCCCCGGCGATCCGCCGGGCATCGGCGCGATGCTGGGCGCGATGGGGCTTTCGCTGGCGCCGTCGACGCCGTGCCGCGAGTGGCGCGATCTCTATGCCGCGCTTGACTGCGTCGTCGCCGCGGCGGTGCATCCTTTCTACACGGCGAGCATCCGCGAATTCAAAGCCGCGGGACGTCCGGTGGTCGGCTCCGGCCCCGTCGGTGTCGATGGCACGGCCGCCTGGCTTGATGCGATCGGCGCCGCGGCCGGCCTGCCGCAGGCGAAGATCGACGCCGCGAAGCAACGCTTCCTGCCGGCCATCGCCGGTGCATTGGCCGCGGCACCGGTGAAGGTGCGCGTGACGGTCTCGGGCTACGAGGGATCCGAACTTCTGGTCGCCCGGCTTCTGGTCGAGGCCGGCGCCGAGGTGCCCTATGTCGGCACCGCCTGCCCGCGCACCGAATGGAGCAATGCCGACCGCGAGTGGCTCGAGGCGCGCGGGGTGCATGTGCAGTACCGCGCCTCGCTCGAGCAGGATCTCGCGGCGATGAAGGATGTGCGCCCGGACCTGGCGCTTGGCACGACGCCGCTGGTGCAGAAGGCCAAGGAACTCGGCATTCCCGCGCTGTACTTCACCAACATGGTGAGCGCGCGGCCGCTGTTCGGTCCCGCCGGCGCAGCGTCGCTCGCGGGCATTGTGGCCGCGCAGACCGGGCAGCGCGAGCGCATGTCGCGCATGGTCGGCTTCTTCGACGGGGTCGGCACGCCCGATGGCGCCGGCTACGGCTTCCGCGAGAAACCCACCGATCCGCCAGGCTTCCGCGAACGCCAGCGCAAGCTGCGCGCCGCGAAGGCCAAGGCCGAAGAAGCGGTGGGGACCTGAGCATGCTCGTCCTCGATCACGACCGGGCAGGGGGCTACTGGGGCGCGGTCTACGCCTTCTCCGCCGTGCGCGGGCTGCGCGTGATCATCGACGGGCCGGTCGGCTGCGAGAACCTGCCGGTGACGGCGGTGCTGCACTACACCGATGCGCTGCCGCCGCATGAACTGCCGATCGTGGTGACCGGCCTGGATGAAGGCGCGCTGTCGCAGACCGGCACCGAAGGCCCGATGAAGCGCGCCGCCGCCACGCAGGACCCAGACCTGCCCGCGGTGGTGGTGACCGGGTCAATCGCCGAGATGATCGGCGGCGGTGTCACGCCGCAGGGATCGAACCTGCAGCGCTTCATCCCGCGCACCATCGACGAGGACCAGTGGCAATCCGCCGACCGCGCCATCAACTGGCTGTGGACCGAATTCGGCGCCAAGCGCGGCAAGATCAAGCCGCGTGTCCGCAAGGATGGCGAGCGTCCGCGCGTCAACATCATCGGGCCGATCTACGGCACCTTCAACATGCCCTCGGACCTCGCGGAGATCCGCAGGCTGGTCGAGGGCATCGGGTGCGAGATCAACCTGGTCTTCCCGCTCGGCAGCCATGTCGAGGACATCGGCAAGCTGCCCGATGCCGATGTGAACGTCTGCATGTACCGGGAGTTCGGGCGGCGGCTGTGCGAGACCCTGGAGCGCCCCTACCTGATGGCGCCCTTCGGGATCTTCGCCACCACGAATTTCCTGCGCAAGCTGGGCGAGCTCACCGGCCTCGACGCCGAGCCTTTCATCGAGCGCGAGAAGCACTCCACCATCAAGCCGATCTGGGACCTCTGGCGGTCCGTCACGCAGGATTTCTTCGCCACCGCCGCCTTCGGCGTGCACGCGACCGAGACCTACACGCGCGGCCTGACGCGCTTCCTGTCGGATGAGATGGGCGTGCCATGCGCCTTCTCCTTCGCGCGCAAGCCCGGCGAGAAGCCCGACAACCAGGCGGTGCGCGACGCCATCAAGGCCAAGCCGTCGCTGGTGATCTTCGGGTCCTTCAACGAACGGATGTACGCGCAGGAAGCCGGCTGCCGCGCCGCCTACATCCCGGCATCCTTCCCAGGCGCGATCATCCGCCGCGCCACCGGCACGCCCTTCATGGGCTACGCCGGCGCGACCTACGTCGTGCAGGAATACTGCAACGCGCTGTTCGACGCGCTGTTCCACATTCTTCCGCTCGCGACCGAGATGGACAAGGTGGAACCGACGCCGGCGCGGCCGAGCGAACGCTGGGAGCCCGAGGCGGTCGCGCTGCTCGACCGCCTGGTCGAGAGCGAACCCTTCCTGCTGCGCATCTCGGCCGCCAAGCGCCTGCGCGAACGCATCGAACGTGACGCGCGCGCGGCGCAGGAAGATAGCGTCACCGCCGGGCGCGTGGCGCTCAGCCTTGAACTGGAGGGCGTGTGACGTCGCTCCGGACCCCATCGCGTGCCCGCCTCGCGGCGCACGCCACCACTCGACCAGGGCGGCTTGCCGTCCGGGCGATCCCAGCCGCGCGGGATATGCGCGGTAACCGCCGCAAGGCGACTGTGGAGGTCTCCCAATGACCGAAGCACGTACGCGTCTGACGGAGGAGCAAGCCCGCGAAGTCCATTCCCTGGTTGTCCAGGGCTGGGTTTTCGCGGTCTTCGCCTCCATGGGCGCTCATATCCTCGTCTGGCTCTGGAGGCCACTGGTCTACACCGGCCAGATGGTCCCGCCCGACTGGCGCTTCTTCTGAAGCCGGCACGGGAAAGGGAAATAGAGCATGCATAAGATCTGGATGGTGATCGACGCACGTCGCGTGGGTTTCCTCGGCGCGGCTGGTGTGGTGGCCGTTGCGGCGGTCATTCACTTCGCCGTGCTCAGCTCGCCGCGCTACTGCGACCACCTGGGTTGGTGCGCGACGACGCCGACCTTCGTGCCCGGCCAGCGGGTCGGGGGCTGATACCCGCGACCCACGCCGCATAGCGGCGGACTGGGCGAGGCCCCGCACGGGGCCTCGCCCGCACATCCGAAGAAGGCCGTGACCGGAAGGCGGGACGCACCCGCCGGAGGGAGGAGTTGAAGCGATGGCCATGCTGAGTTTCGAGCGCAAATACCGCGTCCGCGGTGGCACCCTGGTCGGCGGCGATCTGTTCGACTTCTGGGTCGGACCGTTCTGGGTCGGCTTCTTCGGCGTCACCACGATTTTCTTCAGCCTCGTGGGCACGGGGCTGATCCTGATGGGCGCGGCGATCCAGGGCACCTGGAACCCGTGGCTGATCAACATCGCGCCGCCGGATCTCTCCTACGGGCTGCGTCTCGCGCCGATGCGCGAAGGCGGGCTGTGGCAGATGATCACCATCTGTGCGATCGGCGCCTTCGTCTCCTGGGCGTTGCGCCAGGCGGAGATCAGCCGAAAGCTCGGCATGGGCTACCACATCCCGATTGCCTACGGCGTGGCGGTCTTCGCCTACATCACGCTGGTGGTGATCCGCCCCGTGCTGATGGGCGGTTGGGGGCACGCGTTCCCCTACGGCATCTGGAGCCACCTCGATTGGGTTTCCAATGTCGGCTACCAGTACCTGCACTTCCACTACAACCCGGCGCACATGATCGCGGTGTCGTTCTTCTTCACGACGACCTTCGCGCTGTCGCTGCATGGTGGCCTGGTGCTCTCGGCCCTGAACCCGCCGGAAGGCGAGCCGGTGAAGTCGCCCGAGCACGAGAACACCTTCTTCCGCGACTTCATCGGCTACTCGATCGGCACGCTGGGCATCCACCGCCTGGGGCTGTTCCTGGCACTCTCGGCCGGGTTCTGGAGCGCCGTGTGCATTGTCATCAGCGGTCCCTTCTGGACGCGCGGCTGGCCCGAATGGTGGGGCTGGTGGCTGAACCTGCCGATCTGGTCCTGACGCGAAGGAAAGGGCGGACACCATGGCCGAATACCAAAACATCTTCACCCGGGTGCAGGTCCGCGGACCGAGCCCCTACCCGGGCATCCCGCTCGGTCCCGACAATGACGCGCGCGACGGCAAGCCGACGGAAGTCCATCTGTTCGGGCGGCTCGGCGATGCGCAGATCGGGCCGATCTACCTCGGCTACACCGGCATCCTGTCGCTGCTGTTCGGCTTCATCGCCTTCGAGATCATCGGGCTGAACATGCTCGCCTCGGTGAACTGGAACCCGGTGCAGTTCATCCGGCAGCTGTTCTGGCTGGCGCTCGAGCCGCCGGGCCCGCAATGGGGGCTGCGCTTCCCGCCGCTGCGCGAAGGCGGCTGGTGGCTGATGGCAGGCTTCTTCCTGACCCTGTCGATCCTGCTTTGGTGGGTGCGCACCTACCGCCGGGCACGCGCGCTGGGGATGGGCACGCATGTGGCCTGGGCCTTCGCCGCCGCCATCTGGTTGTACCTGGTGCTGGGCTTCATCCGCCCGATCGCCATGGGCTCCTGGAGCGAGGCGGTGCCCTTCGGCATCTTCCCGCACCTCGATTGGACCGCGGCGTTCTCGATCCGGTACGGGAACCTGTTCTACAATCCCTTCCATGCGCTCAGCATCGTCTTCCTGTACGGGTCGACCCTGCTGTTCGCGATGCACGGCGCGACGATCCTGGCCCTGGGCCGCTACGGCGGTGAGCGCGAGATCGAGCTCACGCTGAACCGCGGCACCGCGGCCGAACGCGGTGGATTGTTCTGGCGCTGGACAATGGGCTTCAACGCCACCTTCGAGAGCATCCATCGCTGGGCCTGGTGGTTCGCGGTGCTGTGTCCCATCGCGGGGGGCATCGGCATCCTGCTGACCGGCACGGTGGTCGACAACTGGTACCTCTGGGCTGTCGATCGCCACTTCGCCCCGGCCTACCCGACGACGTGGCCGGCGACGGTCGATCCTTCCATCACGCAGGGAGCGGCGCGATGAGCACCTTCAACCTCAAGGTGGGGGCGGCTGTCGGCGCCCTCGTCCTCGCGGCGATCCTGGTGCCGACCTTCGAACGGCCCCCGGTGGAAACCACGCAGGGCGGCTTCCGCGGCACGTCCATGGGCACGGTGGTCAATCCGCGCCTGCGGGCCACCACGGTGGCGGCCAACCAGGTGCCCGAGGCGCCCGAGGCCGCCGACAATGACGGGGACCGCGCGAGCACGCTGTACCAGAACGTCCAGCTCCTGGGTGACCTGTCGAATGCGCAGTTCCTGCGCATCATGCAGACCATGACGGAATGGGTCGTGCCGCAGGAGGTGCGTGACGCCGGCAATGGCTGCGCCTACTGCCATAACATCGAGAACATGGCCTCGGACGAGGTCTATACGAAGGTGGTCTCGCGCCGGATGCTGCAGATGGTGCGCACCATCAACAATGACTGGGTGCCGCATTTCGGCGGCACCGAAGGCGCTGGCGTCACCTGCTACACCTGCCACCGCGGCCAGCCGGTGCCGTCCGCGGTGTGGTCCGCGCCGGTGCTGCCGCAGCATGGCCTGCAGGCGCAGACCGGGCAGAACCGGGTCTCGCCGGCGGCCGGCCTGTCGTCCATGCCGGTCGATCCGTTCACGCCCTACCTGCTGCGCGACACCAATATCCGCGTGATCAGCCAGACTTCGCTGCCGCGCTACAACACCACCAGCATCCAGCAGACCGAGGGCACCTACGCGCTGATGATGCACATGTCCTCGAGCCTCGGGGTCAATTGCACCTTCTGCCATAACAGCCGGTCCTTCTCGGCCTGGGAAAGCAGCCCTCCCGCGCGCGCAAGCGCCTGGCACGGCATCCGCATGGTGCGGGAGATCAACGTCAACTACATCACGCCCCTGCAACCGCTCTGGGCGGCCAATCCGAATGGGCCGCCGGAAGCCGGTCCGCGCGTCGCGCGCCTGGGTCCGGCCGGCGATGCGCTGATGGTGAACTGCTCGACTTGCCATCGGGGACTGAACAAGCCGCTCAACGGCGCCCCGATGCTCCAGGACTATCCCGAACTGCGCGCAATCAGCGGTGGGCCTGCCCGGTCGGCAGCTCTCGTGCCGCAGTGATGACGGCGGCGACGCCACTCCCCGGTTGCCGTCGGGGGTAGGTAGGGGGAGCGGCATGTCCGCTCCCCCCTTTTTCTTTCCGGAGGCCTGACGCATGGCGCGCGACGGCAACGAGACACCCCGCGACACACGCCCGCATGCGGTGGTGATCGGATCCGGCTTCGGCGGCCTGGCTGCCGCGATCCGCCTGGGTGCGCGCGGCTGGCGCGTGACGGTGCTGGAGAAGCTCGATGCGTCGGGCGGGCGCGCCTATGTGTTCCGCCAGGACGGCTTCACCTTCGATGCCGGCCCCACCATCATCACCGCGCCCTACCTGCTCGAGGAACTGTGGGCGCTGGCGGGACGGCGTCTGTCGGATGACGTCGACCTGCGGGAGATGAACCCGTTCTACTTCATCCGCTTCGACGACGGCACGGTGATGCGCTGTTCCGCCGACATCGAGGCGACGCGCGCCGAGATCCGCCGCATCGCGCCCGAGGACCTGGCCGGCTTCGAACGCTTCATCCTCGAGAGCGAGCGCATCTACAAGGTCGCCTTCGAGGAGCTCGCCGACCGCCCGTTCCATCGCCTCGGCACGCTGCTGAAGGCGGCGCCGGACATGATCCGGCTGCAGGGCTACCGCACGGTCTATTCGCGCGTCAGCGACTACTTCTCGAATGAGCATCCGCTGCTGATCGGCGGCAACCCGCTGACCACCACGGCCTACTACTGCCTGATCGCGCATCTGGAACGCATGCACGGCGTGCACTACGCGATGGGCGGGATGGGGGCGGTGGTGCAGGGCATGGTCGGGCTGATCGATGGGTTGGGCGGCACGCTGCGCTGCAATGCCGAGGTCGCCCGCATCGAGGTGGACCAGGGCCGCGCCACCGGCGTGACGCTGGAATCGGGCGAGCGGATCGCGGCCGACATCGTGGTCTCGAATGCCGACGTGGCCTGGACCTATTCGAAGTTGCTCGGCCACCACAAGCGGCGCCGCTGGACCGACCGCAAGATCGCGCGCGCGCGGTACTCCATGAGCCTGTTCGTCTGGTATTTCGGCACGAAGCGGCGCTACGAGGATGTGTATCACCACACCATGGTGCTCGGCCCGCGCTACGGCGAATTGCTGCGCGACATCTTCACGCGCAAGCACCTGTCGGACGATTTCAGCCTGTACCTGCACCGGCCCTCGGCCACCGATCCGTCGCTGGCGCCGGAGGGCTGCGATTCCTTCTACGTGCTGGCGCCGGTGCCGCATCTGGGCAGCGGCACGGATTGGGCAACGAAGGCGGAGCCCTATCGCGCCGCGATCCAGAAGCGCCTGGAGGACACCGTGCTGCCCGGCCTGGGCGAGGCGCTGGTGACTTCCCGCGTCATGACGCCGCAGGATTTCCGCGACCGACTGCTCTCGGTGAACGGCGCGGCCTTCGCCCTTGAACCACAACTGTTCCAGAGCGCCTGGTTCCGCCCGCACAATGTCAGCGAGGAAGTGGCGAACCTGTTCCTGGTGGGCGCGGGCACGCATCCGGGCGCCGGCGTGCCGGGGGTGATCTCCTCGGCCAAGCTGCTCGACCAGGTGGTGCCGGCAGGCGCGGCCTTCGTCAGGACGGCCTGACGCGCGCCCCGGGCTACCGCCCGACCTTCATCGCGATGACGCTGCGCCGCCGCCCGGCGCGGTCCTCCAGCAGCCGCGCCGCCGCGAGCCGCCCGGACATCGTTGCCATCGGCACGCCAGGCCCTGGATGCACGCCGCCGCCGGCGAGATACAGCCCGGGGATCGCGCTGCGCGCGCCCGGTCGTGCGAAACTGCCGTTGAAGCCATGGCCGAGCCGTCCGTACAGCGCACCGCCTGTCGCCGGGAACAGCGCATTGAAGCCGGCGGGCGTGGTGACAACCGCCGCGCCGTCCTCGCGCCGTACCGTCAGGCCGCAGTCGCGCAGCACGGCAAAAGCGCGCGCGGCATGGGCTTCCGTTGCCGCTTCATCCATTGGCGCGCGGTCGCCATCCGGCGGCGCGTTCACCAGCAGGAGCAGGCGTTCGCGCGCGCCCGGGGCAGGGCGATCCGCACCGCCCCGATCCTGCGCGCAGATATAGACCGTGGGCGCCTGAACGATGCTGCGGCGGCGAAAGATGGTCTCGAACTCCGCCTGATAGTCCTCGGCGAAGAAGACGTTGTGGTGATCGAGCGTGAAGCCGTCAGTTGGTGCGTGCACGCACCACGTCACGGCCGAGAGCGTGCGGGATTCGCGCGGCACGGGCTCGGTCGCGGGGCGGGCGGCGTCGCCCAGCAGCCCCGCCGCCAGAGCATCCGGCGCGCCGTTGAACACCACGGCATCGGCCTCGATGCGTTCGCCATCGACCAGCTCGACGCCGGCGGCGCGGCCGCGCGCCACCAGGATGCGACGCACCTCGGCGTCGAAGCGGAAGGTTGCACCCTGGCCTTCCGCCAGGCTGCGCACCGCCTCCGCCACGCGCCGCATGCCCCCCTTCACCAGCCAAACGCCATCCTGTTCCACATGCGCGATCAGCATCAGCGTCGCCGGCGCCAGGAAGGGCGAACACCCGACATAGGTGGCGTAGCGCGCGAACAACTGCCGCAGCCGCGGGTCGGTGAAGTGATCGCCCAGTGCGTTCCAGAGCGTGGCGAAAGGCGACGTGCGCACCAGGCTGTCGACATGCGCGAAGCCGATGCGCCGCACCAGGTCGAGTTGCGAAGGCCGTTCCGACGCGATGAACGGCCCGACCAGCGTGCGGTAGATGCCCGCCGCGCGCGTGCAGAAGGCGCGATACCCGGCGGCATCGCGCGCGCCGGCGAAGTCGCCGATCGCCTCGGCGGAACGCGTGACATCGGCGAACAGGTCAAGCTGCCCGCCGCGCCGCCAGGCATGTCGCGCCAGGATCTCCGCCTTGTGCAGGTGCAGGTGGTCCTCGACCCGCTGGCCCGCATCGCCGAACAGGCCGTCAAAGATCCACTTCATCGTGAAGACTGTCGGGCCGCCATCGATGCCGGTGCCGTCCACCTCGACGCGGCGCATCTTGCCGCCGGGCGCGGATGCACGGTCCAGCACCGTCACGCGCGCCCCACGCCGCGCCAGGTCCGCCGCGGCGGCCAGCCCGCCCATGCCGGCGCCGACCACGATGACGCGCGGTTCAGCCATGCAGGGTCAGGCGGCGACCGCGCGGCGCGCGGCGAATTGCCGGTCCACCGCGCGCCAGTGCCACAGGATGATGCCGATGCCCGTGGCGCAGGGGATGGCCCACATGACCGGATGCAGCGCGAGTTCCGGCAGGATGCGCACCGACCCGAAGGCCATGAAGGCCGTGTAGACCGAGATGCCCGCGCCGACCAACGCCTTCACGTGTTCCTTGAGCCAATAGGTCGGCCCCGGCGCGGCCGCCCAGAGGAAGCGCAGGTTGGTCACGACCGTCGCGACACCCACCACGGCGATGCCGTACATCAGCGGCTGTCCGATCAGCCAGCCCTGCAGCGCGCAGTTCAACGACGCCGCAAGCAGGATGTACTGCAGCGCGATGTTCAGTGGCGTGCGGTTGCGATCATGCCCGCCGCGCTTGTTCAGCACCGCAAGCCAGCCATACCAGGCGAGGTTGATCGTCAGCAGCGCCGTGGTCAGCATCATCCATCCGAAGATGCCGCGCAGGAACGCTTCGTCGAAGCGCCCTTCCAGGTGGGGATGCGTGCCGATCGGGTCGATCAGCGTCAGGCTCGCCATGCCCATCGCAAGACTGCCGGTGATCAGCATGCAGCGATTGAAAAGCCGGCCCCACCAGCGATGATTGACGCCACCCTTGCGGCCCAGCACGGGCACCCAGAAGGCGATAGCGCCCGTCGCGCCCGTGACGATATGGGCGGCGACCAGGCTGTGGAACAGGAGAAGTTCCATCCTCGATGGCCCTCGCGCTTTGATTCGACAATCGGGCTTGACAGATATCGCTGTCAAGCAACGGAATGGCGCGGATGCAGGGGAAGCCCGACGGCCGTGAAACGGGCAGGAAACCGCGGTGCGCCGCCGCTCTCGATGCGCCTGCCATGAGCGCCGCGCGCACGCTTCCATGGGCACCCTTCGAACCGCCGCACCCGCGGTCGCTGCCCGCGGTGATCGCTCTCATTCGCGCCATGATGGAAGGCGAAGGCAACCTGCTGGGCCTGCTGCCCGCCGAGGCCTATCGCATGCCGATCGGCCCGCTCGGCTGGTCGCGCCGATCGACCATCATCGTCAATCGCCCCGATCTGGTGCGGCATGTGTTGGCCGATCCCGAGGGCATCTTCCCGAAATCCGACCTGATGGTGGAAGCGCTCGACCCGCTGATCGGCGATTCGATCTTCGTCTCCTCCGGCGATACCTGGCGGCGCCAGCGCGCCATGATCGACCCGGCGCTCACCATGATGCGCGTGAACCGCGCCTTCCCCGCGATGGAGGCGGGCGTGGCGGCGACCGAGGAAACCCTGGCGCGCAGCACCGCGCCGTTCTCGCTCGACCTGATGATGAGCCACCTCACGGCCGACATCATCTGCCGCACGGTGTTCTCGACCAGCCTCGAAAGCCAGGTGGCGCACGAGGTCTTCGACGCCTTCACCGATTTCGAACGCTCGGTCGCGCAGGTGGAGATCCGCCGCCTGATCCTGGATCGCGCCTGGACGCGCATTCCGCAGAAGCAGCATGTGCTGGACGCCTGCGCGCTGATCCGCGGGCACCTGGGTGCGCTGCTCGACACGCACCTCGCCGCCGGAGCGTCCTTCGACGACATCTGCCAGGCGGTGATCGAAGCGCGCGACGGTGAGGGACGTGCCTTCACGCGCGAGGAACTGATCGACCAGCTCGGCGTGCTGTTCCTGGCGGGGCACGAGACCAGCGCCAGCGCTCTGACCTGGGTGTTCTATATACTGGCCATACAGCCCGCGTTGGTCGCGCGCCTGCGCGGGGAAGTGGATGCGGTATGCGGCGATGGGCCCGTCACCTTCGAGCACACGCGCAAGCTGCCGTTCATCCGCAACATCTTCCGCGAGACGCTACGGCTGTATCCGCCCATCACCTTCCTGCCGCGAGTGGCGAACGTGGCGACGTCGCTCGACGGCTACCGCGTGAAGCGCGGCGCGCTGGTCATGGTGGCGCCCTGGGTCCTGCACCGCCACCAGAGCTACTGGCGCAACCCGCACGTCTTCGACCCCGACCGCTTCGATGCCTCGCGCGAGGCGGAGATGACGACCGGCGCCTACATCCCCTTCGGGATCGGCCCCCGCGTGTGTGCCGGCGCGGCCTTTGCGCAGGTCGAAACCGTGCTGCTCGTGGCGCGGCTGTTCCGCCGCTTCGACTTCCACGTGGTAGCGCCGGAGACGGTGCGCCCCGCGGCCCGGCTGACCACGCGCCCGGTCGGGCAGATCATGGTCACCACGACGCCGGTGCCATGAACACGGTGCTGCTGACGCTGGGGCGGCTGCCCAAGGCGCTGGACCTGGCGCGCGCATTCCATGGCGCGGGTTGGCGCGTGATCGTGGCGGAGCCCTTCCGCCGGCATCTGGCCGGGGCCTCGAAGTCCGTCGCCCGCAGTCACGTCGTGACCGCCCCCGCGAGCGATGCCGAGGCCTACCTGTGCGACCTGCTGCGCGTGGTGGCTGAGGAAGACGTCGACCTCGTGCTGCCGGTCTCCGAGGAAGTCGTGCATGTCGCCGCGCTGCACGGGCGGCTGCCGTCGCGCACCCGGCTTTTCGCAATGCCGCAGGAGGTGGTGCTCGCCGCGCATGACAAGGGCCGCTTCGCTGTCCAGTCGGATGGCTGGGGCCTCGCGGTGCCACCCACCCACCCGCTGGGCAGCACCGAGGCCGCTGCGCTCGCGCAGCGCCAGGATGTCGTGGTCAAGCCGCTGCATGCCTGTTCGGGGCGCGGCGTGCGCGTCGTCCGCCGCGGCGCTGACCTGCCCGCCGCCGATCCCGCGGCGCCCGCGATCGTGCAGGGCCATGTCTTTGGCATGGAGCGCAGTACCTGTTCGCTGGTGCATGACGGCGTGGTCAGCGGCACGGTCGTGTATCAGGGCGTGATGCAGTCGGGTTCGGTCAGCATCGCCTTCGAACGCGTGGAGGACCCGCTGATCGAGCGCTTCGTGCGCGGCTACGCGGCGGCAACACGCTGGACCGGCTTCCTGTCCTTCGACTTCATGCTGGACCAGCAGGGCCACCCCTTCGCGATCGAGTGCAACCCGCGCACCACCAGCGGCCTGCACTTCTTCGCGCCGGAGGACCTGGCCCCCGCCGTGCTCGACGCTGGCCACCCGCTGCGTTTCCGGCCAGAGACGCGCCTCCAGCAATTCTATTCCTGCCTGACCGAGACGCAGCTCTCGTTGTTCCGCGGCGGCGGCTTCCAGCACAATCTCCGCACGCTGGTCTCGACGCGCGACGTGACATGGAGCGCGCGCGACCCGATGCCTTTCCTGACCATGTGCTTCACCACCTGGCCCATCATCCGCGCCGCCATCGCGAGCCGCGCAACCTTCGGGGAGGTCGCGACGCTCGATGTCGGGTGGCGTGGCGATGCGCCGGTCAGCGCAGCGTCCGCGGCACCCGGAAGGGCAGCATCGAATACAGGATCGGCGAGCGGAACCGCCTGAGGTTCAGGTATTCATGCACTGCCGTCGCGTCCTGCCCGAGCAGGCGCGTGCGGATCTCCGATCGCGAATAGAAGGGCGCATCGACCAGCGTGCGCGTGGCGGTCGCCTGGCCGCCGTCGGCGCGCGTGGGCCGCGGCAGGCGCCACAGCGTGGGTGCCATCTGCGCCGGCGGCGGCGGTTCGAAATCCTCCACTATGCCGTCGCGCCCGACGCGCAGCGCCAGGGACTGCGACGTGCCGTCGCGCCGCGTGGCGTTGTAGAGCACCGCCGTCGCATCGCGCATGGGTGCCCGGCACCAGTCCCACTCGGAAAAATCATCCTCCAGCGGCGCGGTGCCGGTGTTGGTGTCGAAATAGGCCGGGCCGGACCAGGTCAGCGTGGGATGCGTCAGCGACACTTCCACCCGCGCGCGTGCGGCGATCGGCTGCCAGCGGTGGCGGCCCGCGCCATCCAGCACGAAGGACCGGTCGGACAGCGCATCGGGCAGGACGCGGATGCGCCCTGCGAGGCGCGCGGGGATCGGCGCCGTGACCTCCTCGATATCGATCGTCAGCGCTGTCCCGTCCCAGTGCAGCGACGAAGGGCCGATGGCGAGCGTATCCGCATCGCGCGTCAGCGCGCTGGCGCGCCGGTCCGTCATCGCCCAGCGTTTCGGCGTGCCGTACAGCGCGACATTCACGCAGCAGTGTTCGGCCGGATCGACCGAGCCGCGGCGATGCGCCCAGGCATACCAGGGCGAGAAGACCGTGCCGATGAAGGCGATGATGGTGATGCCATGCGCGCCGTCATCCGACAGCGCATCGATATACCACCAGCGATACCCGCGCGACGCGACGGGCTGGTCGAAGGACCAGGGGCGATCGCTCACGCCGCTTCCGCCGCGGGCAGGGGCGCGCGGCCGCGGATGAAGTCCGCCGCCTTCTCCGCGATCATCATGGTGGTGGCGTAGGTATTGGCCGAGGGCATGGACGGCATCACCGACGCATCCACCACGCGCAGCCCCTGCAGCCCGTGCACCTGCAGCCGGTCATTCACCACCGAGGTGGTGTCGGTCTCCGGCCCCATGCGGCAGGTGCCGATGAGGTGGTAGGTCGTGCTGCCGTTGCGATAGGCGAAGTCGAGCAACTCGTCATCGCGCTCGATGGTCGGGCCGGGCAGCGTCTCGCGTTCCAGGAAGCGCATCATCTGCGGCGTGTGAAGCAGGCGTCGGATCAGGCGCATGCCGCCCAGGTGGACGCGACGGTCGTTCTCGTCGCTCAGGTAGTTGGGCTGGATCTCGGGGTCGTCGAAGACATCGGCGGTCTTCGCGCGCACCCAGCCGACGCTGTCGGGGCGGTGCTGCCAGGCGCCGGCGGTGCAGCCCGGGTAATCGTCCAGCACATAGACCTTGCCCTCGGCATAGGAGCCGGGGGTGAACACGCATTGCAGGTCGGGCTCGTCGAGCCCTTCGAAGGACTTCCAGAACAGGTGCACATGCGATGGCGCGGTCGCCAGGATGTTCGGCTTGCCGGTCGCCCAGCGCGCCAGCTGCTTCACCAGGCCGAAGCCGCGGGCGAGCTGGTTCAGTGTCTCGGTATCCGGCTTGGCGCGCATGACGATGCGCGACGCGTAGTGGTCGCGGAAATTCTCGCCGACCGGCAGGTCGTGGAACACCTGCACGCCGATCCGCGCCAGCGTCGAGGCCGGCCCGATGCCCGACACCTGCATCAGCCGCGCAGTGTTCACCGTGCCGGCGGACAGGATCACCTCGCGCCGCGCGCGCACCTCGACCGGCTGCGCGCCGCGTGCGGTCAGGTAGCGGATGCCGACCGCGCGACGGCCTTCGAAGACGATGCCGCAGGCGCGTGCGTTGGTTCGCACCTCGAGCTCCTTGCGTGCCATCGCCGGGTGCAGGAAGGCGCGTGCGGCCGATACGCGCCAGCCACCCTGGATGGCGCGCTGGAAATACCCCACGCCGGCCTGGTCGCCGCTGTTGTAGTCCGGCGCACGTGGCACGCCCGCGCCGATGCAGCCTTCGATGAAGGCCTCGCTGAGCGGGTGGATCCAGTCCATGTCGGTGACCGGCAGCGCGCCCTCGCGCCCGCGGCGGTCGTCGCGCCCGGCGCCGACGCGCTTTTCGGTGCGCATGTAGTAGGGCAGGCAATCCGCATAACCCCAGCCGCGATTGCCGCGCTGCGCCCAGGCATTCAGGTCGTTTGGCTGCCCGCGATTGTAGATCATGCCATTCACCGAGGACGACCCGCCCAGCGTGCGCCCCTGCGTGGTCGCGATGGCGCGCCCGCCGGTACGCTCGGTCGGCGCGGTCTTGAACTGCCAGGTGACGGATGGGTCAACCAGCGTCTTGATGAAGCCCGCGGGCAGGTGGATGAAGAAGTTGCGGTCGGGCGGACCGGCTTCCAACACGCAGACCGTCACGCCCGGGTCCTCGGTCAGCCGCGCCGCCAGGATGGACCCGGCGGCACCGGCGCCGACGATGACGTAGTCGAAGGTGTCGGGCGTGCTGGCCATGGCGGGCGGTCGGCTCCTGGGGTTTCCGTTTCAACCAGCCTAGGCGGGCGCGCTGTGTCCCGCCAGACTGGGCGCCGACTGTCCTGCTGGAGGAACCGCATGTCCAAGACCGCCCTGGTGGTGTCCGCCCATTCCGCCGATTTCGTCTGGCGCGCCGGCGGCGCCATCGCGCTCCATGCCGCGAAGGGATGGAAGGTCACGGTGGTGTGCCTGTCCTACGGCGAGCGTGGCGAATCCGCGAAACTGTGGCGCGTGCCGGGCATGACGCTCGAACGCGTGAAGGCCGAGCGCGAGGTCGAGGCGAAGAAGGCGGCCGCGGTGCTCGGCGTGCACGACATCCAGTTCTGGGACCTGGGCGACTACCCGATCACGCTGACCACTGAGTCCCTGTTCCGCCTGGTCGATGTCTATCGCGCCATCCACCCGGCCTTCGTGCTGACGCACTCGAAGGAAGACATCTACAACCGCGACCATCCGGCGGTGACGGACTTCGCGCAGCATGCGCGCATCACCGCGCAGGCGCATGGCCACAAGCCGGGCGAGAAGGTGCTGGGTGCGCCGCCGGTCTTCCTGTTCGAACCGCACCAGCCCGAGCAATGCGGCTGGAAGCCCGACGTGTTGCTCGATATCGGCAGCGCCTGGCCGCAGAAGCGCGCCGCCATCGAATGCATGGCCGGGCAGGAGCACCTGTGGGAGTACTACACGCGCGTGGCGCAGCAGCGCGGCGCGCAGGCCGCGCGCAACTCCGACAAGTCGATCACTTGGGGCGAGGGCTACCAGTCCGTCTTCCCGCATGTCGTGGAGAGCCTCGCATGAGCTTCACCGCGCCACCGCGCCGCGCCGGCTGGATCGACCGACCGGATGCGCGCATCCGCTACGAGATCACGGGCGAGGGACCCGCGATCGTCTTCGCGCATGGGTTGGGCGGCTGCCTGTTCTCGTGGTGGCAGCAGGTGGCGCATTTCGCGCCGCGCTACACCTGCGTCGCCTTCTCCCACCGCGGTTTCTTTCCTTCGACCGCGCCGGCCGGCGGGCCGGATCCGGCGGAATACGCCGGCGATGTGGCGGCGCTGGTCGATGAATTGAAGCTCGGTGACATCCGCATGGTCTGCCAGTCGATGGGCGGCTGGTCCGGCGTGGAATATGCCCTGCTGCGCCCGGGGCGGGTGAAGGCGCTGGTGCTGGCTGCCACCACGGGCTCGCTCGACCCGCGGCAGATGCGCGAGCCGGAGCGTTCGCGCCTGGCGGCCTGGAGCAAGGCCAGTGCCGAGGCACGATCCGACCTGCTGGCGCGCAACATGCTGCCGGCCTCGGGTGCGCGCATGGCCGAGGAACAGCCGGCGCTGGCGCAGATCTATTCCCACATCAACGGGCTCTCGCAGGGCTTCGACCGCGAGGCTGTGCGTGCGCGGCTGCACGCCGCGCGCAATCGCCCGCCGGCGGAATTCGCGGCGGCGCAGACGCCTGTGATGTTCGTGCCGTGCGAGGAGGACGTGGTGATCCCGCCCTTCGCCCCGCAAGGCATGGCGCCGGCCATTCCAGACGCGCGCGTCTCGCCGCTGCCACGGGCCGGCCATTCGGGCCATTTCGAACACGCGGCAGCCTTCAACGCGAAGGTCGAGGCCTTCTTCGCCGAGGTGGGCGCGTGAGCGCGCGCGTACTCACCGCAGCCCTTGGCGATTATCCGCACACGGCATCGCTGGCGGAGTCCGATCTGCTGCGGCTCGACCGCGTCACGGTGAAGCCGATCAGCCGCGCCTTCGCGCCGATGGTGCGCGAGGCGCGCTACGACGTCAGCGAGATGGCCATCGCCACCTTCCTGATGGCCAAGGCGGCCGGCATTCCCATCATGCTGCTGCCTGTGGTGATGGCGGCGCGCTTCCAGGAAGGCGCGCTGCTGTGCCGCGCCGATGGCCCGGTCCGTGGCCCGACGGACCTCGCGGGCAAGCGTGTCGGCGTGCGCGCCTACAGCCAGACCACCGGCATGTGGCTGCGCGGTGTTCTGGCGGACGCGCACGGGGTGGCACCGAAATCCATCGCCTGGACCACCTTCGAGGACGCCCATGTGCCGGGCTTCACCGACCCGCCCTTCGCGCGCCGCGCGCCAGCCGGCGCCGACATGACGGCGATGCTGCGCGACGGCGCGCTGGATGCGGCTATCTTCGGGGCGGAATTGCCGCCGGGCGACGAATTCCGGCCGGTCTTCCCGGATGTCGCCGCGGCGGGGCGGGACTTCGAGTCACGTCACGGCTTCGTGCCGGTGAACCACCTCGTGGTGGTGCGCGCGGAGGTCGCGCAGGACGCCGCCGTGATGGCCGAATTGCTGCGCATCTTCGGTCCCGCTGCCACGACGCGGCAGGCCCTGGCGCCGGCGATTGAGCTCGCTTCGCGATGGTGCGCGTCGCAGGGGCTGATCCCGCGGCCGCTGACGCTCGACGAAGCCTGGGCATAGCGACCGGGCCCGTGGCCCCTTGCGTGGGCCGCGCCGACGTTCAGGCCGCGCGCTGCGGCCCGCGCACCAGGCGGCCGGGCAGGGCGCCGGTAGCCTCGCCCTCGCGATAGGTGACGGCGCCGGACAGCACCGTCGCGACATAGCCCTCGGCTTCCTGCACCAGCCGCTTGCCGCCGGCGGGCAGGTCGTAGCGCATCTCGGGCGCGCGCATGCGCAGGCGGGCGAAGTCGATCACGTTCAGGTCCGCCTTGTAGCCGGGGGCGATCACGCCGCGATCCGCCAGGCCCATCGCCGCGGCATTGTCGCGGCTGATGCGCTTGACCGCCTGTTCGACCGGCAGGCGCGGCCCGCGCTGCCGGTCGCGCGCCCAATGCACCAGCATATGGGTCATGCACGACGCATCGCAGATGTAGCCGACATGCGCGCCGCCATCGCCCAACCCCATCAGCGTGTGCGGATGCGTCATCATCTCGCGGATCGCGGCCAGGTCGCCGTCGGCATAGTTCAGCAGCGGGCGGTTGAGGATGGCGCGGCCATCGCGTTCCAGCATCAGGTCGTAGCACAGCGCCTCGGCCGTCATGCCGCGCCCGGCCGCCATGGCGGCGACGGAGCGTTCAGGCGGCGGTTCGTAGTCCGGCGGGTCGTTCAACGGGAAGATCTTGTCCCAGTTGTTCAGCCGCGCCTTCAGCGCCGGGTCGTCCGTCGCTTCCGCCAGGATGCGCGCGCGCCGCGCGGGGTCGCGCAACGCGGCGACGCGTTCGGGCAGCGGCAGATCCGCGATCTCGCGAAAGGACGGGCGTGTCAGGAAGGGATGCTGCGACAATTCGAAGCCGAACATCAGTCCGACCGGCCGGCCCATCACCTGGCCCAGCATGGTCACGCCGGCGGCATTGGCTTCGTCCACGCGGTCGAGCAGCCAGCGCCAGAAGCGCGGCTTGGATTCCCGCTGCAACAGGGAGAAGGTGAGCGGCCGCCCGGCCACCGCGGCGACGCGGCGCAGGCGGGCGAACTCCTCCTCCGCCGGCTCATCGAAATCCGAGATTACCTGCAGCCAGCCGCTGCCATGGGCGCGCAGCGCGCCGGCGAGCGCTTCCAGCTCCGCCTCGGGCGCGCCGAGGGTCGGGATATGCCGCCCATCCAGCGTGCGGTGCGCCAGCGCGCGCGACGTGGAAATGCCGACCGCGCCCGCCGCCAGGCCTTCGGCCGCCAGCCGGGCCATCTCGGCGCATTCGGCCAGCGTTGCTTCGGCGTGGGCTTCCGCGCGTTCGCCCATCACATGCACGCGCAGCGGCGCGTGCGTCACCATGGCGGCGATATCGGTGTCGAAGCGGCGGCCGCCGAGGAAGTCCAGGTAGTCGGGGAAGGATTCCCAGGTCCAGGGCAGGCCCTCGGTCAGCACGACCTCGGGCAGGTCCTCCACACCTTCCATCAGCTTGACCAGCGCTTCGCGCTTCTCCGGCCGGCAGGGCGCGAAGCCGACGCCGCAATTGCCGATCAAGGCCGTGGTGACGCCGTTGATGGAGGAGGAGACCAGCCGCTCGCTCCAGGTCGCCTGCGCGTCGTAGTGCGTGTGGATGTCGACGAAGCCCGGTGTGACCAGCAGGCCCTTGGCGTCGATCTCCTCGGCGCCGCGATCCGCGACGCGCCCGACCTCGACGATACGCCCGCCGCTGATCGCGACGTCGGCGTCGAAGGGCGGCGCGCCGGTGCCGTCCACCACCGTGCCACCGCGGATCACCAGGTCATGCATGGGGCCACTCCCTCAGATGGACAGCGCGATCTTGCCGAAATGCTGGTTGGCCTTCATGTGCGCGAGAGCCTCTGCGGCCTGCTCCAGTGGGAAGACGCGGTCGACCGGCAGGGTGAAGCGGCCTTCCTGCACGGCTTCCCAAAGGTCGCGCTTCATGGCCGTGTATTCGGCGCGGATCTCGTCGCGGGACCGCGTGCGGTGCGTCACGCCGATATAGGCGATGCGCCTGTTGGCATGCAGGTCGAAGTCGAATTCCGCGCGCCCGCCACCCAGCCGCCCGACATTGACGATGCGCCCGGTGATGGCGGTGGCGCGCATCGCGGCGTTGATCAGCGCGCCGCTGATCTGGTCCACCACCACATCCACGCCGCGCCCACCGGTCGCCGCCAGCACCTGGTCCACCCAGCCGGCGTCCTTCGTGTCCACCGCGACATCGGCGCCGAATTCCGCCAGCCGCGCGCGCCGCGCCGGGTCGGTCGAAGTGCCCACCACCACCTTCGCGCCCAGGAACTTCGCGATCTGCATGCCCATCAGCCCGACACCCGACGAGGCGCCGAGGATCATCGCGCTCTCGCCCGCGCGGAAGCGCCCATTCACCACCAGCGCGTCATGCATGGTGGCGAGCGCGACGGGCAGCGTGGCCGCCTGTTCCCAGGACAGGTTGCGGTCGGGTACCGGCAGCACGCGCCCGATATCCGCCACCGCGTATTCGGCGTAGCCGCCGGCCCCGGAACAGGTGACGCGGTCGCCGGCCTTCACGCCGGTCACGGCGCTGCCCACCGCCGCCACTTCGCCCGCGAAATCCAACCCCAGGATGGTGCCCGCCCCACCCATCGCGCCATGCGATCCGCCGGCGGCCACGCCCAGGTCGGCACGGTTCAGCGAGGCAGCGCGCACGCGCACCAGCACCTCCTCCGGTCCCGGAACGGGGCGCGGCGCGTCCTGCACCATCACGCCACCCGCCGTCACCACCGCCGCGCGCATCGTGCCGCTCATGTCACCGTGCTCCCCGCAATCCGGGCAGACGGATGAGGCCGTCCGGCACGACGCGCAAGCCCTCGATCGCGGCCCCCGCGCCATGCAGCGTCAGCGGCTGCCAGAGGTTGATATAGGGTCGGTCCGCCAGGTACAGCCGCGCCGCGCGGTCATAGGCAGCGGCGCGCACCGCCGGGTCCACGCTGCGCCGTGCCTCGACCATGGCGGCATCGACATCGCGGTTGCAGTAGCGCCCGCCATTCAGCGGCACGCCGCAGGCGTAGAAGGCGAAGATGTTGCCATCGAGATCGACACGCCCCGACCACTGGATCATCAGCGCCTCGAAGTCGCCGGCGGTCCATTGGTTGAGCATGGTCGCCGTCTCGACCTGCAGGATCTCGATATCGATGCCCGCTTCGGCCGCCATGGCTTGGATGACTTCGGAAGCCTGCAGGTAGTCGGTGGTGTTGGGCACCGACAGGCGGATGCGTACGCGCTGGTGCCCGGCCTCGCGCAGCAGAGCGCGGGCGCGCGCCACGTCGCGCGGCGGCATCGGTACCGACCGGGCATAGAAGGGGTGGTCGGGCGGCACCGCCTGGTTGGCCGGCTTCCACAGCCCCTCGAACGCCACGTTCACCAGTGCCTGGCGGTCGATGCTGCGCTCCAGCGCCTCCCGCACGCGCGCATCCTGGCCAAGCGGCGTGTTCGCGCGCGCGCCGTTGCCGACATTGATGGCGATGTAGAAGGTCGCGAGCGAGGGCCCCTGGTGCAGCCGGACGCGCTGGTCGCGGCGGAAGTCGCCGACATCCGACGGGCTCACGCGCTCGATGATGTCGAGCGCGCCCGCGCGCAGGTTGGCGAGGCGCACCGTCGCATCGGGGATGGGGCGGTAGGTGACGCGTTCGACATGGATGTTCGCGCGGTCCCAGTAGCCCTCGAACCGTTCCAGCTCCATGCGGTCCTGCGCGATGCGCCGCGTCAGGCGGAACGGGCCGGCGCAGGCTGGCTCGCGCTGGAAATCCGCACCCGTGACGCGGGCCTGGCGCGGTGAGACCAGCATCCCTGCGCGGTCGGCCAGCGCGGCCAGCAGCGGCGCGAAGGGCTCGGTCAGGCGCAGGGTGACTTCCATCGGACCGGTCGCCACGACCTCGGAGACCGGCCCCATCTCGGCGCGCCGGGTGGAGCCCTGCGTCTCCAGGTGCCGGCGCAGGCCGATCGCCGCGGCCTCGCCGGTCAGTGCCTCGCCATCATGGAAGCGCACGCCCTCGCGCAGGGTGAAGACCAGCGCACGGCCGTCATCCGCCCAACGCCAGGCGGTCGCGAGCTGCGGGATGATCTCGAGCCGTTCATTGATGTCGACCAGCTTGTCGCACATCGCGGCGAAGACCTGCCGGCCGGCCACGGTGCGCGACAGCGTCGGGTCCAGCACGTCGGGGTCCGAGGTCAGGCCGATCCGCAGGTGTTGCGCGTGGACAGGGGCGGCGAGGCAGGCAAGGACCAGCAGCATCGTGAAGCGGCGCATGGCAGTTCGTTCCCCGGCGGCGAGGGATGCAGTCTTCCCCGCCGCCGCCTTGCGCGCAATGGAGCTCAGCCGCCCGGCGCCCGGTGGATCGGGTCGACCCAGAGCACCGCCTCGGGCTTCTCGACCGGCTCGATGTCGATGTTGATCGCCACTGCCTCGTTGTCGGAGCGCACCAGCACGCATTCCAGCGTTTCGTCCGCCGAGGCGTTGATCTCCTGGTGCGGCACGTAGGGCGGCACGTAGATGAAATCGCCGGGGCCGGCCTCGGCGACGAATTCCAGCTTCTCGCCCCAGCGCATCCGCGCGCGGCCCTTCACGACGTAGATCACGCTTTCGAGGTGCCCGTGGTGATGCGCGCCGGTCTTGGCATCGGGGTGGATATGCACCGTGCCGGCCCAGATTTTCTGCGCGCCGACGCGCGCGGCGTTGATGGCGGCGGCGCGGTTCATCCCCGGCGTCTGCGCCGTGTTGGGGTCGAGGTTGTCGCCCGGGATCACCCGCACGCCGGAATGCTTCCAGCCATCCTGGGGGATGGCGGTGTGGTCGTGGCCGTCATGCGGCATCGGGCTTCTCCTGCGCGTGGTCGGCGCAGGAATGGCGCGCCAGCCCGGCGCGCCGCAAGGCGTCCGCGAAAATAGCGATGCGCTTCCACCCTGCGCGCCGGCGCGAGCAAGCCTTGCTGCCGCTGCACCGCCTGGCGCGAAACCCTCTCAGGCGCTGCGTTCGCCGGCCAGCCAGACCCGCATCCGGTAGCACAGCAGCAGCAGCGCCGCCTGGCCGGCGAACCACAGCACCGGCACGCTGACCTTCCCGAACAGCACGATGGCGGCGAGCATGCCCGCGCAGCTCAGGACCAGTGCCAAATGGACGGCGTGGTCCAGGGCGCGTAGCGCGGCGTCCTTCAGCGGTCCCATCGCGCCCATCAGCGGCATCGCCAACGGCATGGCCGCGAGCAGCGACAGGATCGCGCCCGTCACCGCCATGCCGCCGAGCCCGCCCCACAGGGCGACCTGCGCGGCGAATTCATGAGCAAGGCCGCTGCCCGGCAGCAGCCAGCGCAGGACCAGCAGCGCCGCGGCCACGCCGGCCATGGCGTCGAAGGCCGCGCGGGCGGGTTCGTCCACCGGGCGCCCGTGCCCCCAGCTCGCGGCGCTGCGCGGCAGCAGGGGCCAGGCATCGATGCTGCGGGTGGTGCGGGGCATGGGCGGGCTCCGGTGCGAGGGCAGGACCTCGGCAACCTTCGCCCGTAAACCTTGCCAACCTGCTAACGCGGCCGGATCAGCCGGCGCGGGGCAGCAGCCTTTCCGCCAGCGCCGCCCACCAGGATGCGCCGATGGGCAGGATCTCGTCGTTGAAGTCGTAGCGCGGGTGATGCACCTGCGCGTCGTCCGCCCCACGCCCGCCGCCCAGCATCAGGTAGGCGCCATCCTTCGCATTCAGCATGAAGGAGAAATCCTCGCCGCCCATGGTCGGCTTGGTCATCGGCACCACGCGGGCGTCGCCCTGCACGGCGCGGGCGGCGTCGGCAGCCAGGTGGACCGATGTCACCTCGTTGATTGTCGCAGGATAGAGCCGGATGAACTTCGCTTCCGCCGTCGCGCCGAAGGCGGCGGCGATGCCGTGGACCGTCTCGAGGAAGCGCTTTTCCAGCAAATCGCCGACCTCCGGCGCGAACCAGCGCGCGGTGCCCAGCATGCGCACCTGTTCGGGGATCACGTTGTAGGTGAAGCCGCCATTGATGTGGCCGATGGTGATGACGCCGCCCTCGACCGGTTCGACATTGCGCGCGACGATCGATTGCAGCGCCTGCACGATGGCGGCGGCGATCACGATGGGGTCGTTGCCGTTGTTGGGCATGGCGCCGTGGGCACCCTTGCCGGTGATGGTGATTTCCAGGTTCGCGACCGCGGCCATCACGGGCCCCTCGCGCCACAGGAAGGTGCCGGCCGGCATGCCCGGCCAGTTGTGCAGGCCGAACACGCGCTCCATCGGGAAGCGGTCGAACAGGCCCTCCTTCACCATCACCTCGCCGCCGCCGAAATTCTCCTCGGCCGGCTGGAAGATGACATAGACGGTGCCGTCGAAGTTGCGCGTCTCCGCCAGGTACTTGGCGGCACCCAGCAGCATGGTGGTGTGCCCGTCATGGCCGCAGGCGTGCATCTTGCCCGGTATCGTCGAGGCATGCGCCACGCCCGTATCCTCCAGGATCGGCAGAGCGTCCATGTCGGCGCGCAACCCGATGGCGCGGCCGGATGCGGCACCGTTGCCGCGGATCACGCCGACAACGCCGGTCCTGGCGATACCGGTGACCACCTCGTCGCAGCCGAAGTCGCGCAGCTTTTGCGCCACGATGCCCGCGGTGCGCACTTCCTCGAAGGCGAGTTCCGGATGGGCGTGGAAGTCGCGCCGCCATGCGGTCATCTCGGCATGGAAATCGGCGATGCGGTTGTTCACGGGCATGGCGGCCTCCGTCGTGTCAGGCGGAGGTGTGGGGCGGCCCGAAGGTCAGGGCAAGACCCTCCGCCAATCCAATCGGATCGACGCCCAGGATGCGTCGCATCGGACCGATGTCGAAATCCTTGTCCTCGGTCAGCCGGCGGATCTCGTCCGCGCTCACGCGCGGCAGGCCCGGAATGATGCGGGTGAGCGGTGCGGCCAGGCGCAACGGCAGCGCCGGGATCGGCAGGATGGGCGGCGCGCGCAGCCCGGCCGCGGCCGCTACCGCGCGCAGGAACGCGCGATAGGGCATGGGGGTCGGCCCCGCGATGACGATGGTCTGCGGCGCATCCCAGCGCCGGTGCAGCGCGGCGACCAGGCAACGCGTGACATCGCCCTGGTGGATCGGCTGCACCAGCGCGCGGCCGCCGCCGGGCAGGGGGGCCACCGGCAGGCGCGCCAGCAGCGCGGCCAGCCGGCGGACATTGTCCTCGCCCTCCGCGCCGTAGATCATCGTCGGGTGCAGCATGACCCCGGCACGGCCGGAGGCCAGCAACGCCGCCTCGCCCGCGCGGACCCCATCGCCGTGGTCATCCGGCCAGCGCGAGAAGCGCCGCGTCGATCCCATCAGCACGAAGGACGCACCGGGCTCGGCGGCGGCGAGCAGCGCCGGCGCAAAGCGCGCATGCGCCGTGCTGACGATGCGCTCGGCCCCGGCCAGCGCGCGCTTCAGGGCGGTGGCGTCGTGCAGGTCGCTGGCGCGCAGGTCGCCCGGCAGGGCCAGTGCCGCCCATTTCGCCGCGCTGCGCGCCACCGGGATGTAGAGCGTTCCGGCTTCGGCCAGGGCGCGGGCCAGGGCCACGCCGGACCGCCCCGTCGCGCCGATCAGGGCGATGGTCATTGGCAGGCGCTCCAGCGACCGAGGTCGAGATGGACATGATTGGCGTGCGCCGCGTCGCGATCCGGCCCGAGCACGGCGGCGAAGATGCGGCAGGCGCCGTCGCGCGCGTCGCGCAGGAAGGCGCCGGCCGCGGTCTCGCGGCCCCAGTCCCGCAGCACCGACACCTCCCGACCGTCATCGAGGCGCAATCCGGCGAGGTCGATGGCATTGGCGCTGGCGTGCTGGCTGCGGCGCGAGCCGCCCCGCACGTTGCGGCACGACAGCGTGCCGAGGTGCCGGACGCGCGCGATGCCGGTGCCGAAATGCGCCTGCGCCGCGGGGTCGAGCACCTGGCGTTCATAGACCGACCAGGCCGCCGCCATCGGGCAGGTCAGCAGCGGCCGGGCGGGGTCGAAGGGGCCGGGCAGGCGGGTGGTGTCGCGCAGCGGGCAGTCCGGGCCGGCGGAGGCATCGGGCAGCGGGGTGGCCGCGATGCCGGCGGCCTCCAGCGCGGCGAAGCAGGCCGCCGGATCGCCCGCCAGGCCGCGCAGCTTGTGGCGCGTGAACGGCCCTGTCGGCCCGGCCAGGTCGATCGGCGCGAAGGGGTTCCAGGCCTCCGGCAGGCGCGGCAGCAGCCACGCCCCGGCCACGGAACCCAGGATCAGGAGAAGAAGGATCACGCGGCGCACCCCGCCCATATGGGTGCGCCGCGGGCGGGGCGCGCGGTCAAGGCTCCGCGCGCAGGAAGGCCAGGTCGGCGCCGAGCGGTGCCTGGGTCACCTGCTCATGCACCAGGCGGTCCCAGCCGCGCTTGGGGGCGGGCGCGGGCGTCCAGGCTGCGCGGCGCGCGGCCAACGTCGCCTCGTCCACCAGCAGGTCCAGCGTGCGGTTCTTGACCGACAGCCGGATGCGGTCGCCGGTCTGCACGAACTGCAGCGGCCCGCCGACCGACGCCTCCGGCGCGATGTGCAGCACGATGGTGCCGAAGGCGGTGCCGGACATGCGGCAGTCGCTCATGCGCACCATGTCCTTCACGCCCTGGCGCGCGAGCTTCTTCGGGATGGGCAGGTAGCCGGCCTCGGGCATGCCGGCCGGCGAGCGCGGCCCGGCACCCTTCAGCACCAGGATGTCCTGCGGCGTGACATCGAGCTCCGGATCGTCGATGCGCGCCGAGAGGTCGGCGAGGCCGTCGAAGACGAGGCAACGCGCCTCGGTCTCGAACAGCGACGGGGTGGCGGCGGAACGCTTGAGGATGGCGCCGTCCGGCGCCAGCGAGCCGAACAGCGCGACCAGGCCGCCGACCGGCGAGACCGGCTCGCCGCGCGCGCGAATGATGCGGCGGTCGACGAAGTGGCTGCCATCGCCGATGCGGTCGGCCAGGGACACGCCGTCGAGGTCCTTCGTGGTCATGTCGAGCAGGTCGCGCAATTCCCACAACAGCGCGCGCATGCCGCCCGCGCTGTGGAAATCCTCCATGTAGCCCTCGCCGGTCGGCTTGAGGTCGACCAGCACCGGCGTGGTCTCGCTCAGCGCATCGAGGCGCTTGAGGTCGAGATCGAGCCCCGCGCGCCCGGCGATCGCCGCGAGATGCACGATCGCGTTGGTCGACCCGCCGAGCGACAGCAGCACGCGCACGGCGTTGTCGAGATTGCCCTGCGTCATCAGCGACAGCGGCGACACGGGGTTGCGGATCAACCGCACCGCCTGCGCGCCGGCTTCCTCCGCGATGCGCAGCCTGTCGGCATGGACGGCCGGTGCGGAGGCGGCATCGAGCGGCATGAAGCCGAGCGTCGAGGCCAGGCACGCCATGGTGCTCGCGGTGCCCATCACGCCGCAGGTGCCGGCGGTGGTGGCGAGCTTGCCCTCCAGCGTCGCGATCTTCTCGTCGGTCACCTCGCCCGCGCGGTAGCGCGCCCAGTAGCGGCGGCAATCGGTGCAGGCGGACAGGCGCTCGCCCTCGAAGGACTGCGCCAGCATGGGGCCGACCACCAGCATGACGGAGGGCGTGCCGGAGCTGATCGCGCCCATCAGTTGCGCCGGCACCGTCTTGTCGCAGCCGCCCACCAGCACCGCGGCATCCATCGGCTGGTTCGCCAGCATGGTCTCGGTGTCGAGCGCCATCAGGTTGCGATAGTGCATCGAGCACGGGGAGAGCGAGGGTTCGCAGATGCTGATGGTCGGGAAGGCCAGCGGCAGCCCGCCCGCCGCGAGCACGCCGCGCTTCACGGCCTCGATCAGTTCGGGGATCGTGCGGTGGCAGTTGTTGTAGTCGCTGGCGGTGTCGGCGATGCCGACCACCGGCTTGTCCAGCATGGCCTGGCTGTAGCCCATGGATTTGGCGAAGGATCGGCGCAGATACAGCGCGAAGGCCGGGTCGCCGTAGTTCGAAGCGTTGCGTCCAAGGCCGAAAGGCTTGTCGGTCATGCGTGTCCTCCGCGCCGCGGCGCGGCACCGCCTCACGCCGGGCGGTGGCACACGCAGCAGATCTTGTTGCCGTCAGGGTCGCGCAGATAAGCACCGTAATAGTCGGGGTGGTAGTGCGGGCGCAGGCCCGGCGCGCCCTCGTTGGTGCCCCCATGCGCCAGCGCGGTGGCATGGAAGCGGTCCACGCCGGCACGGTCGGATGCCTCGAAGGCGATGGTCACGCCGTTGCCGACCGAGGCGGGCTGCCGGTCGACCGGCATCATCACCCAGAATTGCGGCGTGACCTCCGGCGCGGCGGCATAGCCGGCATAGCCCTTCTCCAGGTCGCTCTCCTGCCGCGCCAGGCCGAGGCCGGACAGAAGCGCATCATAGAAGGCGACGGCGCGGCGGATGTCGTTCGTGCCGATGGTGACGTGGCTGTACATGGGCGCGGCCCCCTTCGCCGCGGATACCGGTGCGGCGGTTCAGGACGGCGCAAGCCCCGCGCGCTGCATCAGGCCCCGATGCAGTGGCAATGCGCGGTCGATCCGCGCGCGCCGGGCCGCGTTGCTCATCGGCGCCGGCGCCAGCGCCGGCGTGTGAAGGCGATGGGTGCCGATCGGCACGGCGCGGCGATTCATGGCCGTCATGCGGCGTTTCTTCCTGGATGGCGTCCAGCCTGCCGCGGCGCGCGCCGCGCTGTCCAGGGCAGTGGGGCCGGCGCTGGCCGGGCGCGACATCTCGCAGACTTCAATGGAATTTTCGGAGGTCCCGGTCATCCTGCGCCACGCGCCGCCCCATCCCGCGGGCCGCGCCTTGACCGGGACATCGCATGACCAACGCCGGCGTGCCTTTGCCATTCTCGCGCCGCCGCCTGGGCGGCGCTGCCCTGTCGATAAGCGCGCTGGCCGCGGCGACAGTGCCAGCCGCGGCGCAGTCGGATGCCGCCGCCGCGTCGGTTGCGGGTGGGGTCACCTACCGCCTGGTGGGTCGGTGGGATGTCGACAGGCTCAACCGCATCCTGGCTGTCGATACGCCCGCCTTCTTCGGCGTGCCGGTCACCTACGCGCCTGCGCGCAATGCGGTGCGACTGTATCGCGTGAGCTATCCCTCCGTCGTGCCGGAACGCGGCAACAGGCCGGTCACGCTGAGTGGCCTTCTCGCCGTCCCGGAAGGCGGTCAGACGACGCTTCCCCTGGTGTCCTACCAGCACGGCACGGTGTACGGCCGCCAGCAGGTGCCCTCGTTTCCCGAGCAATCCCCGGAAACGCAGCTGATGCTCGCGCAGTTCGCCGGGCAGGGCTACGCGATGGTCGGCGCCGACTACATCGGCATGGGCGAATCCACCGAGCCCCAGGGCTACATGGTGAAGGGCAGCCACCAGCAGGCGTGTGCCGACCTGATCCCGGCCGCGCGGTCGGTGTTGCAGGCGCTGGGCCTGTCGGCGTCCGGCCTGTTCCTCGCCGGCTGGTCGCAGGGTGGCTATGTGACCATGGCGCTGCTCGAACGGCTGGAGGCGATCGGGGTGCCGGTGCGTGCCGCGGTCACGGCCAGTGCGCCGGTCGATCCCTGGGCGACGCTGACCGGCTACCTGAATTTCCCGCGGCCGAACGACGCATCCTGGATCACCACGCTGTTCATCCTGGTGTCGTTCTCGTTCGAGACCTACTACGCCGTCCCGGGCCTGGCGCGATCGGTCCTGAAGCCGGACCACTACGACATCGCCCAGCGCGCCTGGCGGGGGGAGGCGGTCGATCCGGCGCGGATCCCGACGGCGCTGCGCAGCCTGGTGAATGATGCGTATTTCGACCCGGCGTTCTTCGGCGCGTCCGCCCTCGGGCGCCTGCTGGCGGCGAACCAGGTCTATCGCTGGCTGATCCGCACGCCGGTGCGCAATTACTATGGCGAGAGCGACGAGGCGATCCGCGTGGGCATTGGCCGCCTCGCGATGGACTTCCAGCGCGCCATGGGCAACGCCACGGTCGAGGCGATCTCCGCCGGCGCGGATGCCACCCATCGCGGCACCTATGCGCGGTCGGTGCCGGCCTGGAAGACCTGGTTCGACAGCCTCGCCGGGGGCTGATAATTGCGGTAGCAGGATACCAAAGGCAGCAAGGCGCCGGATCGCTTGACTTTCCGGCGCCCAGTGCCGATAAGCCGGCCACCAAACACGCCTGAACCTGGAAAACCGATGCTCACGAGACAGACCACCTCGCTGAAGCCGGCGGAGGTGACGAAGGCCTGGGTGCTGATCGATGCGGATGGGCTCGTGCTCGGCCGCCTCGCGACACTCGTGGCCAATCGCCTTCGCGGCAAGCACAAGCCGCAATTCACTCCGCATGTCAATGCCGAGAAGATCCGCGTGACCGGCGCCAAGGCCGAGCAGAAGATCTTCTACTGGCACACCGGCTACGCCGGCGGCATCAAGCAGCGCACCGTGCGCGAGCGCCTCGAGAGCAAGTACCCCGAGCGGGTTATCGAGAAGGCGGTCGAGCGCATGATCACGCGCGGCCCGCTCGGCCGCGAGCAGATGCGCAACCTGCATGTCTATGCCGGTGCCGAGCATCCGCACGCCGGTCAGCAGCCGACCAAGCTCGATATCGCGGCGCTGAACCGCAAGAATTCCGTTCTCGTGAAGAAGGTGGCCTGAGGTCATGAGCGAGACCCGTACACTCGCCGACCTCAAGGAGATGGTCGCCGGCACGCCGGCGGCGCCCGAGGCCGCGATCAAGCGCGAACCCAAGCGCGATGCGCAGGGCCGCGCCTATGCCACCGGCCGCCGCAAGGATGCGGTGGCCCGCGTGTGGGTGAAGCCCGGCAAGGGCCAGATCCTGATCAACGACAAGCCCGCGGCGCGCTACTTCGCCCGTCCGGTGCTGCGCATGCTGATCACCCAGCCCTTCCTGGTGGCCGACCGCTACCAGCAGTTCGACGTGAACTGCACGGTGGTGGGCGGTGGCCTGTCGGGCCAGGCCGGCGCGGTGCGCCATGGCATCTCCCGCGCGCTGACCAACTACGAACCGGAGCTCCGGGCCATCCTCAAGAAGGCGGGCTTCCTCACGCGCGACCCGCGCGTGGTCGAGCGCAAGAAGTACGGCAAGGCGAAGGCCCGACGTTCCTTCCAGTTCTCCAAGCGCTGACGCCTCGCGGACGGGCGTCACGCCCGGCCGCATGGCTGGTTCCATCAGGGGGCGGGTCCGCAAGGGCTCGCCCCTCTTGCTTTTCAGGGTTCATTTCGCGGCTAATGCCGCACCGCAACGGAGGTCCATCCCATGGCCAAGACCCCCACCGTGTTCATCGACGGCGAAGCCGGCACGACCGGCCTGCAGATCCGCGAGCGCCTGGCGGCGAACCCGCATGTGGCACTGCGCTCGATCGCCGCCGACCGCCGCAAGGACCCCGGGGCGCGCCGCGAGATGATGGCGGAGGTGGACCTCGTGATCCTCTGCCTGCCCGACGATGCGGCGAAGGAAAGCGCGGCGCTGGCGACGTCGCTCGGCGCGCAGGCGCCGAAGCTGCTCGATGCCTCGACCGCCTATCGCGTCGATCCGGACTGGGTCTATGGCCTGGCGGAACTCACGCCCGGCCAGCCGGCAGCGATCGCGGCGGCGCCGCGCGTGTCCAACCCGGGCTGCTACCCGACGGGTGCGATCCTCATGCTGCGCCCGCTGGTCGAGGCGGGGATCATGGCGCCCGACCATCCGGTCACGATGACCGGTGTCTCGGGCTATACCGGCGGCGGCAAGGCGATGGTCGCGGCCTATGAGTCCCGCACCGCGCCTGATTTCGAGATGTACGGCCTCGGCCTGAAGCACAAGCATGTGCCGGAGTTGCAGACGTATTCGCTGCTGACCCGCAGGCCGATCTTCGTGCCGGCCGTCGCGGACTACGCGCAGGGCATGATCGACGCCATTCCGCTGCACCTCGATACCCTGGCCAAACGAGTCAGCCCGGCCGAGATCGAGGCGCTGCTCGCCGCGCGCTATGCCGGCAGCGCGTATGTCCGGGTGGTGCCGGCCGATCCCTCCGGCAAGATCGAACCGCAGGCGCTCAACGGCACCAATGCGCTCGAGATCCGCGTCCATGGCGATGCGGCGCAGGGCCAGGCGGTGCTGGTCGCGCGGTACGACAATCTCGGAAAGGGCGCGTCGGGCGCGGCGGTGCAGAATCTCGGGCTGATGCTCGGCATTCCGGTCAATGCCGACCTGCCGGTCGAGCGTCCCGCTGCCGCGGAATGACACCCCGGGCGGGGTGACCTTTCGCCACCCCGCCCGTCGGCGCAGAATGGGCCGGACGCCGCCGGAGGACCTGCCATGGACGCGAATCAGCCCACGACCCTGCCGCCCCTGTATGTGTTCGAGGGGCACCGCCCGGTCATCCATCCCGGCGCCTGGGTGGCGCCGACCGCCGCGGTGATCGGCCAGGTCACGATCGGGGAGGGGTCCAATGTCTGGTACCACTGCGTGCTGCGTGGCGACACCAACACCATCACCATCGGCACCGGCACGAACATCCAGGACGGCACCATCGTGCACGTCAATGCCGGGCGGCAATGCACCACCATCGGCAATGACGTGACCGTCGGCCACGCCGCCATCATCCACGCCTGCACGCTGCACGACCGCGCCTTCGTGGGCATGGGCGCCACCGTGCTGGACGACGCCATCATCGAGGAAGGCGGCGTGCTCGCCGCCGGGTCCGTGCTGCCGCCGGGCAAGGTGATCAAGGCGATGGAACTCTGGATGGGCAATCCGGCGAAGATGGTGCAGGTGCTGACGGTCGAACGGCGCGCCGGCTTCGATCGCACCGCCGGGCACTACGTGGAACTGTCCGGGCGCCACCGGCGCTCCCTCGCGGGGGGCTGACGCCGCCCGGCGCCCCGCCACAGCCGAGAAGCTTCAAGGACGCCCATGACCGAGACCATCTCCCGCCTGCTCGCTAGCGGCGACGCCGCGGCTCCCGCGTTGCGCGGCACCAATGAACGCCCGTCGCTGAGCTTCGGCGCGCTGCGCGACCTGTGCGCGCGCACGGTGAAGGCGCTGAACGGCATGGGCATCGGCCGCGGCGACCGCGTGGCCATCGTGCTGCCGAACGGGCCGGAGATGGCGGCGGCCTTCCTCGCGATCGGCGCGGGTGCGACCACCGCGCCGCTCAACCCCGCCTATCGGGCGGAGGAATTCACCTTCTACCTGACGGACCTCGACGCGAAGGCGCTGGTCGTGCTGCACGGCATGGCGTCGGACGCGCGCGAAGTGGCCGCGCGCCTGTCCATCCCGGTGCTGGATCTGGTGCCGGGCGAGGCGGCCGGCGACTTCACGCTGGAAGGCGGCACACCGGCCAATGCCGCCAGGCCCGGCCTGGCCTGGCCGGAAGACGCCGCGCTGGTGCTGCATACCTCCGGCACGACCGCGCGCCCCAAGATCGTGCCGCTGACCCAGGCCAATGTCTGCGCCTCGGCGCGCAACATCGCGCGCACGCTGGCACTGACACCCGACGATGCCTGCCTCAACATCATGCCGCTATTCCACATCCATGGGCTGATGGCGGCGGTGCTGGCCTCGGTCGGCGCGGGCGGCGCGGTGGTCTGCACGCCGGGCTTCGATGCGCTGCGCTTCTTCCGCTGGCTCGATGAGGAACGCCCGACCTGGGTGACCGCGGTGCCGACCATGCACCAGGCGATCCTGTCGCGCGCCGAACGCAACGCCGATGTGATCCGCCGCGCGCCGCTGCGCTTCCTGCGGTCGTCCTCCGCCTCGCTGCCGGGGCCCGTGATGCAGCAACTCGAAATCGTGTTCGGCTGCCCGCTGGTCGAGAGCTACGGCATGACCGAGGCGTCGCACCAGATGTGCTCGAACCCGCTGGCCGGGCCGCGCAAGCCCGGGTCGGTCGGCCAGCCCTCGGGGCCCGAGGTCGCGGTCATGGCCGATGACGGCACGCTGCTGCCGACCGGCGAGATCGGCGAGGTGGTGATCCGCGGCCCCAACGTGACCGCCGGCTACGAAGCCAATCCCGAGGCCAATGCCAAGGCCTACACGAATGGCTGGTTCCGCACCGGCGACCAGGGCGCCTTCGACGCGGATGGCTTCCTGACGCTCACCGGGCGCCTCAAGGAACTGATCAATCGCGGCGGCGAGAAGGTGAGCCCGCTCGAAGTCGACGGCGTGCTGTCCGGCCACCCGGCGGTGGCCCAGGCCCTGACCTTCGCCATCCCGCACGCCAAGCTCGGCGAGGAAGTCGGCGCGGCGGTGGTGCTGCGTGAGGGGATGGACTGCACGGAACGCGAATTGCGCGACTTCGCCGCGCAGCACCTCACCGACTTCAAGGTGCCGCGCAAGGTGGTGTTCCTGGCCGAAATCCCGAAAGGCGCCACCGGCAAGCTGATGCGGATCGGCCTGGCGGAGAAGCTCGGCCTCACCGCCTGAGCGCGCCGTCGCGCCCGGGCGGCGTGACCGCTCAGGCGAGCGGGTAGCGCAGGATCGCCGCGACCTGCGCGTCGCCCGGGATGTCCGCCCGCCGCACGGCCAGCACGTGCCCGCCTGCCTGCAGCGTCAGGCGCGCGATCTCGTCCACCACGCCATAGGCGACCGCATCGTCGGCGGTGGCGAAGGTCACCGCGCCGGTCTGCGGATCGACCGAGCCTGGCACCACCCCATCGATATCGACCATCACGCTGTCCACGGCGCCCTGCACCGCAGCGCGTGCGGCGACGGCGATGTCGGTGGTTCCACGGCCCTGGCCGCAACGTTCGGCGAAGCGCGCACGCCATGCCCCGGCGGCTTCGGCATGAAGCCCGTCCAGCACGCCGCGCGCGGCCTCGGCCAGCTGCGCATCGGTCATGTTTTCCGGGCTGTCGTGGATGCCCGCGGTCGCCAGATGCGGATAGGTGTTCACCGACCGGTAGATCGCCGCCAGCGTGTCGCTGGCCGCCAGGATCAGCGGCACCTCGCTGCCGCGCAGCACGTCACGCAGCGCCTGTTCGACCTGCCGGGCATATTGCCGCAGGCGCACCTTCTCGCCTTCCGAGCCATGGATGCGTTGGCTGTGCGAGCGGTCCTTGATGCTCGACTTGCCGACGGCGCTGGCGGCGTCGCGCGGCAGGCCGGGAATGCGCGCCTCGCTCACCGGCAGATCCGGTGAGACTTCCAGCACGCGTACGCCGCCCGCCGCCAGCGCCAGCACATAGGCCGCCTGCGGGAAGGTCACGGCGCGCAGCAGCGGCTTCAGGTGGTAGCGGTCGGAGACCTCGACCATCTCGCTGAGCGCGTTCGGCAGGCGCCAGGTGGACAGGCCATCGGCCGTCGCGAACACCGCCAGGCTCCGCGCTTGTACCGCCCAGAAGTCATCGTCGTCGCCGAGGTCGTGAAGGTGTTCCACCAGCGCCACGACGGCGCGGCGATCGGCCCCGGCGGCGGTCAATTGCGCTTCGGCCTTCCTCACCAGGTTGCCCAGCACGATGCGGCTGGCGCCCACGTCCTGGGTCAGCGGCGTCGTGGGCAGGTAGATCGACACGCTCCCCGGGGCGCGGTGATCGACCAGAGCGCGCAATTCGTCGCGGCCGGGAATATCGACATGCAGCATGGTGAATCCTCCAGCCTCGGGAGTTGGGGCATCGGCGGCAAACTGCCAGCCCCGTGTGCGCAACGGACCTTGTCCCGGGACACTGCCGCGATCAGCGGGACGCACGGCATGGTCCGCGGTACCCTTCCGGCGCGCACGGCGCACCGGCATACTCCCCGTCGAAGCCCTGGAGACGAGTGGCCCCGATGAGGATCTGCATTTTCGGCGCCGGCGCCATCGGCGGGCTGATGGCCGCGAAGCTGGCGCTCAAGGGTGAGGTTGACGTGACCGTGATCGCCCGCGGCCCGCACCTCGCGGCCATGCAGGCGGACGGGCTGCGCCTGGTCAGCGAGGGCCAGGAGGTGGTCGCCCGCCCGCGCTGCGTCGCGACCGCCGTGGAAGCCGGCCCGCAGGATTATGTCGTGGTCACGCTGAAGGCGCATTCGCTGCCCGCTGCGGCGCAGCAGATGCAGCCGCTGATCGGCCCCGAAACCGCCATCGTCAGCGCCGTGAATGGCGTGCCCTGGTGGTATTTCCACGCCATCGGCGGCACGCATGACGGGCGCATCGTCGAGAGCGTCGACCCTGGCGGCGTGGTGACGCGCCTGTTGCCGCCCATGCGCGCGATCGGCTGCATCGTCTATCCCGCCGCGGAGGTCTCGGCACCCGGCGTCATCGAGCACACCTATGGCGACCGCTTCTCGCTGGGCGAACCCGATGGCAGCCGCAGCCCGCGCGCGCAGCGGCTGAGCGAGGCGCTGATCGCCGCCGGCTTCAAGGCCCCGGTGCGCCCGCGCATCCGCGATGAATTGTGGGTGAAGCTGTGGGGCAACCTGGCCTTCAACCCGATCTCGGCACTCACCACCGCGACGCTGGACGTGCTGGTGGCCGATGACGAACAGCGTGGCGTGGCCCGCACCATGATGCTGGAAGGCCAGCGGGTGGCGGAAGCGTTGGGAATCCGCTTCGCCATCGATGTCGACAAGCGCATCGCCGGCGCGGCGGAGGTCGGCGCGCACAAGACATCCATGCTGCAGGACCTGGAGCGCGGCCGGCCGATGGAGGTCGAGGCGCTGCTCGGTGCGGTGGTCGAACTGGCGGATCTGGTCGGCGAACCGGCCGCCACCTGCCGCACCGTGCTGTCGCTGGTGCGCGCCCGCGCGCGCGCGGCCGGCTGCCTGTGATCCCGGGCGTGCCATGCTGCGCGTCCATCCCCGGCAGGAGGTGACCGCCATGACGCCGGTCCGCCTGCCCCGACGCGCTGCCGGGGCCCTGGCCCTGGGCGTGGTCGCCAGCTGCACGAACCGCCCGCCGCCGCCAGTCGTCTACCTGCCCCCCGACCCCAACAATCCGCTGGCCGACCCGGCTCGGCAGGCGATCGGCCATACCGCCTTCGTCTTCGGCAATCCGCGCGCCCTGGCCGGGCGCCCGGCGGAGGCGGCGCAGGCCATTTCCGAGGCCGAGTTCCTGGCCATCGACCTCAGCACCAACCAGCGCTGGACCGAGATGCAGCCGGTGGTGCAAATCGCCTTCCTGCAGGCGCGCCCGGAATGGCGCGGCGCCCTCGGCATCCAGGAAGCCGCGCTGCCGCAGACGGTGATCGATGCCATGACGCGCGTGCGCATGGGCATCGGCGCGCAGGACCGCACGGCGGCGGAGGCCGCGCTGGCGCCGCCACTGGTCACGCCGGGTGGCGCGGCGTCCTTCGCGCGGCTCGATGCGCTGCCGGCACTGCCGCGCACCGCCTGGGCGGCTGCCATGGCGCAGAACGAGATGTGGCGCATCCAACGCCAGGGCGGTCGGGACAGGTGGCGGTGAAGATGAAACGTCGCGTCCTTCTGCTGGCACCCATCGCCCTGTTCGGCTGCGAGGAATTGCGCACCCCCGCCACCCCGCCGCCGGCGATCCTCGCCGGTGCGCCAGGCTCGGGCGCACCGTTGCGCGCGGCGGTCTTCGCAGCCGCGGCGGCCTTCACGAACCAGGGCGCGGCAGTGCAGGGCCGCCCGGCAGACGCCGCACTCGCCATCGCGCGGCTCGAGGCGCTGGAGATGGAAGTGGCCGACCGCCGCGCCTGGCCGGCGCTGTCGCCCTCGATCGGCATCGCAATGCGTACCGCGCGCGACGAGACGCGCGCTGCCTTGGGCATCGCGCAGCGCGCGCCAGGCGGGGACGTGGTGCGCGCCCTCTCGCTCACGGCTTCGCGGCTGCGCGCGGGTGACCGCGGGGGTGCCGCCGCCGCGCTGCCCGCCAGCCTGTTCGAACCGGGCGGGGAGGCGACGCTCGACCGCCTGGGCGCCATCGGCCCGCTGCCGGCCGCCGAACAGGCCACGGCCGCGCTGGCGCGCGACGTGCGGCGGCTGGATCTCGACCGCGGCTGGGCGGGCGCGGGGAACTGGTGGCAGGCCGGCGCGCCGGGGGCGATCACGGATGGGCTCGGCCTCGGCGAATAGTCAGTCGGTCGCCATGACCTTCACATAGGACCCGGGCGCGTCCTCGATCGGCGTCAGCGCGCCGTCGCCGGGCTGGCGCGCGGGCACCTGCGTGCGATCCAGGCCGGCGACCCAGCGGTGCCAATCCGGCCACCAGGACCCGGCCAGTTCCGTCGCGCCCTTGAACCATTCGTCGGGATCACGCGGCATGTCGTCGTGCACCCAGTGGCTGTACTTGCCGGCATCGGGCGGGTTGGCCACGCCGGCGATGTGACCTGAAGCGGCCAGTACGAAGCGTATCGGCCCCTTGTAGAGCTGCGTGGCGCGATAGGTGGATTTCCACGGCGCGATATGGTCCTCGCGCGTGCTCAGGATGTAGGTCGGAACCTTGATCTTGCGCAGGTCGAGCTTGACGCCGAGCAGGTCGATGCCGCCCGGCTTCACCAGGTCGTTCTGCTGGTACATGCGGCGCAGGTAGAAGGAATGCATCTTCGCCGGCATGCGCGTGGAATCATCGTTCCAGTACAGCAGGTCGAAGGGGAAGGGCTCCTGGCCCATCAGGTAGTTGTTGACCACGAAGGACCAGATCAGGTCGTTGGCGCGCAGCATGTTGAAGGTGGTCGCCATCTCGCGGCCTTCGAGGAAGCCGACCTTCTGCATCTTGTCCTCGAGCGCGGCGAGTTGTTCCTCGTCGATGAACACGCCGAGTTCGCCGGCTTCCTCGAAATCCACCATGGTCGTGAAGAAGGTGGCGGACTTCACCCGCGTGTCGCGCTTCGACGCCATGTGCGCGAGCGTCGAGGCCAGCAGCGTCCCGCCGAGGCAATACCCGATGACGTTGGCACCCTTCTCGCCGGTCGCCTGCTCGATCGCACCCAGCGCGGCATAGGGGCCTTCGAGCATGTAGTCCTCGAAGCCCTTCTCGCCCAGCGCCTCGTCCGGGTTGACCCACGAGATGACAAAGACCGTGTGGCCCTGGTCCACTGCCCAGCGGATGAAGGAATTCTTCGGCCGCAGATCCAGGATGTAGAACTTGTTGATCCAGGGCGGGATGATCAGCAGCGGGCGCTTCAGCACCGTCTCGGTGCTGGGGGCATACTGGATCAGTTGCATCAGGTCGTTCTGGAACACCACCTTGCCCGGCGTGACCGCGATGTTCTCGCCGACCTGGAACTTGGTGTCGTCGGTCATGCGGATGCGCAGCTTGCCGCGGCCGCGTTCGAGGTCGCTCAGCAGGTTCGACAGCCCGCGGAGCAGGTTCTCGCCGCCTGATTCCGCAGTGCGGCGCAGCACCTCGGGGTTGGTCATCAGGAAGTTGGTCGGGCTCATCGCATCGACGAATTGCCGCGTGTAGAAATCCACCTTCTGCGCGGTCTTGGGCTCGAGGCCCTCGGTGCCTTCCACCACGGACCGGAAGTAGCGCGCCGACAGCAGGTAGGATTGGCGGATGAAGTCGAAGACCTCGTGGTCGCGCCAGGCGTCGTCCTTGAAGCGGCGGTCCTTGTCGTCCTCGGCGATCACCGGCTGGGGCACGTCCCCCATCATGCGCCGCGCCGTGTTCTGCCAGAGCGTGAGGTAGTCGTGCCAGAAGCCGAGCTGCGCCTGCACCAGGCGTGCCGGATTGGCCATCAGCCGCTGCGTCATCTCCAGGAAGGCATGGCCGATCTTGAGGGGATCGGGGTCGGTCGACCCATCCGACTGGCGCTTGAGGAAGTCCGACACGATGCGCTGCCCGCGTTCCGCCACATCCGCCATGGTCCGGCTGACCAGCGCCGGGTCGGGCAGCCGGAAGGCGGCGGTGTTCGGGGGATCTTTGTCGGCCATTCGTGTTCCGGTCCGTGGGGCGGCATGCCCGGCTTCGCGCTCCGGCCGATTCGGGTTACCGCTTCCGCATGACGGGAACAGAGGCGGCATGACCTGGACGACGGGCCACGCGATCGTGTCGGTCCACGGTAGGGGCCGGGCAGGTGCCGGGCAAGCGCGGCCGGTCGTGCTCGCCCTGTGCCTGGCGCTGCTGGCGGCGGGATGCAGCCCGGGGCAGGGGCCCTCGGCGATCGGGCCGCTGTTCGCCCGCGTGACCGGCCCGGCCTTCGAAGGACGCGAACCCCCACCAGGCACCGACCAGGACTTCCCCAACCTCGGCACCATCCCGGCGCGCCCTGTGCTGGCCGACCCGGCGGTGCGCGACGCGCTGACCGCGGCCCTGGCCGAGGAACGCCAGCGCAGCCGCAACCCGCTCGACCCCGAGATGCGGCCCGAGCCGATGCGTCCCTCCGGCACGCCGGGGAACAGCAGCATGGCGATGCGCCCGCCCGGCCCGGCGCCGATCCCGCCAGCGCCGCGCATACCCTGGGATTCGCCCGGAATGCCCCCGGTGACCCCGGCCGCTCCGCCGCCTGGCCCGGCCGCGCCGGTGCCAACCCGTCCTGCCCCGGTCGCGGCCCCAGCCGTGATGGACACCGCCCCGCCGCCCCCGCCGCCGGCCGAATTGCTCGCACCCGGCGCCGCCCCGCCACCGCTGCCGCCGCCGGATCTGCTCGCCCCGCGGACCCGCTGAGGCGCGCGCCGATACACACTGCGCGGGGCTTGCTCTATAGGTCGCCGCCCTTCCACCACGGACCATCGCCATGACCGAGGATTTCCACCGCATCCGCCGCCTGCCGCCCTATGTCTTCGCCGAGGTGAACGCGGCGAAGGCCAGCGCGCGCGCGGCGGCGGAGGACATCGTCGACCTCGGCATGGGCAATCCCGACAGCCCGACGCCCCCGCACATCGTCGCCAAGCTGATCGAGGCGGTGCAGGACCCGCGCACGCATCGCTATTCGATGTCGAAGGGCATCCCCGGGCTGCGGAAGGCCCTGGCGGGCTACTACGACCGCCGCTTCGGCGTGAAGCTGGACCCGGAGACCGAGGTGGTCGCCACGCTGGGCTCGAAGGAGGGGCTGGCCAACCTGGCGCAGGCCATCAGCAGCCCGGGCGACACCATCCTGGTACCCAACCCGTCCTACCCGATCCACCAGTTCGGCTTCATCATCGCCGGCGCCTCGGTGCGCTCCATCCCGTATACGCCCGATGACGACATGCTCTCGGCGATCGACCGCGCCGTGCGCCATTCCGTGCCCAAGCCGACCGCGGTGATCGTGAACTTCCCGTCGAACCCGACGGCGCTGGTGGCGGGCATCGACTTCTACCGCGAGATGGTCGCGCTGTGCCGGCGGCACGAGCTGTTCATCCTGTCCGACCTTGCCTATGCCGAATTGTATTTCGGCGACACGCCGCCGCCCTCGGTGCTGGAAGTCGAAGGGGCGAAGGACATCACGGTCGAATTCACCTCGATGTCCAAGACCTACAACATGCCGGGCTGGCGCATGGGCTTCGCGGCGGGCAATCCGCGGCTGATCGCGGCCCTGGCGCGGGTGAAGTCGTATCTCGACTACGGCGCCTTCGCGCCGATCCAGATCGCCGCCACCGCCGCGCTGAACGGACCGCAGGACTGCATCGCGGAGATGCGGGTGCTCTACAAGGACCGCCGCGACGTGCTGGTGAAGGGCCTGCGCGCCGCCGGCTGGGACGTGCCGGCGCCGGAGGCGTCGATGTTCATGTGGGCACCGATACCCCAGCGCTTCCGGCACCTGGGGTCGGTCGGTTTCTCGAAGCTGCTGCTCGAGAAGGCGAAGGTCGCGGTCGCCCCGGGGCTCGGCTTCGGCGAACATGGCGACGAGCACGTCCGAATCGCGCTGGTCGAGAACAACCACCGCATCCGCCAGGCGCTGCGGGGCATCAAGACGTTCCTGTCCGGCGACAACGCCGCGCCGGTGGACGCACAACAGGAAGCAATGAACGCATGAGCCGCCCCGTTTCCGTCGCGGTCGCCGGCCTGGGCACGGTCGGCGCCGGTGTTGTGAATGTCCTGCGCGCGAATGCGGACATCATCGCCGCGCGCGCCGGTCGCCCGATTGCGGTGACCGCCGTCTCGGCCCGCGACCGCGCGCGCGACCGCGGCGTGCCGGTGGCCGGGTTGCGCTGGTACGACGACCCGGTGGCGATGGCATCCGACCCGCAGGTCGAGGTTGTGGTGGAATGCATCGGCGGCTCGGACGGGCCGGCGAAGGCGCTGGTCGAGGCCGCGCTGGCCGCCGGCAAGCACGTGGTCACCGCGAACAAGGCGCTGCTGGCGACGCACGGCGCGGCGTTGGCCAGCACCGCCGAGGCGAAGGGCGTCGCGCTGGCCTTCGAGGCGTCGGTCGCCGGCGGCATCCCCGCCATCAAGGCGCTGCGCGAAGGGCTCGCCGCCAACCGGATCTCGCGCGTCGCCGGCATCCTCAACGGCACCTGCAACTACATCCTGACCACCATGCGCGAGCAGAAGCGCGAATTCTCCGAAGTGCTGAACGAAGCGCAGAAGCTCGGTTACGCGGAGGCCGACCCGTCCTTCGACATCGACGGCATCGACGCGGCGCACAAGCTGGCCATCCTGGCCGCCCTCGCGTTCGGCCGGCCGGTCGATTTCGCGGCGGTGCATGTCGAGGGCATCCGCGAGGTCAGCGCGCTGGATATCTCGCTCGCCGAGGAGCTGGGCTACCGGATCAAGCTGCTGGGCATCGCGCGGCGCGAGGAGGGCGGCATCTCGACCCGCGTGCACCCCTGCATGGTGCCCGCCACCGCACCCATCGCGCGCGTCGATGGCGTGTTCAACGCGGTGGTGGCGGAAGGCGATTTCGTCGGCCGCATCATGATGGAAGGCCGCGGCGCGGGTGGTGGTCCGACGGCATCCGCCGTGGTGGCGGACCTCATCGACATCGCGCGCGGGCGCTTCACCCCGGTCTGGGGCGCGGCGGCCGCGGCGCTGAAGCCCGAGCCGTCGTTGCCGATGGACCGCCACACCGGCGCCTACTATCTGCGCCTGATGGTGGTGGACCGCCCGGGCGTCATCGCCGACGTGACCGGCGTGTTGCGCGACAATGCGATCAGCCTGGAATCCATGCTCCAGCGCGGCCGCGCGCCGGGCGAGGCGGTGCCGGTCGTGCTGACCACGCACGAGACCAGCGAGGCATCGGTGCGCGCGGCCCTCGCGCGCATCGCCGCGCTGGATGCGGTGGTGGAGAAGCCGGCGCTGATCCGGATCGAATCGCTGTGAGGCACGCGGCCGCCGCGCTGCTGGCGGCCGTGCTGGCCGCGGCACCGGCCGCCGCGCAGGAGGAACTACGCGGCACCTGGCGTGGCGACTACATCTGCGCGCAGGGCAATACCGCGCTGGCGCTGACCATCGAACCGCGCAAGGACGGCTCGCTCTCCGCGCTGTTCCACTTCGAGGCGGCGCCGGACAACCCGGACGTACCGACCGGCTGCTTCGAGATGCAGGGCCGCTTCACGCCCGCGACGGGCGATGTCGCGCTGGCGGCGCTGCGCTGGCTCAGGCGCCCGCCGAACTACCTGATGGTCGGGCTCGATGGGCGGCTGTCCGGGGATGGCGCGCAGATCGAAGGCATGGTGCAGGGGCCGGGCTGTTCGTTCTTCCGCGTGCAGCGCAGCGGCAGCCCGGCAACCGCCGAGGCCTGCCGGTCGGGGGCGCCGCTGCTCTCCGTGCGCTGACGCGCGGCGCGATTCCGGCTATTGGCAATGCAACGGGCGGGCGGTGCCGCGCCCGCCGGCCGATTCGGAGGAAGCCCCAATGCCAGAAAGCGCCGACCTTTCCAGTCTTCTCGTCGACCGCAACCTGGCGCTGGAACTGGTGCGGGTGACCGAAGCCGCCGCGCTGGCCGCCTCCCGCTGGATCGGCCGCGGCGACAAGAACGCCGCCGACGGCGCCGCGGTGGAAGCCATGCGCCGCGCCTTCGACACCGTCGCCATCACCGGCACGGTCGTGATCGGCGAGGGCGAGATGGACGAGGCGCCGATGCTTTATATCGGCGAGAAGGTCGGGCTGTATGCCAAGGCCGGCGGCGGTCCGGAGGTCGACATCGCGGTCGATCCGCTGGAGGGCACCTCGATCACCGCCAAGGGCGGGCCCAACGCCATCGCCACCGTGGCGCTGGCCGAGAAGGGCGGTTTCCTGCACGCCCCCGACATCTACATGGACAAGCTCGCCATCGGCCCGGGCCTGCCGGACGGCGTGGTGCACATCGATGCCTCGCCGGCCGAGAACCTGCGCGAACTGGCCAAGGCCAAGGGCTGCGAGATCAGCGACCTGATGGTCTGCACGCTGGACCGCGACCGCCACAAGGACCTCATCAAGGCCTGCCGTGCCGCCGGCGCGCGCATCACGCTGCTGGGCGATGGCGACGTGGCGGGCGTGATCAACGTCAGTCAGCTCGAGGCCGGCATCGACATCTACATGGGATCGGGCGGTGCGCCGGAGGGCGTGCTGGCCGCCGCCGCGCTGCGCTGCATCGGCGGCCAGATGCAGGGGCGGCTGATGTTCGAGGACGAGGACCAGGTGGCCCGCGCAAGATCCATGGGCATCAGCGATCCCAACAGGATCTATTCGATCGAGGAAATGGCGCGCGGCAACGTCATGTTCGCCGCCACCGGCGTGACCTCCGGCGCCATGCTGCGCGGCGTGCGCCGGACGCCCGGCGGCGCCTATACCCATTCGATCGTGATGCGGTCTAAATCCGGCACGGTCCGCTACGTGGAGGGCCACCACAACTTCGCGCGCAAGCCCAGCGCCTTCGTCGCCTGATGGACGGGCAGGCGCCACAGGCGCCGGTGCTGGGGGTCGCGCGCAGCGTCACCGGGCGACGCTGGGTGTGGCGCGCTGCCGATACGCGCATGGGGCTCGGCATCGCGCAGCGGCTCGGCGTGCCCGAGATGGTGGGGCGGCTGCTGGCCGCGCGCGGCATCGGGATCGACCTGGCGGGCGACTACCTGGAACCGACGCTAAAGGCGATGATGCCCGACCCGTCATCGCTCATCGACATGGACCTGGCGGCGGACCGCATCGCCGCCGCCGTGCGCAGCGACGAACATGTCGCGGTGTTCGGTGACTACGACGTGGATGGCGCGTGTTCCGGCGCGCTGATGTCGCGTTTCCTGCGCGACCTGGGCTGCGAGGTCACGCCCTATGTTCCCGACCGGCTGAAGGAAGGCTACGGGCCGAACGCGGCCGCGATCGCCGCGCTCTGTGACCGTGGTGCCTCGCTGGTCGTGTGCGTCGATTGCGGGATCGCCGCAGCGGAGGCGCTGGCGGCCGCCGAGGGCCGTGCCGACGTGGTCGTGCTGGACCACCACAAGGCCGAGGGCCCGGCGCCGCGCATCCTGGCGGCGGTGAACCCGAACCGGCTGGATTGCGGTTCCGGTCTGCATCACGTGTGCGCCGCGGCGGTGGCCTTCCTGGCGGCGGCAGCGACGACCCGCGTGCTACGCCGCGCAGGATGGTTCGCGCGGCGGCCGGAGCCCGACCTGCTTGGCCTGCTCGACCTGGTGGCGCTGGCCACGGTCTGCGACGTTATGCCGCTGACCGGCTTCAACCGCGCGCTGGTGGCGCAGGGGCTGAAGGTGATGGGCAAGCGCGGCCGCGCCGGCATCGCCGCGCTGCTGGAGGTGACCGGCGCGCGCGATGCGCCGACCGCGCATACCCTGGGCTTCCTGCTGGGGCCGCGGATCAATGCCTCGGGCCGCATCGGCGAACCCGACCTCGGCCTGCGGCTGCTGCTGTGCGAGGACCCGATCGAGGCGCGCGCCATCGCCGAGAAGCTCGACGCCGTGAATCGCCGGCGCCAGGAAGTGGAGGGCGAGGTCCTCGCCACCGCGCATGCCATGGCTGAGGCACAGGCCGCCGAGGGCCGCGCCGTGCTGCTGCTGGTGGGCGAGGGCTGGCACCCCGGCGTGGTGGGCATCGTCGCCGGGCGCATGAAGGAACGCTTCAATCGGCCGGTCTGCGTGGCGGGGCTGTCGGACGGCATGGCGAAGGGGTCGGGTCGGTCGGTGCCGGGCGTGGACCTGGGCGCCGCCATCATCGCGGCCCGGCAGTCCGGCCTGCTGGAGACGGGTGGCGGCCATGCCATGGCGGCGGGGTTTTCCTTCCGCGCGGGACGGGACGGGGAATTCCACGCCTTCCTCGAGGAACGGCTCGGCCATGCCGCACTGCTGCCTGCCGCGGCGGACCTGATGGTCGAAGGCACGTTGAACGTCATCGCCGCGCAGACGGAACTGGCGCAGGAGGTGGCGCGCCTCGCACCCTTCGGTCCCGGCAACGAGGAACCGATCTTCGCCCTGCAGCGCGCCCGCATCGTGAAGGCGGACCGTGTCGGCAAGGATGGGGCGACGGTGCGCGCCATCGTGGAAGGCGAGGGCGGCGGCCGGCTCAAGACCATCTGCTTCCGCGCCAAGGACGGGCCGCTGGCGCAGGCGCTGCTGGCGAGCCAGCGGGTGCCGCTGCACCTGTGCGGGCACTTGCGCGCGGAACAATGGAATGGCGAGACATCGCCTTCGATGCAGGTTGTGGATGCGGCACCGGCCTGAGGCTATTGACCACGCGGCGCGCGGGCAGTAACCCCGCGCCTCGGTCAGTCCCGTTCGTCTAGCGGCCTAGGACACCAGCCTTTCACGTTGGGTACACGGGTTCAAATCCCGTACGGGGCACCACTCTCCTTCGAATAGCCGGTCGAAGGGCATT
>LNEW01000219.1 GCA_001464375.1 Rhodospirillales bacterium Ga0074136 | reverse complement strand
GTGGCGCTGTCCTTCGGGCCGGCGGATTACTTTTCGCTCATGTTCCTCGGGCTGATCATTTCGGCCGTGCTGGCGCAAGGCTCGGTGATCAAGTCGATCGGCATGGTGGCGCTGGGCGTGTCGCTCGGCATGGTCGGCACCGACGTGCAGACCGGGCAGCAGCGCTTCACCTTCGGCATCCCGGAATTGTCGGACGGCGTGGGCTTCGTCTCGATCGCCATGGGCATGTTCGGCATCGCCGAGATCATCCTGAACCTGGAGCGGCCGGAATCGCGATCGGTCCTGTCGGGCAAGGTCGGCAAGCTGATGATGACGCGCGAGGAATTCCGCCGCGCCGTGCCATCGGTGCTGCGCGGCACGGCGGTGGGCTCGATGCTCGGCATCCTGCCGGGCGGCGGCGCGGCGCTGTCGTCCTTCGCGTCCTACATGATGGAGCGCAAGATCTCGAAGGGCCGGCACCTGTTCGGCACCGGCGCGATCGAAGGCGTGGCGGGGCCGGAAGCGGCGAACAACGCGGCGTCGCAGACGTCGTTCATCCCGCTGCTGACGCTCGGCATCCCGGCCAACGCCGTGATGGCGCTGATGGTGGGCGCACTGATCATCCAGGGCATCCAGCCCGGCCCCCGCATGGTGGAAGCGCAGCCGGACCTGTTCTGGGGCCTGATCGCCTCGATGTGGGTCGGCAACCTCATGCTGCTGGTCATCAACCTGCCGATGGTCGGCATGTGGGTGAAGCTGCTGTCGGTGCCCTACCGCCACATGTACCCGTCGATCATGATTTTCTGCGCGATCGGCGTGTACTCGCTGCAGAACAACGTGTTCGACGTTTACCAGACGGTGGCCTTCGGCCTGTTCGGCTACCTGTGCTCGAAGCTGCGGCTCGAGGCGGCGCCGATGCTGATCGGCTTCGTGCTCGGCCCGATGATGGAGGAGCACCTGCGCCGCGCCATGCTGCTGTCGCGCGGCGACGTGATGGTGTTCGTCGAACGCCCGATCAGCGCCAGCATGCTGGCCATCGCCGCCATCGCGCTGGTCGCGATGATCCTGCCCAATGTCCGCAAGGGCAAGGACTCGGCGTTGCAGGAAGGCGGCTGAGGTGTAGCGCTGGCCGGTCACGGCAGCGCGGGTCTGGAAAGGCGGGTTCCGAAGGGGACCCGCCTTTTTTCTTGTGCCCTCGGTCGGCGGGCGGCGGCCATCCGGCGGCCTGGGCTTCGCGCCACGCGCTGGCGCACGAGGCGCGGCAGGCAGGCTGGGCGCGGTCGCGCCTTGCGCTCCCGGATCGCGCCGCGATCCGAGGGGTGGCCCTGATTCCCGCAGGTCCGGGGGCTGGACCCCCGGTCAGGCCTTCGGGCGCGGCAGCGCGAACACGCCGCTCGCCCGCAGCACCGCGACGCCATCCGCGAGGAACCGCCCTTCGACGAACATCATGCGCGAGGTGCGTCGCAGCAACGCCGGGTGGCATTCCAGCCAGGCGCCGAGCGGCGCGGGTGCCAGGAAGTCCGTCACCAGGCTGATCGTCACGAAATGCCCCGGCGTGCCGGCCTGCTCCGCGCCGCCGATGCCCAGCACGATATCCGCGATGGTCGCCAGCATCCCGCCATGCGCCACCGCCTGGTTGTTGCAGTGGCGGCGTTCGATGCGGATGCCGAAGCGCGCGCCCGCTTCCTCGGGGCGGCGGAAGATCGGGCCGATGGGTTCCAGGAAGGGGCCGCCCGCGTGGCGCGCCACGAAGCCCTCGGGGAGTCCGGCGGTGCTTCCGCCATCCGTCACGCCATCCATGAATTCCCGGCCCTCTCGTGGTCGGCGCGCAGGATAGGGCGCCGCCGCCCGGCTGCCGAGACGCCTTCCCTTCGCCGTCTTTGCATCGCATAGGACGCGCCGCACCCGTTCCAGCCCGTCGGACGTCATGACCGCAAAACACCAGCCGATCCTGCCCGTCATCCTCTCGGGGGGCACCGGCACGCGCCTTTGGCCGCTGTCGCGCGAAGGCTATCCGAAGCAGTTCTGGCCGCTCGCGTCGGACCGGCCGATGCTGGCCGAGACCGCCGCGCGCGCCGAGGGCCCCGGCTTCGCCCCGCCCATGGTCGTGTGCAACGAGGCGCATCGCTTCCTGGTGGCGGAACAATTGCGCGGGCGCGGCGCGCGCATCGTGCTGGAACCGGCCGGGCGCAATTCCGGCCCGGCCATCGCCGCCGCCGCGCTGCTGGCCGAGGAAGCCAGCCCCGGCACCGTCATGTGGATCATGGCGGCCGATTCCGCCATCAAGGATGTCGCGGCGCTGCACGCCGCGCTGGTGCAGGCGGCGGCGGCGGCGCGCGCCGGGCGCATCGTCACCTTCGGCATGGCGCCGACGGCGCCCGAGACCGGCTATGGCTACATCGAGTCCGGCGCCGACCTGCCCGGCCTGCCCGGCGTGCGCGCCATCACCCGCTTCGTCGAGAAGCCGGATGCCGCGCGCGCGGCCGAATTCGTCGCCGGCGGCGCGCATTTGTGGAATTCGGGCATGTTCGTCGCCACCGCCTCCTCCCTGCTGGCCGAACTGGAGCGCCATGAGCCGGCAATGCTGGCCGCGGTGCGACAGGCGGTGGCCGGCGCGAGCCGCGACATGGATTTCGTGCGGCTCGCCCCCGAACCCTTCGCCGCCGCGCCATCCATCAGCATCGACCACGCGGTGATGGAGCGCACGCTGAACGCCGCCGTGGTGCCGGCCGCGATCGGCTGGTCGGATATCGGGTCCTGGACCGCGCTGTGGGAGATCAGCCCGCAGGACGGCGCCGGCAACGCCACGCAGGGCCCGGTCGAACTGGTCGATGCCCGCAACTGCCTGGTGCGCAGCGAGGGCATCCTGACCGGCGTGGTGGGGCTCGAGAATGCGATCGTGGTGGTCACCGACGACGCCGTGCTGGCGATGCATCGCGACCGGGCGCAGGACGTGAAGGTGCTGGTCGAGCAGCTGAAGGCGCGCGGCCGCAAGGAAGCGACCGAACATCGCCGCGCCTATCGCCCCTGGGGCCACTACGAGGGCCTGATCCTGGGCGAGCGCTTCCAGGTGAAGAAGATCCAGGTGCGCCCCGGCGCGAAGCTGTCCCTGCAGAAGCATTTCCACCGGGCGGAGCATTGGGTGGTGGTGTCGGGCACCGCGATCGTGCGGCGCGACGCCGAGGAGATCCTGCTGCGCGAGAATGAGAGCGTCTACCTGCCGCTGGGCTGCGTGCACCGGATGGAGAACCCGGGGATCATCCCGCTGGTGCTGATCGAGGTGCAGTCGGGGTCCTACCTCGGCGAGGACGACATCGTGCGCTACGAGGACACCTACGGCCGGGCCTGAGCGCTGGTTTAGTTTTCACGTCCCTCAGACGGCGGGCGGGCCGCATCCGCGGCCCTTGCCTTCGCGCCATGCGCGGGTGCTCCCGGCGCGGCGCGCGGGTCGGGCGCGGTCGCGCGGTGCGCTCGCGGATCGCTGCGCGATCCGATCGCAGGGTCTCACCACGCCTTGGCGCCATGCCCTGGTGCGCGGTTCGCGCGCGTCCTTGATCCCGCGCAAGGCGCCGCGCCGCAGACCAGCGATCATGCGGCTCACGCCACCACGGCATGAAAGGCCCGCCGATGAACCATCGCCACCGCAAGGTGCTCCACGCGCTGTTCGCCCACCCCGTCAGCGCCAATATCGACCCGAAGGCGGTGCATGCCGTGTTCGAGGAACTCGGCGCCGACGTGTCGCACAACGGCTCGGGCCGCATCGCCGTGACACTCAATGGCCACGCGCATGCCTTCCATGATTCGCGGCACAGCCTGTCGAAGGACGAGGTGGTGGCGATCCGCCACTTCCTGACCGAGGCCGGCGTCGATCCCGCCGCCTATCCGGACTGACGCCCGCCCGGCTTGATCTCGCCCCGCTTTCCTGCGGTAACCTCTCCCGCAACGCCCCGGCCCGTGCCGGGGCGACGGGAGAGGAACCGCCACCATGACCCTGCACCGCCGCGCCCTGCTCGGCGCCACCGGCCTCGCCGCCCTCGCCCCCGCTGCGGCCAGCGCCCAGGCGCGCTGGCAGATGGCCAGCCCCTATGCGGACGGCAATTTCCAGACGCGCAACATCCGCGCCTTTCTCCAGGATCTGGAGCAGGCTGCCGGCGGGCGCCTATCGATCCAGCTGCACAGCAACGGCGCGCTGCTGCGCATGCCCGAGATCAAGCGCGGCGTGCAGACCGGCCAGGTGCAGCTCGGCGAGATCCTGCTCACCGCCTATGCCAACGAGGACCCGCTGTTCGACGCCGACGCCCTGCCGCAGCTGGTCACCAACTATGCCCAGGCGCGCAGGCTGTCCGACCTGCAGAAGCCGTTCATCGAGGCGCGCTTCGCCCGCCAGGGCCTGAGCCTGCTGTACATGGTGCCGTGGCCGCCGGCGGGCCTGTATGCCCAGGCGCCGGTGACGTCGCTGGAGCAGCTGCGCGGGCAGCGCTTCCGCACCTTCTCGCCGATGACCAACCGCTTCGCCCAGCTGATCGGCGCGCAGCCGACGCTGGTGCAATCCGCCGAACTGGCGCAGGCCTTCGCCACCGGGGTGGTGCAGGCGCAGATCACATCGGCCGCCACCGGCGTCGATACGCAGGCCTGGGATTATGCGCGGGTGTTCACGCCGCTCGGCTTCTCGATGACGAAGAATGCCGTGCTGGTCTCCCGCCGCGCGCTGGACGCGTTGCCGGCGGACCTCCAGGCCGCTGTGCGCGCCGCCGCGACGCGGGCGGAAGCGCGCGGCTACGAACTCTCGGAGGCCGCGATGCGCGAGACCGAGGCGACGCTCGCCGCCCGCGGCATGCAGGTGGGGCCGCCCTCGCAGCAATTGCTGGATGACCTGACGCGCGTCGGCCGCACCATGGCGGATGAATGGGTGACGCGCGCGGGGGATGACGGGCGGCGGCTGCTCGAACAGTACCGCGCGGGCTGACGACCCTTGGGCGCTGCCCGGCCGCGCGGCAGGCAGCGCCCAGGAAGCGGGCAATCCGCCATGCGTTGCGCCATCTCCCGCCCCTGCCCCCCTTGCGCCCCCGGGGCCGGCGCGTCGAAGATGCCTTCGTAAAAAGCACAACAGGGGGCCTCACCATGAACCACCTTCGCCGCCGCGACCTGCTCGCGGCCACGGGCGGCCTTGCCGCCGCAGCCCTTGGCGCCGGTCCGGCGCAGGCGCAGACGCGCTGGCAGGTTGCCACCCCCTATCCGGACGGCAACTTCCACACCCGCAACATGCGCGCCTTCATCGAGCAGGTGCAGGCGGCGGCCGGCGGGCGGCTGCAGATCCAGCTGCATTCCAACGCGTCGTTGCTGCGCATGCCCGAGATCAAGCGCGGCGTGCAGACCGGCCAGGCGCAGATCGGCGAGATCCTGCTGTCGGCCTATGGCAACGAGGACCCGTTCTTCGAGGTCGATTCCGTCCCCATGCTGGTCACCAGCACGCCGATGGCGCGCAAGCTCGCGGACCTGCAGAAGCAGTATGTCGAGGCGCGGCTGAACCGCCAGGGCGTCAGCCTGCTGTACTGGGTGCCGTGGCCGCCCTCGGGCCTGTACACCAATGTCCCGGTCGAGAGCGTCGAGACGCTGCGCGGCACCAAGATGCGCACCTTCAACGCGCTGACCAACCGCTTCGCCACGCTGTGCGGCGCGACGCCCACGCTGGTGCAGCAGGCGGAAGTGCCGCAGGCCTTCGCGACCGGCGTGGTGAATTCCATGGTCACCTCGGCGGCGACGGGCGTCGATGTGCAGGCCTGGGATTTCTGCCGCCACTTCACGCCGATCGGCTTCACCCGCACCAAGAACGCCATCTTCGTGCAGACCCGCGCGCTGCAGGCGCTGCCGGCGGAGGTGCAGGCGGCGATCGCCACCGCCGCCGCCGCCGCCGAGGCGCGCGGCTGGGAAGCCTCGGATGTCGAGACGGTGAACCAGCAGAACATCCTGCAGCAGCGCGGCATGACCATCGGCACGGCGACGCCCGCGCTGATGCAGGGTCTGATGCGCATCGGCGCGACCCAGGCCGATGAATGGGTGGCCAAGGCCGGCGACGAGGGCAAGCGCCTGATCGACGCCTATCGCGCCGCCATCGCCTGACCGTGCTGGGGCCTGCCGGCTGACATGATGAAGGATGCCCGGATGACCGACTTCCTGGGCCGGCGGCCCCGCCGGGCATGAGCGCGCTGCGCCGCGCGCTCGATGCGCTGTACCTTCTCGGCGGGATCGCCGGCGCCATCGCGCTGGCGGCCATCGGTGCGATCATCGCGACCCAGGTGATCGGGCGGCAGTTCGGCGCCACGGTGCTCGGCGCCGACGACCTGACCGCTTTCTCGGTCGCGGCCTCGGCGACGCTGCCGCTGGCCTATGCCTTCCGGCACGGGGCGCATATCCGCGTCGACCTCATCATCGGGCGGCTGTCGGGGTCGCCGCGCTTCGTGATGGAAACCATCGCGATCGGCATCTCGGCGGCGCTGTGCTGCTTCTTCGCCTACGCGATGCTCGACCTCGCGACCGACAGCCTGGCCTTCGAGGATGTCGCGCAGGGCTCGGTCGCGTGGAAGCTGTGGGTGCCGCAGGGGCTGGTGGGCACCGGCGTGGCGCTGTTCGCGATCTGCCTGCTGGATGACCTGGTGGTGCACCTGGCGGGCGGCGTGCCGTCGTATCGCCGCGCCGCCGAAGCCGATGCTCTGTCGCGTGCTGGGGAAGAAATCTGATGGAACTCGCCCAGACCGAAGCGGGGGTGCTGCTGCTCGGGCTTCTGTTCGTGTTCCTCGGGCTTGGCATCTGGATCGGACTGTCGCTGGCGTTGGTCGGGCTGTGCGGCATTGTCGTGCTGCCCATGCTGATCCCGTCCATGCCCACCTTCCCGGCCGAGAAGGTGATGGGCACGGCGATCTGGCAGTCGCTTGCATCCTGGACGCTGGCGGCGCTGCCGCTGTTCATCTGGATGGGCGAGATCCTGTTCCGCACGAGGCTCAGCGAGGACATGTTCCGCGGCCTGGCGCCGTGGGTGCAGCGGCTGCCCGGGCGGCTGATGCATGTGAACGTGATCGGCTGCGGCATCTTCGCCGCCGTGTCCGGGTCCTCCGCCGCGACAGCGGCGACCATCGGCAAGATGTCGCTGCCGGCGCTGACGCAGCGCGGCTACCACGTGCCGATGGCGATCGGCTCGCTGGCCGGTGCCGGCACGCTCGGCCTGCTGATCCCGCCGTCGATCGTGATGATCGTCTATGGCGTGGCGGCCGAGGTCAGCATCGTGCGGCTGTTCATCGCCGGCGTGATTCCCGGCATCATGCTGATGGTGCTGTTCAGCGGCTACATCGCGATCTGGTCGCTGATGAACCCAGCGCTGACACCGCCGCCCGACCCGCCGATGCCGTTTGCGAAGAAGCTGCGCGAGAGCGGGCAGCTGATCCCGGTGGTGATGCTGATCGCCTTCGTGATGGGCAGCATCTATCTGGGCTGGGCGACGGCGACCGAGGCGGCCGTGTTCGGCGTGATCGGCGCGCTGGCGCTGTCGGCCTGGGGCGGGTCGCTCACACCGAAATCCTTCGCCGCCAGCCTGATGGGCGCGGTGCGGCTGTCCTGCATGATCAACCTGATCCTGGCGGGTGCCGCGTTCCTCACGCAGGCCATGGCGTATTCCGGCATTCCGGCGGCGATGGCGGCCTGGGTCGGCGCGCAGGGCTTCAGCCCCTTCATGATCATCGCCTGCCTGACGGTGATCTACCTGATCCTGGGCTGCTTCATCGACGGCATCAGCATGATCGTGCTGACCGTGTCGGTGGTGCTGCCGATCATCGCCAGCACCGGCTTCGA
>LNEW01000218.1 GCA_001464375.1 Rhodospirillales bacterium Ga0074136 | reverse complement strand
ATTGCTTGACACTCGCCGCCCCTCAGAATGTAGTCGGCGTCAGGAGAGTCCGATGGTGGGCAAGCCCATGCCGGGTCAGGAGCGCAATACCGAAGCGGAGCCCCTCGGGACGGAAACCGAGGGTGGCGAGCGCGACGACTCGCGCGCTGGCACGCCCGCTCCGCGCGCCACACCGCCCGGTCGCCGGCGGCGCAGCCGCGTCGCGGTCCTGGCGAAGACCCTCGAGACCGACATCATTCCGCGCCTGTTGATGGCCCACCGCCAGTCCGTCACCGCGGCCTACATCGATTCCAATCCGGGCGGCGCGCCCGGCATGGGCGATGTCGGTGCCCTCACCGGTCTCGCGATGCAGGCGGATCTGCCCGGCGCGCTGTCCTACCTCGAAGCCCTGCGCGCGCGCGGCATGTCGCTGGACCGCATCTACCTTGACCTGCTCGCCCCGGTCGCCCGGCGCCTGGGGCTGATGTGGGAGGAGGACGAGTGCGACTTCACTGCCGTGACCATCGGACTGTCCTGCCTGCACCAGGTGGTGCGCGAATACAGCCCCGCCTTCGTTCAGCGCGCGCCGCGCGCCGAACCCGACCGGCGCGTGTTGCTCGCCCCCACCCCCGGTGAACAGCACAGCTTCGGCATCCTGGTGGTCGAGCAGTTCTTCCGCGGCGCCGGCTGGGACGTCTGGTCGGGCGCCGGCGTCGAACGCGCCGAGATCATCGAGGCCGCGCAGCGCGTCTGGTTCGGCGTCGCCGGCTTCTCGCTGGCCTCCGAGGACCACCTGGGCAGCCTCGCGATGCTCATCCGCGACGTCCGGCGGGCCTCGCGCAATGCGGGACTCGGCATCCTGGTGGGCGGTCCGCTGTTCGTGGACAGGCCCGACCTGGTGTCGCTGGTCGGCGCCGATGCCACGGCAACCGATGGCCGGGACGCCACGTTGCAGGCAGAGACGATGCTCGCCCTTCTTGGACGAGACGCATGAGGCGGATGATACAACCGGGTCCCGCCCCCCGGCGCCAGGAGGCCGTGCCCGTCGGGCACGGGACGGCTCCTGGCCACATGACAGTCCTGGTGCCACAAGGCTCCAGGAACAGCACGCAAAGGCGGTCCCGTCGGTGAAGGCCTTCAGCACACCCCGCATGTCGCTTGGCGACCTCGATGCGGATGCGGCCGGCGCTCTGATCAGCGCAGCCGCCGACATTGCACTCATTCTCGACGAGCGCGGGATCATCCGCGACGTCGCCTTCAGCAACGAGGAACTCTCCCGCGAATTCGCGGCCCATGGCAGTTGGCTCGGCCAGCCCTGGATCGACACCGTCGCCAGGGACAGCCGCCCGAAGGTCGAGGATCTCGTTCGCGCCGGTGCCGCTGCCGAAAGCGGGCGCTGGCGGCATGTGAACCAGGTCTCCGGCGATGGCGCCTCGGTGCCGATCCTGTATGCCGCGGCGCCGGTCGGCACGGCGGGGCGGATCGTGATCTTTGGACGGGACCTGCGCCCGGTCTCCCGCCTGCAGCAGCGCCTGGTCGAGGTGCAGCAGTCGATGGAGCGGGACTATTCCCGCCTGCGCCAGGCCGAGACGCGCTACCGCCTGCTGTTCCAGATGTCGCCCGACCCGGTGATGGTGCTGGATGGCACGACGCTGCGCGTGACCGAGGCCAACCCGGCCGCGATCAGGCTGTTCGGCAAGGGCGAGCGCCGCGCCGTCGGGCGCAGCGTGACGGACGCCTTCGCCGCCGAGTCGCGCACGGCCGTGCAGGCGTTGCTCGGGTCGGTGCGTGCCGCCGGGCGCGCGGATGACGTGCAGGTGCGCCTGGTCGAGAGCAGTGGCGATGTCACGCTCTCAGCCTCCACCTTCCGCCAGGAAGGCACGTTGCTGTTCCTGGTGCGGGTCGCGCTGCCCGACCAGGCGGTCGTCGCGATGCCGGCGATCAAGACCAAGATGCTGAAGTTGATCGAGGGCGCGCCGGATGCCTTCGTGGTGGTCGGCACCGACGGGCGGATCATCACCGCCAATGCCGCCTTCCTGGAAATGATCGAGGTCCCGGGCGAGGAACAGGCGCGGGGCGAACTGCTCGAACGCTGGCTCGGCAACCAGGATGTCGAGGCCGAGGTGCTGTTCGGCCACCTGCGCAACCGCGGTACGGTGCGGCTCTATGCGTCGGTGCTGCGCGGCGAGCATGGCGCGCGCACCGAGGTCGAGATCTCCGCCGTCACCGTGATGAACGGCGGCAAGCCGGTCTTCGGCTTCACCATGCGCGACGTCGGTGCGCGGGTCCGCGCGCCGGCGCCGGCAGGCCCACGCCCCACACGGTCGGTCGAACAACTCACCGAACTGATCGGGCGCGTGCCGCTCAAGGACCTGGTGCGCGAGGCGACCGACGCGATCGAACGCCTGTGCATCGAGGCCGCCCTCGAACTCTCGGGCGACAACCGCGCCTCGGCGGCCGAGATGCTCGGGCTGTCGCGCCAGAGCCTGTACGTGAAGCTGCGCCGCTACGGCCTCGGCGATCTCGGCGCCGAGCCGGGCGAGCAGCCCTAGGGGCACCGTGTCCGGCCGCGCCGATCCCGCCAGCGCGCCGGCACCCCTGCCGCGCAGCCGCCCCGCCCCGGGCGTGGTGCTGGAACTGCTCAAGCCGATCACGTGGTTCCCGCCGATGTGGGCCTTCATGTGCGGCGCGGTGTCCTCGGGCGCCGCGTTCGGCGCGACCTGGCACCTGGCGCTGGCCGGCATCATCCTGGCCGGCCCCCTGGTCTGCGGCATGAGCCAGGCGGTGAACGACTGGTTCGACCGCGAGGTCGACGCGATCAACGAACCGCAGCGCCCGATTCCATCGGGCCGGATGCCGGGGCGCTGGGGGTTGTATGTCGCGGTGGCCTGGACCGGCGTGTCGCTGGCATGGGGCGCGATGCTCGGGTTCTGGGGATTCCTCGCCACGCTGCTTGGTGTTGCGCTGGCCTGGTCCTATTCGGCGCCGCCGCTGCGGCTGAAGGCCAATGGCTGGTGGGGGAACCTGGCCTGCGGGCTGGCCTATGAGAGCCTGCCCTGGATCACCGCGGCCGCCGTGCTTTCCGCCGCTGCACCGACGGTCGAGGTGCTGCTGATCGCCACGCTGTATGGCCTGTCGGCGCATGGCATCATGACATTGAACGACTTCAAGGCGATCGAGGGCGACCGTCGCATCGGCATCCTGTCCCTGCCGGTGCAACTGGGCGCCGAGCGCGCGGCGCGCGTCGCCTGCTGGTTCATGGGCGTGCCGCAGGTGGTGGTGATCACGCTGCTGTTTGTGATGGACGCACCGGTGCACGCCGTCATCGTCGCATTGCTGCTGGCCGGCCAGGGGTGGGCCATGGCGCGCATGCTGACCGACCCGAAGACGCTGGCGCCCTGGTACAACGGCACGGGCGTGCTGATGTTCGTGCTCGGCATGCTGACCTGCGGCTTCGCGCTGCGGGCGGGCGCGGTCCTGTGATGCGCGCCCCGCTCGGTTGGCTTGGCATTTTGCGGCTGGGGCTGGTGCAGACGGCGCTCGGCGCCATCGTGGTGCTCACCACCTCGGCGCTGAACCGCGTGATGGTGGTGGAGCTGGCGTTGCCGGCGACGCTGCCGGGCGTACTGGTCGGCATCCATTACGCGCTGCAGATGCTGCGCCCGCGCTGGGGCTACGGGTCGGACATGGGCGGGCGGCGCACGCCCTGGATCCTGGGCGGCATGGCGGTGCTGGGGCTGGGCGGCGTGATGGCCGCGGTCGCCACCGCGCTGATGGGCGAGGCGTTCCTTCCGGGGCTGGCGCTGTCGGTACTGGCCTTCCTGCTGATCGGCCTCGGCGTCGGCGCGGCGGGGACATCCCTGCTGGTCCTGCTCGCCGCGCGCGTCGATGAGAAGCGCCGCGCTGCCGCGGCCTCGATCGTCTGGATCATGATGATCGCCGGCTTCATCCTGACCACCGCGATCGGCGGGCGGCTGCTCGACCCGTATTCGCCCGAAAGGCTGGTGGCGGTCTCCGCGGGGGTGTCGCTGATCGCGATGCTGCTGGCGACGGTCGGCGTGCTGGGCATCGAGGGCCCCTCCCCGGCCCGGCCCGCCGTCGAGCAGCGCGCCGCCAAGCCGCCCTTCCGCCGTGCGCTGGCCGAGGTCTGGGCCGAACCGGAAGCGCGCCGCTTCACCATCTTCATCTTCCTGTCGATGCTCGCCTACAGCGCGCAGGACCTGATCCTGGAGCCCTTCGCCGGCACCGTCTTCGGCAAGACGCTGGGTGAGAGCACGCAGCTTTCCTCCCTGCAGAATGGCGGCACGCTGGCGGGCATGGTGCTGGTGGCCGTGATCGGCTCGGCCTTCCAAGGGCGCTTCGCACATACGCTGCGCGCCTGGACCGTCGGTGGTTGCCTGTTCGCCGCCGCGGTTCTGCTGGTGCTGGCCGCGAGCCCGGCGGTCGGCGCGGACTTCCCGCTGACCACCACCTTCTTCGCGCTCGGCCTGGGCAACGGCATCTTCGCCGCCGCCGCCATCGCTTCGATGATGAAGATGGTCGGGCAGGGCCACGAGAAGCGCGAGGGCACCCGCATGGGCATGTGGGGGGCGGCGCAGGCCGTCGCCTTCGGCATCGGCGGGCTGGCCGGCACCGTGCTGGTGGATGTGGCGCGGATCGTGCTGGGTGCGCCGCACGCCGCCTATGCCACCGTCTTCGTCATCGATGCGCTGGTGTTCATCGCCGCCGCGCTGCTCGCCGCGCGGATCGGCCGCCCACGCCGCGCACCTGACTACAGCCCGATGATTCCCGCCGAATGACACCGGAGACCGCCATGAACGCGCAGGACCGATTCGACGTGGTGGTGGTGGGTGGCGGGCCCTCGGGCGCCATCGCCGCCGAGGACCTGGCCCGCGCCGGGCGGCGCGTCGCGCTGCTCGACCGCGCCGGGCGCATCAAGCCCTGCGGTGGCGCCATCCCGCCGCGGCTGATCCGCGACTTCGCCATCCCCGACCACATCATCTGCGCGCGGGTGAACAGCGCGCGCATGATCGCGCCGTCCTCGAAGGAAGTGGACATGCCCATCGAGGGCAACGGCTTCGTCGCCATGGTGGACCGCGAGCATTTCGACGAATACCTGCGCGCCCGCGCCGCGCACGAAGGTGCCGAACGCTTCACCGGAACCTTCGACCGGATCGAGCGCGAGGCCGACGGCAGCGCCGTCGTGGTCTTCGAGGACAAGGGCGGCGCCGAGCATCGCCTGCGCACGCGCCTGGTGATCGGCGCCGATGGCGCTCGGTCGAAGGTGGCGAAGCAGGAAGTGCCGGCGGCGGCCAAGATCCCCTTCGTCTTCGCCTATCACGAGATCATCGAGGCCCCCGCCCCGTCGCACGCCTACGACCCGAAGCGCTGCGATGTGTTCTACCAGGGCAAGCACTCGCCCGACTTCTATTCCTGGATCTTCCCGCATGGGAAGACCGCCAGCATCGGCACCGGCTCGGCGCAGAAGGGCTTCGCGCTGCGCGCGTCGATCGCGGAACTGCGCAAGGCCACCGGCCTCGATACCGCGCGCACGCTGCGCCACGAAGGCGCGCCGATTCCCATGAAGCCGGCCAAGCGCTGGGACAATGGCCGCGACGTCGTGCTGGCCGGCGATGCCGCGGGCGTGGTGGCGCCGGCATCGGGCGAGGGCATCTACTACGCCATGCTCGGCGGGCGCCTGGCCGCCGAGGCCTGCGAGGCCTGCCTGGCCACCGGCGACGCCCGCGCGCTGAAACTCGCGCGCAAGCGCTTCATGAAGGGCCATGGCACGGTCTTCATGGTGCTCGGGATCATGCAGTACTTCTGGTACTCGTCCGAGAAGCGCCGCGAGAAGTTCGTCAAGATCTGCGCCGACAAGGATGTCCAGCGCCTGACCTGGGAATCCTACATGAACAAGGAACTGACGCGGCGCGACCCGATGGCGCATGTGCGGATCTTCTTCAAGGATCTCGCCCACCTGATGGGCTTCGCCCGCGCGTGAGCGAAATCGCCGAGCGGCCGGTCGCGCCGCTGCGCATCGGCACCCGCGCCTCGCCGCTGGCGCTGTGGCAGGCGCGGCACTTCCTGTCGCGGATCGGCGGCTTCTGCCCGGTGCTCCAGGGTGCCGCTGCCTTCGAGGAAACCGCGCTGTCCACGGCCGGCGACCGCATCCAGGACCGCCGCCTGGCCGAGATCGGCGGCAAGGGCCTGTTCGCCAAGGAGATCCACGAGGCGCTGCTCGATGGCCGGGTGGATTTCGCGGTTCATTCGCTGAAGGACCTCGAGACCGAATTGCCGCCCGGCATCGCGCTGGCCTGCCTGCTCAAGCGCGAGGATGCGCGCGACGCGATCGTGCTCGGTCCCGACTGCGGCGAAGCAACGCGGGACGATCCGCTGGCCTGCCTGCCGCACGGCGCGCTGGTGGGCACCGCCTCGGTCCGCCGGCAATCGCAGTTGCTGCATGCGCGCCCAGACCTGCGCATCGAGACCATCCGCGGCAATGTCCAGACCCGCCTGCGCCGCCTGCGCGAAGGCGAATTCCACGCGACGCTGCTGGCCTATGCCGGGCTGAAGCGCCTCGGCCTCGAAGCCGAGGCCGATGTGGTGCTGGATGCCGAGGACATGGTCCCCGCCGCCGGCCAGGGCATTGTCGGCATCACCGTTCGCGCCGAGGACATCGCGCTGCGCGAACTCCTCGCCGCCATCGAGGACCCCGTGGCGCGTGCCGTCGCGACGGCGGAGCGCGCGCTGCTCGCCGCCCTGGACGGGTCCTGCCGCACCCCGATCGGCGGCCATGCCCGCGTGCTGATGGACGGCCAACTCTATTTGACCGGGCTGGTCGCGCGCTCCGACGGGTCGTTCCTGCTGCGCCGGCGCGTCAGCGGGGCGGTGGCGGATGCGGCGCGCATGGGACGCGAACTCGGCGACAGCCTGCGCCGCGACAGCCCCGCCGACATCCTCTGCTGAGGGGCCGCGCACCGCCCGCGATGCGCCGTGGCGCCTTCGTCGATCAGCCGAACCAGCGCGCGTATTGCCCCACGGGTCGCCGGCGCGGCGCGTAGGTCTGCGCGACGGTGTCCTCGCGCCGGCGGTTCACTTCGTCGGCCATGACACGCTGCAACACGCGCAGCCGCGCATCGTCCAGCGTCGCGACCCACAACCGGGTGAAGGATGCGTCATGCACGGGGTCGAGCACCATGCGCGGGATCTCGATCTCGGTGGCCCGGCGTTCCACCTCGGCCGCGGCGGCGGGGTTGGCGGCGGCCAGGGCGCGCAGGCGGCGCGGGTCGGTCACCAGGGAGGCCACGAAGGCATCCATCTCGCCGCGCGCGCGTTCCAGGGCCTCGATGTCCTGCGCGGATTCGGCGCGACACAGCCCAGCCTTCAGCCGTTCATAGGCGATGCGGTAGCTGCTCCCGTTCACGGCGCCCCTCCTCCAGTGTCACGTTTTTCTTACAATTCAGACCGTCAAAATGAGTTTACGCACGATGCGGCGGGGCCGTCACCACATACCGGGCGGTTCGCGCCGTCAGCCGCGCAGCCTGCCGCGCAGATCCCACAGATGCGCCGCCAGCGCGCCGACCAGCGCGGCCGGGATCAGTGGCCATGCCGCGCCGGTCAGTGCGAATCGCAACGCGAGTACCAGGAAGGCGCCCGGCAACAGCAACGCGACGATGGTCGCGGGCAGCGGCCCGCGCCCTGTCACGCGGCGCCACGCCAGCAGGGCCAGGGCCTCGATCACCAGGCAGGCGAGAATGATGTCCGCGACCTGTCCGCTGCGCACCAGGGCTTCCATGCCGCCACCATTCCTTCGCGTCGCCGTGCTTTCGCCTTGCCAGAACGGCAAAGGTGATTAATTGGCTGATGCCTGTCAGTCGAGGCACTAGCCGACGCGCCTGCAACCGCCGAAGCGGGCGCACGTTCACCTTCGGGAGGGATTAACCGCATGCGTCGAATGATACTCACTGCCGCCGTGGCTGCCGCGGCCTGGATGCCGGGCCTGGCCTCCGCCCAGTCGGGCGATGCCGCCGCGGGCCAGCGCGTCTTCAACCAGTGCCGTGCCTGCCACACGCCAGACCAGGGCGGGCGCAACGGCGTCGGCCCGAATCTGTGGGGCATCGTCGGTCGCCGCGCGGCCTCGATCGAAGGCTTCCGGTATTCCGCGAACATGCGCACGCTGGGCGAAGGCGGCCACACCTGGACCGACGATACCCTGGGCGCCTACATCACCAACCCGAAGGCGGTCGCGCCGCAGGGCAGCATGGCCTATCCGGGCCTGCGCAACGCCGAGCAGCTGGCGAACCTGATCGCCTACCTCAACACGCTGAAGTAGCGCCGGCGCGGGCGGCGGTTCAGGCCGCCGCCCGCTGTCCCCGGTACGCCGCGAGCGTGCCGGCATGCATCAGCCGGCCCGGCAGAGGCCGCCCGATGATCCGCTCGGCCAGGCGCGCCGCATCCACCAGCGCCTCCAGGTCCACCCCGGTCTCGATCCCCATCTCGTGGCACAGGAAGACCATGTCCTCCGTGCAGATGTTGCCCGCGCCCTTGGCGTCGCCATGCCCCGCGAAGGGGCAGCCGCCCAGCCCGGCGACGGAACTGTCGAAATGCGACACGCCCATCTCCAGCGCCGCCAACACATTGGCGGGGCCGAGGCCGCGCGTGTCGTGCAGGTGCAGGCCCACCTCCGCCTCGGGCACCGCGTCCCGCAGCATGCCGACGGCGCGGCGGATCGCCTGCGGATTGGCCCAGCCCATGGTGTCGGCCAGGTACAGCCGCGGTCCGGCCATCCCGCGCGCAAGGCAGGTGCGCCACGCCCAGGCCAGTTCCGCAACCGCCTTCTGGGGAGCGACCGGTCCTTCGAAATTGCAGCCGAAGGCCGCCATGACCAGCGCGCGTTCCATCGGCACACCATCGGCGGCGTAGCGATCCAGCCAGCCATCGACGCGCGCGCGCATCTCCGCCGCCGTGCAGTTGTTGTTGCGCAGCGCGAAGGCATCCGAGGCATAGAGCGCGATGCGTCCGGTGATGTGCACGCCGGTCGCGGCACGGGCGCGTTCGTAGCCGCGTTCGTTCAACCACACCGCGTCGTAGCGCACGCCGGGCTTGCGCTTGATGGCGGCGAACAGCGCCTCGGAATCCGCCATCTGCGGCACCGCCTTGGGCGAGACGAAGGAGGCGACCTGGATCTCCTCGAGCCCGGTCTGTGACAGCGCATCGACCAGCGCGGCGCGTTGTTCCAGCGGGAAGGTCCCGCGTTCGATCTGGAAGCCCTCGCGCGGGCCTTCCTCGTGAAAATGGACGTGCCGGGGCAGGTCGGACATGGCGGTTCCTCCGGTTCTGCATGGACAGGGCGTTGACACCCGCCCGCCCGCGCAGGGACGTTGTTGCTTGCGGCCGAGCCTAGGACCGCGACAGGCGCCCCGCCAGAGGGCGCCGACCGGAGGACGCCCCATGCACCGCCCCCTCACCCGCCGCGCCGCGATCGCCGCGTTGACTGCCCTGCCCGCCGTGGCTGGCGCACAGACCGCCGATCCCGCCTGGCCGTCCCGCCCCATTCGCTTCATCGTGGCCTTCCCGGCCGGCAGCGGCACGGACGTCACCACGCGCTTCTTCGCCGACCCGATTTCGACGGAGCTGGGCCAGCCCGTGGTGGTGGACAATCGCGGCGGCGCCAACGGCTTCATCGCCAGCGAGGCCGTCGCCCGCGCACGCCCCGATGGCTACACCTTCCTGTGGACCGCCAACACCACGCATGGGTCCAACCCCGCGCTGTTCCGCCGCCTGCCCTACGACCCGGTGGCGGATTTCGCGCCCGTTGCGGTGATCGGCGTGGGCGTGCTGCTGGTGGTGGTGAACAACGACCTGCCGGTGCGATCCATGCAGGAACTGGTCGCGTATGCGCGGGCCCATCCGGGGCGGCTCAACTTCGCCTCCGGCTCCGCCTCCTCGCGCGTGGCCGGGGAGATGTTCAAGGCGCAGGCGGGCATCGACATGGTGAACGTGACCTATCGGTCGAACCCGCTCGGCATCACGGATGTGATCGGCGGGGTGGCGCAGGTGATGTTCGTCGATGCGACGACGTCGGCGCCGCATGCGCGCGAGGGCCGCGTGCGCGCGATCGGCGTCACCAGCCGCCAGCGTGTCTCGTTGCTGCCGAATGTCCCGACGGTCGAGGAACAGGGCTTCCCCGGCTACGAGATGCTGTCCTGGAACGCGGTCTATGCGCCCGCCGGCACGCCGGCACCGATCGTGCTGCGCATGAACCGGCTGATCAACGACATCATGGCACGCCCAACCATCAAGGATCGCCTCACCGCCAACGGCATGGTGCTGCGCCCTGGCTCGCCCGAGGACCTGGCCACCTTCCAGGCGGCCGAGATCGACAAGTGGAAGCGCCTGGTCTCGGCCGCGGGAATCGAACTGCAATGACCGAGGGCGTGCTCGCGGGCATCCGCGTGGTGGAGCTCGGCCAGGTGCTGGCCGGCCCCTTTGCCGGCGCGATCTTCGCCGATCTGGGTGCCGACGTGATCAAGGTTGAGAAGCCCGATGGCGGCGACGATGCCCGCCAGATGGGCCCAGCCTTCCGCCATGGCGATGCGCTGAACTTCCACGAGTTCAACCGCGGCAAGAAGTCGGTCGCGCTCGACCTGAAGTCGGAAGCCGGCGTGGCGGCGCTGCATGCGCTGCTGGCGGATGCCGACATCATGCTGCACAACCTGCGCCCCGGCGTGGCCGAGACGCTGGGCATCGGGCCGGATCCGGTCTGCGCGCGCCATCCCCGGCTCATCTATTGCGCCATGGCGGCCTTCGGCCATGTCGGGCCGGAACGCCTGCGCCCGGGCTACGAGCCGCTGCTGCAGGCCTTCGGCGGCCTGTCCTCGATTACCGGGGAGCCGGGCGGCCCGCCGGTCCGCATGGGCGCGTCCGTGGTCGACCAGGGCACCGGCATGTGGACCGTGCTGGGCGCGCTGGCGATGCTGGAGCGCCGGCACCGCACCGGGCGCGGCGGCGTGGTGAACACCTCGCTGCTCGAGACCGCGCTGCTGTGGGCCGGGCAGAAGATCAGCGGCTACGTGAACACCGGCGTGGTCGGCGAACGCCATGCGTCGGGCCACCCGAACCTGGTACCCTACCAGGCCTTCGATGCGGCCGACGGGCCGGTGCTGGTGTGCTGCGGCAATGACCGGCTGTTCGCGCGCTTCGCGGGCGAACTCGGCCATCCGGAATGGCCGGACGACCCGCGCTTCGTCACCAACCGGGCACGGCTGACGCACCAGGGCGCATTGCTGCCGATGATCGCCGAGGTCATGCGCAACGCGCCACGCGCCGAATGGCTCGCGCGCCTGCAGCGGATCGGCGTGCCCTGCGCGCCGGTCAATTCCATCCCCGAAGTGCTGGCGGAGCCGCAGGTGCAGGCGATGGGCATGGTGCAGCCGGTGCCGGGCGAGGATTTCT
>LNEW01000217.1 GCA_001464375.1 Rhodospirillales bacterium Ga0074136 | reverse complement strand
GCGGGCGATGGCGTCGCCGACGAGAGGAATGGCGACCTGGATGCGGAGTTCGTGCGCCATCACGCGGCGTCCTTCTGTTCGAGGGTGTAGGAGGGGCGGCCGGTGGCGACCGTGCGCGCCGGCTCGAACACCGCACGGATGCGCGGCGGCCAGGCCGTGAAGCGGCTTTCCGGCACGCGGATCTCGGTGGTGACGTAGTCCGCGGGGTCCTCGCCCCACGCCACGATGGTAGCCACCGCCGCGGCCAGCTTCGGCTGGTCCCACGCCGCCTTCTTCGGGAGATCGGCGACGACCTCGAAGGCGTCATCCGCGATGCGGATGCGGCCGGTATCTTTGCCCTCGGCGCGACGGGCCGCGGCGGCGGGGGCGCCGTAGCGGTCATGCAGCGCGTTGTGCAGCAGGTCGGCGAGGTGCTTGGCGTCGGCCTTCAGCGCCCCGACCTCTTCCAGCAGCAGCGCCAGATGATCGACGGGCAGGCGTGCGGCCTGCGCGGCGTCCATCTCGCGCAGCTGCGCCAGAGTGGTTCGGTTGGTCATCGTGGTCCCGTTCAACGAGGTGGCGCCCGGCTGGATGGGCGATGCAGGCGGCCGGGCAGGCGCGGACATCGGCATGGCGGGCGCGCTCATCGGATGGTCGCCAGTTCGGCGAGCCAGAGCAGGCCGATGAAGCCGCCGGCCAGCAGCACGCCGCCGAGCAGCGCGCGCAGTGCCTCGCCGATCCGGTGCCAGGTCATGCGGCGCTCCGCGCGACGGCGTCGGTGGGTGGCAGCGGTCCATGCTCGATCGCATTGCGGCGTTCGGTCCGTGCGGCATCGGTGTCCGCATCGGCGCGCGCGCTGCGCCCAACGATCTCCAGCCAGACATGCAGGGGCAGCACCACGAAGGGCGAGGTGCGATCGCGCCAGAGGAACAGCGCGTCATTGCCGCCCAGCCAGCGCTCCAGCGTCCGGAACCCATCCCCGTCGCCGCGCGCCTTGACCTCGGCCTTCACCGGCTCGGCGCCGCGGACATAGAGATCGACGTCGGCGCCATTGCCGCGATACCGGAGCGCGCCCGACAGCGGCACGCGCTCGGCGCGCAGCCCGCACTTCACGTGCAGCTCGACGATGGCCCGCTCGCGCCGAAGCCCCTTGTCGCGCGAGGGCTTACCCATGGAGGCGGGCCCTCCGCACCGCGGCCAGTTCGGCCAGCAGGCGTTCATCCACCGGGCGGCTGGTGACGCGCGCGGCCTGGGCGACGGCGGACCAGTAGCGGGCGGGGATGCCGCGGCGCCGCCAGGCGCGGACGGTCACCGCCTCGACGTCCAGCACGACGGCGAGATCGTTGGCACTCGGCCAGAGGTTGATGACCTCCGCGAAGCTGGCCGGCGGCGGGGTGGCGGAACGGCGCGCGGGGGCGGGCTGTTCCACCGGTTTCGGCTGGGGGGAGATCCTGGCGGGCATGGGAGTGAGATACGCAATGTCGCGGCACGGAAACAAGACTGTTTGTATTCGCAGAAACCTGCTACACAATCGAGCCAGATGCGCTACACAATGAAGCGTATGGACACCTCAGCAGACCGACTCCGCCGATTCCGTGAGGAGAAAGGCATCGGGAGTGGCGCCGAACTGGCCCGCCTGGCCGGCGTGCCGGAGGCGACGTACCGCGCTTACGAGAGCGGGCGCCGACCATTGACCGCGCGTGCCGCCCGCGAGCTCGCGGCACCGCTCGGCATCACCTGGCAGATGCTGCTGTTCGGGAAGGAGGCGTCCCCAACTGGGATCGCGATCAACACGCCGGAGGAGGCCGCGGCAGCGCTTGGGCAGCGCGTGCGTCGCAAGCCCGTGGCAAAAGTTCCGTCGACCTATTCCGGGCCGACCGCGGCAGAGATCATCTCCATGGGCGGTGACACCTGGGCGTTGCTACCGGTCTACGACGCCACCGCCTCGGCAGGCCCCGGCCAGTTGATCGACGGCGAGGCCGTCACCCACCGCATCGCCTTCCGGGAAGAGTGGATCCGCACGGTCACGAAGGCGCCGCTCGACCAGTTGGCCGTGATCAATGTCGACGGCGATTCGATGGAGCCGACGCTACGGCCAGGCGACACGGTGCTGATCGATTTCCGGCAGAACCAGCCAGGCGACAAGGACGGGATCTACGTGATCCGCACCGGCAACGGGCTTCAGGTGAAGCGGGTGCAGGTCGAGCTGGGCAAGGGCTTGATCACGGTGCGGTCGGACAACCCCGCCTATGCGCCGCAGCCGCACCTCAACCCGGACGATATACACGTCGTTGGTCGGGTGATCTGGCTGGGGCGCCAGGTTGGGGCATAGACCGGGAAATGTAGCGCTACACAATCGCACTCCCCAAACCGCTGGCGATTCGTATTGTCACGGGATGCAGCGTCCCGGACCGATCAATCCTCACCTCCCGCCGCACCTTCGGGAGGTGTGCAGCATCCTGGCCGCGGGGCTGGTGCGGCTGCGCAGCCGCGCTGCCGAAGAAGCTGCGCGCGAGGCGGCGGACCGCGGAGAGCCTGCCCTACACTTCCCGGCACCCCAGCGCCTGGATGCGAACCGGACCAACCGGAGACCCGCATGACACGCGCCCCCAAACCCAAACGCGGCACCCCGCCCACGGCGACTATACCCGCCATCCCGCAGGCCGACGTGCTCGGCCGGCTCGCCGCCCTGAAAACTGCGCCCACGCCGGACCTCAAGCAGCAATGGCGGGAACTCTTTGCCGCCGAGCCGCCGCCCTACAATCGGCGCTTCCTGGAAAGCCGGCTCGCTTACCGCATACAAGAGCTCGCCTATGGCGGCCTGAAGCCCGAGACGATCCAGCGCCTCGAGGCCCTGGGTGAACAACTCGACGGCGGCAATCCGGTCCTGCGGCGCATCCGCGGCGACGACAAGCCGATCACCGGCACGCGGCTGATCCGCGAATACCAGGGCGTCGAGCACAGCGTCACCGTGCTGCACGACGGCTACGAGTATCAGGGCCGCCCCTACCAGTCGCTGTCCTCCATCGCACGCGCCATCACCGGCACGCGCTGGAATGGCTGGCTGTTCTTTGGCCTGAAGAACCGGAGAGGCACGGCATGAAGCGCAAGCCGACCGCCGACGCCGCCATGCCGGCCACCGTCAGGAAGATCCGCGCCGCCGTGTACACGCGCAAGTCGAGCGAGGAAGGGCTCGACATGGAGTTCAACTCGCTCGACGCCCAGCGCGCGGCGTGTGAGGCCTATATCACCAGCCAGCGGTCGGAGGGGTGGGTGCTGGTGCCGGACCGCTACGATGATGGCGGCGTGTCCGGCGGCACGCTGGAGCGGCCTGCGCTGCGGCGCATGCTGGCGGACATCGAGCGCGGCCGCATCGACGTCATCGTCTGTTATAAAATTGACCGGTTGTCGCGCGCGCTGATGGATTTCGCGAAGCTGGTGGAGGTGTTCGACGCGAACAACGTGACCTTTGTTTCCGTCACTCAGTCGTTTTCCACGACGACGTCGATGGGCCGCCTGACGCTGAACGTCCTGCTCAGCTTTGCCCAGTATGAGCGCGAATTGATCGGCGAGCGCATCCGCGACAAGGTCGCGGCGTCGCGGGCGCGCGGGATCTGGATGGGCGGCTTCGTGCCGCTCGGCTACGACGCCAAGGATCGCAAGCTGCTGGTGAATGAGGCTGAGGCGGCGCTGGTGCGGCGTATCTTCGAGGGGTTCGTCGAGACGGAATCCGGCACGAAGCTCGTCACGATGCTCCGGGCGGAGGGCGCCACCACGAAACGCGGCCGCGCCTTCACCAAGAGCGACGTGTACAGGGTGCTGAGCAACCGCACCTATCTCGGCGAGGCGATGCACAAGGGCAAGTCGCATCCGGGCGAGCATGCCGCCATCGTGCCGCGGGCGATGTGGGACGCGGCGCACGCCCTGCTGGCGATCAGCCCGAAGACACGCGCCAACCGCACCCGCTGCCAGACGCCTTCGCTGCTGCGCGGGCTGATCTTCGGCAGCGACGGGCGTGCCATGTCGCCCACCCACGCGCGGGGGCGCCGCGGGCAGCAGTACCGCTACTATGTCAGCCAGTCGGTGCTGAAGGGCAGCGCCGCGGACGGGCCGGCCATCGCGCGCATTTCCGCCGCGGAGATCGAGGGCGCGGTCATCGCCCAGGTCCGGGGGCTGCTGCGCCAGCCGGAGGTGGTGCTGGGTGCTTGGCGCGCGGCGCGGGCCTCGGCGCCAGATATGACGGAGGACGAGGCCCGGCTGGCGCTGGAGCGGCTCGACCCGCTGTGGGATGAACTCTTCCCCGCAGAGCAGGCGCGCATCATCCGCCTGCTGGTTGACCGGGTGGATGTCGGGGAGGGCGGCGCCGACGTGCGGCTGAAGCTGGAGGGGCTGGCCAGCTTGGCGCGGGACCTGGCGGCGCCGCCGGCCGAAGCGGCGAGGGTCGCAGCGTGACCGGCGCCGCGCAGATGCTGACCGTGCGAGTGCCGCTGGCGGTCCGGAAGCAGCGGGGTGGGCGGAAGCTGATGATCTCGCCTGCGACCGCCACGAACCGGGGCTCCTCGGCGGCGGACACCACGTTGGTGAAGGCGCTGGCCCGGGCGTTCCGGTGGCGGCGGATGATGGAGACCGGGTGCTTCGCCACGATCAGCGAGCTGGCGGCAGCCGAGAAGATCAACTCGTCCTACGTCTCGCGCCTATTGCGTCTCACGCTACTGTCCCCAGAAATCGTCGAAGCGATCCTTGACGGGCGGCAGCCGGAAGGAATGACGCTGCCTATCCTGATTGAGCCGCTTCCGGTGGAATGGGAAGCACAGACCGGGCACGTCGGCGCGTGATACCGACGGGCGCCATGTCAGCTTCGAGGTTTCGGGCCGGCATCCAGAAAAGCCCCAAGTAATCGAATAGTTGCAGATCCGCGCCGGTTTCGGCGATCATAGCGCCATGTCTGACGCGCCCGGATCTGATGTGAACAACGACGTGTTCGTGCGTGGAATGCTCGTGCGGCTAATCGGCGATCCCCAGCGCTTTGGCGCGTTCCAGGATGTCGTTGTCCGTGCCGGCCGCTCCTTCGGCCGGGTCCAGTTTCCATCTGGGGTCAGTACCGTCCCGCTCGACCAACTCGAACCGCTCCCGACTGCGAGCGAGGAGCCGATCGAGTTCTTGCGCTCCGGCAGGTTCAGCGAGCCGGCCCGGCTTCGGCAGGTCCTCGCACACATCCGGCTGACCGGTCGCCTCGCAGACGTGATTTACAGCATGGAGTCGACGAACACAGACTTCCATGCGCACCAATTCAAGCCGGTGTTGAAGATGTTGTCGTCGCCAACCGGCAGCCTGCTCATCGCCGACGAGGTTGGCCTAGGCAAAACGATCGAAGCAGGCCTCATCTGGACAGAGTTGCGCGCGCGCTTTGACTATCGACGGGCACTCATTGTTTGTCCCAAAGTCCTGTGCAGTAAGTGGGAAGCCGAGCTTTCCGGCAAGTTTGGGCTCGATGCACGCGTGTTATCAGCTGCCGAACTCCTTGCTCTCTTGCGCGATCGCGACCGCTGGTCGCGAGGCTTCATCGCCGTGTGCAGTCTGCAGGGCCTTAAGCCTCCGGCACGATGGGAAGATGAGACCGACCCCATGTTTGGGCGCGCCTCCGCGGAGCTTGCCAGGCTCATGCGCGACCGCGCAGACGACGAGCCGGTGTTCGACATGCTCGTCGTGGATGAGGCCCATCACCTCCGCAACCCTGACACCCAGAGCAATTTGCTCGGCCGGCTGGCCCGACCGTTAGCACAGCACCATGTGTTCTTGTCAGCGACGCCGATCCACCTCAAGAGCCGCGACCTTTTTTCACTCCTGGCATTGATCGACCCGGAGACGTTCCGACACCCGACCGCGCTTGACGAAATCTTGGACGCCAACCGCCCGCTGATCGAGGCAAGGGAAGCTGCACTCCGTGGACGACCGTCCGGTGAAATCCGCGCGCTGGTGTCAGAGGCCGCGCGGCACCGGCTGCTCGCCGGTACGCAGCAAATTGCAACTCTCCTCAGCGATCTGGGCCGATTGCCAGACCCAATTCCACTGGCTGAGCGTGCTCGCCTGGCCGGGCGTCTCGAAGCGGCGAACCTGCTTGCGAACACAGTGAACCGAACGCGCCGCCGCGATGTCCAGGAGCTTCGTGTTGTCCGGCGCGTGAGTGCGCACCGGGCCGAGATGTCTCCGCTAGAGCGCGAAGCTTACGACGCAATCACGGCCGAGGTGCAGCAGCATGCTTGGCGACGCGACGTCCCCGCTGGCTTCCTGCTCGCCACACCGCAAAGACTTCTCGCTTCTTGCCTGCCCGCGGCTGTCGACCACTGGCGGCGACACATCGTAGACGCCGAGGCCGAGGATGAGGACATCGCTGCGGAGGGCGACGTCGACGCAACGTCAGAGATCGGCCTCAAACCTCTCGTAGAACGCCTCGCTCGCATCTGCACCAGCCTGCCGTCTGGAAAGGAACTGGAGCGGCACGACACAAAGTTTGCCACCTTCCTCGAGGTCCTGCGTGAGTTCTTCGTGTCGGATCCCGAAGAAAAGGCCGTCGTATTCTCGACATTCCGACCGACGCTTCGCTACTTGGCGCGTCGCCTGGAGCAAGCCGGCATCCAGTGTGAGACCATCCATGGCGGCACGACGGAGCGGGACGCTGCCATCTCGCGGTTCGAGGCCAATCGTGAGCTAAGGGTTCTGCTGTCTTCCGAGGTGGGAAGCGAAGGCATTGATCTCCAGTTTTGCCGCACGGTAGTCAATTATGACCTGCCCTGGAATCCGATGCGTGTGGAACAGCGGATCGGCCGTGTTGACCGATTAGGTCAAGCGGCCGACGCTGTCACAGTCATCAACCTCATGCACCGCGGCACCATCGACGACGAAATCTACCGTCGCCTCTACGAGCGATTGGGCATCTGTGAACGCGCCCTTGGCGGCTTCGAGGCCGTGCTTGGTGAGGAGATCGCAAAGCTGACCCCAGAGCTGCTCATGGGGGCGCTAACACCCGAACAAATATCGCAGCGGATCGACCAGACGAGCCAAGCGATTGAGAATCGCCTCAAGCTCGAAGAGGAGTTGGAAGGCGAGGCAGCGGCGCTAATCGCCCACGGCGATCACGTCCTCCGCTCGATTCATACGGCGCATGAGATGCATCGCTGGATCGGTGCTCGCGACCTGGCACGCTACCTGAGTGACGCGCTTGCGGCCTTGTACCCTGGAAGCGCTATCCGCGACCTCGACCGCGAAGATACCTACGAGATTCGGCTAACCTCTGAGGCTCGCGCCGCCTACGTGGACTGGCTGCAGGCAAGCCGCCTGCCGACAGGTGGCAAAGTCGAGCGTGAGACCGGATCGCTTGTGTGCCGGTTCGGGCGCCCGATTGCAGGCCAGCGGCGCGTTCGTGCTGTGGAGACAATCACACAGACACACCCTCTGGTCCGCTTCGTCGCGGCCCGGGTCGCGGAGACCGATGCTCCGAAGCTACGACCAGCGGTCGCCGCGCGGCTCAGCTCGGAGCGAGTTGGCGCTGTGGCCAACATCTCCCCCGGCCGCTACACGATCCTCGCAATGCTCTGCCGCTTCGGTGGTCAGGTCGAGCAGGAGCGCATCGTATATGGCGGCTTCGCTCTATCGGACGGAACTGCGTTGGCGGACGACGATGCCGAGAGGCTCCTGCTAATTGCAGCAGAAGCCGGCACTCTGTGGAGCGAAGCTGACGCCCTTCTCAACACCACTGCCCTCGCAGACCGCTGCGAGTCCGACCTCCTTGAACGGCTGACCGAGCGCTTCCTGCAGGAGAAGGCGACGCGCAAGGCCGAACAAGACGACCGTGCAGCCATTCAGTTGCGCACACTGGAACAACGTCTCGGCGCGGAACGTGGGCGGCTCATGGCCCTCATTGATGGTCAACGGCGGGAGATCAACAGCGGAAGCTCGCGCGCCCGCCGGCTCACCGGTATCCTGGCAGCCAATGAGGGGAAGCTTAAGCGTTTGGAAGAGCGCGCGACGATCCGGCGTGCCGAGATTGAGCGTGGACGAATGCAGACCGCGCAGGCTGAGCAACTGGCAGTGGCGATTGTCGAGGTTGTGCGATGAGCGCCAGTGACGCCACAGCGGTCGCCAGTTGTGCGACACAGTCGGCGGGCTGAGCTAGATGTCGGGGCTTTTGCGATGGATCGGGCGGCTCTTCAGGTCCGCTGAGCCTTCGGCTCCCAGGGCGCCGCAACAGCCTGAGTTGGCGAACTCGCGCGGAAGACAACCTGATTCGTCTACGACCAAGGATTTGCCCGGGGGGCACCCAGCGCCGACACCTCAGATCGCTCCCCAAACTCTATTCCCTCAATCGCCCGTCGCTCAGGCCCGGCATGCTCGGCCGGCGGGTAGTAGCGGCAGCGTTCATCCGGCGATACCGAAGGCAGCGACGACTGCCGGCGGCGCAAATGCAAAGCGTCCACAGGCGGCGGGACCGCCCACGCCCTCGCTCAACGGCCAGGCGATCCAGGCCAGCGCTATGGCCCCGCCGCGTCCACCGAGCGATAGCGAGAAGGAAGCTGAGGCGCGCAGGCTCGCCGCGAAGATCGAGGCATTACCAGCGGAGATCGAGCAGCGCGCGCGCGAGCTAGCCTCGGCATGCCGCGCGACTTCTGATGATGTTGCCGAACTCAACAAGCGCCTCGCAAATGGTGCGACCCCTGTCTCGCCAGCGGCTTCCACCCGGCGTGGGATCGAGATCGTCTTGGGCGTGGACTTCGGTACCAGCAGCACGAAGATCGCCGCGCGTTTGCCCTACGAGGCGGGCTCACCCGCTTATGCCGTCCCTGTGCCGTCCTTCGCACAGGCCGATGAACACCCTTATCTTTGGGCATCGCGGCTTTGGCTCGCGTCTGATGGTGCGTTCTCTCTTGCACCCCTGCCGGGCGCCGCCGTTTCCTGCGCTCTGAAGGCAGGCTTGATGGCGAACCCGCGTGCCCCGGTGATGACGGCCATGGCCGCACAGGCGAATGCTGAAGAAGCAGCCTGCGCGTTTCTAGCGCTTCAGGTCCGGCAGGCGCGGGGCTGGCTGGCAACCGAACGGGCCATGCTCATGCAGCGGGGGCGGATTACTTGGTCTTACAATTTCGGTTTCCCCGCCGCCTCACTGAACAATAGCGGTCTCCGCCGTCGCTACGAGCGGTGTATCGCCGCCGCACTGTCGCTGATCGACGAACCCGCCGCTATAACTCTCGCCGCTACCCGTGCAGCGCTGGCCGCGATGGCAAACTGTGAGACAGGGCTGCTTGAGCGCGCGCAAGCCGCGCTTGTCCCCGAGATCGCGGCGGCGGTATCCGGCTTCGCCAACTCCACCATGCTGGATGACGGCCTTTACGCCATCGTCGACGTAGGAGGCGGCACGGTGGACTGCTGCACTTTCAACCTGTTCAAGGGACGCGATGGTGCGGCGCGCTGCCCCATCTTCGCGGCCGAGGTGGCAATGCTCGGCGCTGAGGTCTGGCAGGGTTGTGCGGATGATCCACCGCTTGCGAACTATTTCCGCTGGGATCTCGACCGCCGACAGCGAACTGTGATCTGGGGAACCAAGCGGAACCGAGACCCGCAAAGCGAACGCTGGGTGCAGGGACTGCCCGTGTTCTTTGTGGGCGGCGGCACCCGGTCGGCTGTGCATCAGGCCAGCACAGGTAGCCTTGACGCCTGGCTGCGGCGTCACAGCCAGGACGGCGGCGGGGTCCGCCTAATGCGGCTGCCGTCTCCCGAGAATCTTGATCACGTGCTGTGCGGCGCCGCGGAGGTGCACCGCCTGGCGGTGGCGGTCGGCCTGAGCCTACCCGCGGTGGACATGCCCGAGGTTACGCTGCCAGACGAGATTAAGGACGTGGAGCGACGCCGGCGGCGCGACGACGATGGGCGGTTTGTTGGCAAGGAGCAGACCTGACGTGGAGGCGGTGCCGATCAGCCAACAGCCGGAAGGCCCACCCTGAGGGGGTTGATTGAGCCGTTTCCGGTGGACGTGGTCCCACGAGCCCGAAGGCAAGCGGCTCTGTTGATTACGCGCTGTGAAATTCGCCACTAAGTTGCTCGCCATGCTTGATCGAACCACTGGTTCCGGGAAAGATGTATTTCAAGCAACCTAGGGGCCGCGCCGGGCATGGATTCGGAGTTCTTCAGCCGCCCGATCCTCAATTCGCCCTACGCGCCTCCGGCACGTCACTGGGAACTCGACTCGGATGGGCAACCAACCTCCCGGATCGTCGAGACCCGCCGACGGTCGGACCTGATCACACCGGTACCGAAGCCAAAGCGTAGGAAGGGCGGCAAGGGCAAAGACCAGTCGCAGTTCACCTTCCAAGACTCTGGAGGTCTCTCCTCCGCGACGCAGGAGTACAATCCGACCCCTATCATCAACGAGGTCCGCGGCTACGTCGAAACCTGGCGGAACTTGCCGAACCCCGACCAATGGGGCGTCACTCCAGAGACAGCGCGCCTGCTCCAGCATTGGCGTCACCACCAGTTCCAGGGCGTCCGCCCCTTCTTCTGTCAGGTGGAGGCGGTAGAGACGGCCATCTGGCTTGCCGAGGTCGCCTCAGATCCGAAGCGCGCAGCCCGATACGGCAAGTTCATTGACCACCTGAAGCGCGCCAACGCGCAGGCCAACCCTGACCTGATGCGCATCGCGCTGAAGCTCGCGACAGGGGCGGGCAAGACCACCGTCATGGCCATGCTCATCGCGTGGCAGACGGTCAACGCGGTCCGCCAGCCGAACAGCAAGACCTTCTCGCGCGGCTTCCTCATCGTCGCGCCGGGCATCACTATCCGGGATCGCCTGCGCGTCCTGCAGCCCAACGATCCCGACAGTTACTTCCGGGAACGCGAGATCGTCCCGCAGGACATGCTCGGTGACATCGCACGCGCCAAGATCGTCATCACCAACTACCACGCCTTCAAGCTGCGCGAGCGCATCGACGTCGCAAAGGGCACGCGCTCTGCACTCGAAGGTTGGCGCGAGGAAAAGCTCCAGACTCTCGAAACCGAAGGGCAGATGCTCCAGCGCGTGATGCCCGACCTCATGGGCTTCAAGAACATCGTCGTCCTGAACGACGAAGCGCACCACTGCTACCGAGAGCGCGTGTCGGACGAGGATGACGATCTGAAAGGCGACGAGAAGGAAGAGGCGAAGGAGAACAACGAGGCCGCGCGCTTGTGGATCAGCGGCCTGGAAGCGGTGAAGCGGAAGCTGGGCGTCGCTAATGTTTACGACCTCTCCGCGACCCCCTTCTTCCTGCGCGGCTCCGGCTATGCCGAAGGCACGCTCTTCCCGTGGACGATGTCGGATTTCTCGCTGATGGACGCGATTGAATGCGGCATCGTAAAGCTGCCGCGTGTGCCCGTCTCGTCGAACGTGAATGACGGCACCATGCCGGTGTTCCGGAACCTCTGGGACCACATCGGCAAGGCGATGCCCAAGAAGGGCCGCGGCACCGGCCAGGCCGCCGATCCGCAGAAGCTGCCCACCTACCTCATCACCGCGCTGCAGGCGCTCTATGGCCACTACAAGCAGACTTACGACCTCTGGCAGGAAAAGGGGATACGGATCCCGCCCGTCTTCATCATCGTCTGCAACAACACCGCGACCTCGGAGCTGATCTACCGCTACATCTCCGGCTACGAGCTGAGCGATGCCGAGGGCGGCACGAGCTTCCAACAGGGTGCGCTAGAGCTGTTCCGCAACTACGATGAGTTCGGCAATCGCCTCGCCCGCCCCAAAACCATCCTCGTGGACAGCGCGCAGCTCGAATCCGGCGAAGCGCTGGACAAGGACTTCCGCGCCATGGCCGCGGATGAGATCGAGCGCTTCCGCAAGGAGATGGTCGAGCGCAGCGGTGACATCCGCGCCGGTGAGACGATCGACGACGCCACCCTGCTGCGCGAGGTCATGAATACCGTCGGCAAGCCTGGCCGGTTGGGCGAGCAGGTCCGATGCGTGGTGTCCGTCTCCATGCTGACGGAGGGTTGGGACGCGAACACCGTCACGCACATCCTCGGCGTGCGCGCCTTCGGCACGCAGCTTCTGTGCGAGCAGGTTGTCGGCCGCGCCCTTCGGCGCCAGTCCTACGAGCTGAATGACCAGGACCTGTTCAACGTCGAGTACGCCGACATCCTCGGCATTCCCTTCGACTTCACCGCGAAGCCGGTCGTGGCGCCCCCAGCACCGCCACGGGAGACGGTGCGCGTCCATGCCGTGCGACCGGACCGTGATGCGCTGGAGATCACCTTCCCCCGTGTCGAGGGCTACCGCGTCGAACTGCCCGAGCAGCGCCTGGAGGCACAGTTCAAGCCCGACCATGTGCTGGAGCTGACGCCGGAGCTCGTCGGCGCCACCCGCACGCGCAACCAGGGCATCATCGGCGAAGCCGCGGACCTCACGCTCGACCATCTGGACGAGGTGCGGGACTCCACGGTGCTCTTTCACCTGACGCGGCACCTGCTCTACCGCACCTACCGCGAGACAGGCGAGGAGCCGAAGCTGCATCTCTTCGGGCAGATGAAGCGCATCGTCCGGCAATGGATCGATGGCGGCTACCTTCGCTGCATCGGGGGTACGTTCCCCGCGCAGCTCCTCTACATGGAGCTGGCGGAGATGGCGGCCAACAAGATCAAGGACGCCATCACCGAGTCACTCGTCGGCGAGAAGCCGGTGCTGGCGATCCTGGACCCCTACAACCCCACCGGCTCGACCCGCTTCGTGAACTTCACCACCTCCAAGGCGACGCGGTGGGAAGCACGCCCCGACCGCAGCCACATCAACTGGGTCGTCTGCGACAGCGATTGGGAAGCCGAGTTCTGCCGCGTGGCCGAGAACCATCCGCGCGTCCTGGCCTATGCGAAGAACCAGGGCCTCGGCTTCGAAGTGCCGTACCTGCTCGGCACGCAGTCCCGGCACTACCGGCCTGACTTCATCCTGCGCGTGGATGACGGGCGCGATGACCCGCTGAACCTGATCGTCGAGGTGAAAGGCTATCGCGGTGAGGATGCGAAGGAGAAGGCGAACACGATGCGCGCCTTCTGGGTGCCGGGCGTCAACAACCTCGGCAGCCATGGCCGCTGGGCGTTCGCCGAGTTCACCGCGGTCTATGAGATGGAGGATGAGTTCGCCTCGCTGCTCGCCGCCTTCGCGGACGAATCGGTGCTGGTCTGATACCCTGAACGACTTTCCTGCCCCCGGAGATTACCTTTGGACCGCCAAGTCATCCTGCAGCTGACTGAAACATTCGAAGGCCATGCGCAGCAGACCGACTCCGGCGTGGAGTATTGGCTGGCACGGGACCTCCAGGTGCTGCTCGGTTACGCGAACTGGGTCAATTTCCAGAACGTCCTGGGCAAGGCGCGGACGGCCTGTGAGGTCTCGGAGCACGACCCGGCGGACCATTTTGCTGAGGTCAGCAAAATGGTCGAACTCGGGTCCGGCGCGCAGCGAGAGATCGACGACGTCATGCTCACCCGCTTCGCTTGCTACCTGGTGGCGCAGAATGGCGACCCGAGCAAACCGGAAATCGCCTTCGCGCAATCCTACTTCGCGATCCAGACGCGCCGCGCCGAACTGATCGAGCAGCGGATCCTGGAAGCCGAACGCCTGACAGCGCGCCGCAAGCTGACGAGCACCGAGAAGGACCTGTCCCGCGTGATCTATGAGCAGACCGGCGGCAACCAGGATTTCGCCCTGATCCGCAGCAAGGGCGACCAGGCGCTGTTCGGCCGGTCTACCCAGGCGATGAAGGCGCAATGGAAGGTGCCGGACAGCCGGCCGCTGGCGGATTTCGCGCCCACCATCATCCTGAAGGCGAAGGACTTCGCCACCGAGATCACCATCTTCAACGCCCGCGCCCATGGCATGGCGAGCGAAGCGCGGATCGCGGCCGAACACACGACCAACAATCAGGCTGTGCGCAACACCCTGCTGGGTCGCGGCATTCGCCCCGAGGCGCTTCCGCCCGCAGAGGACATCAGGAAGGTCGAGCGGCGCCTCGCCTCTGATGAGCGAAAGACGCAAAGCAAGCCCAAGCGGCTGGACGACTGACCCGATGGCCAAGCAGCCCCTGGAAATCACCTCGCTCAAGCACGACGCCACGCGCCGCAACATCCCGACCGCGGAGCTGGAGACGGTGATGCGGGCGGAGGACAAGTCGCCCATCCGGCTCGCCTATGAACGGCGGAACCGGGACCTCGACCCGCAACTGGTCTGGCGCGGCAAGGATGAGCAGGACTGGTCGGACCTGATCGTGCAGGCGCCGCCGCTCTACATCCAGGAGAAGGTGCACCCGCAGGCGCTGATCGAAGACATCAAGCGGCGCAGCAAGGCGAAGCCGGCGGCGGAGGCGATGCCGGACCTCTTCGCTGACTTCAACGGACTGAAGGACGCCGAGGCGGCGACCGAGTTCTACCAGCACGACCAGCACTGGTCGAACCGCATGATCCTGGGCGACAGCCTGAGCGTGATGGCCTCGCTGGCGGAACGCGAGGGGCTGCGCGGGCAGGTGCAGTGCATCTATTTCGACCCGCCCTACGGCATCAAGTTCAACAGCAACTTCCAGTGGAGTACGACGAGCCGCGACGTTAAGGACGGCGACCGCAGTCAGGTGACACGCGAGCCGGAGCAAGTCCGGGCCTTCCGTGACACCTGGCGCGACGGCATCCACTCCTACCTAACCTACCTGCGGGACCGTTTGACGGTCGCGCGCGACCTGCTGCACGAGAGCGGCAGCGTTTTCGTGCAGATTGGCGACGAGAATGTTCACCGAGTGCGCGCATTATTGGATGAAATTTTTGGAGAGGATAACTTTGTGTCCTCCGTTATATTCCAAAAGACGACAGCGCAGGCGAGCGAACTTCTCCCCAACGTCTCTGATCATATCCTGTGGTACGCCAAAAGCCGGCCCTCTGCTAAGTTTCGGCAGATCTATAACGAAAAGACAGTCGGCGGTGCGGGTACGGGTGAATACGTTTGGCTACGGCTACCGAATGGCAGCGAACGCACCATGCATCCCGATGAACGACGCGGGATCATCCCAATGCCAGACGGCGCGTTAGTCTTCCGGCAAGATTCGATGGTTTCTCAAGGTGCGGGATCTGAAGATCCGACTGTTACAGTATTTGGAAAGCCTCATCATCCTGGCGCGAGCAGTCACTGGAAAACCCACAAGCAGGGCGTGCAGCGACTTGCAATGGCAGATCGCGTGATATCATCTGGCCGCGTATTGAAATACAAAAGATTTTTGGAGGACTTTCCTGTATTTCCGCTCGTAAATAGCTGGAGAGATACAGGGACGGGCGGCTCTTCCACTGACCCTCGTATTTATGTTGTTCAAACAGCAACAAAGGTTGTTGAGCGCTGTATCTTGATGGCAACCGATCCTGGTGATCTCGTGCTCGATCCGACATGCGGTTCGGGCACGACCGCCTACGTTGCCGAGCAATGGGGGCGCCGTTGGATCACGATCGATACCTCGCGCGTCTCCCTTGCCCTTGCCCGATCGCGCCTGATGGGCGCGCGCTATCCTTATTATCTCCTCGCTGACAGCTCCGAGGGGCAGCGCAAGGAAGCCGAGGTCACGCGAACGGCCCCGAAGTCTGCGCCCACGGCCGGCCGCCTGCGACTCGGCTTCGTCTACGAGCGTGTTCCTCACATCATGCTCAGCTCTGTAGCCAAGAACGCCGAGATAGACGTGATCTGGGAGCAGGCGCAGACGGTACTGGAACCGCTCCGCGCCGCGCTCAACGCCGCGCTGGGCAAGTCCTGGGAGGAATGGCAGATACCGCGCGAGGCCGGGGAGCCCTGGCCCGCCGAGGCGGCCAAGACCCGGGAAGACCTTCGGCGCGTCCAGGACAAGCCCGCAGAGGCCGCGGTGCATCTCCAAAAACTCAACAAGCAGCTCGGCCGCAGCTACACCCTCGCCACCCTGCCGCAGGCGCCGCGCGATCCCTGGCCGGCGGAGCCCACACGCTTGCACGCCGAGTGGTGGAAGGCGCGTATCGCCCGGCAGAAGGAGATCGACGCCTCGATCGCCGCCAAGGCCGATGTCGAATTCCTCTACGACAAGCCCTATGAGGACCGCGGGCGCATTCGCGTCGCCGGCCCCTTCACGGTGGAAAGCCTCTCGCCCCACCGCGCGCTGACTGTGGACTGGAACGACGAGCTGATCGACCCGCAGCGGCCCAAGGGCGCGAAGGGCATGGCGGAGGGGCAGGCGGCGATCAAGCACGACTTCGCCGCCATGATCATCGAGAACCTGCGCAGCGCCGGTGTGCAGCAGGCCGACAAGGCGGACCACATCCGCTTCACCAGCCTGGTCGGTTGGCCCGGCACGCTGATCTGCGCCGAGGGCCGCTACATGGAAGGCGAGCAGGAACGCCGCGCCGGCATCCTGATCGGCCCCGAATTCGGCACGCTGACACGCCCCGACCTGGTGGCAGCAGCGCGCGAGGCGGCAGATGCTGGCTTCGACGCACTGATTGCCTGTGCCTTCGCCTATGACGCCCACTCGGCTGAGTTCGACCGGCTCGGCCGCGTGCGCGTGCTGCGCGCCCGCATGAACCCGGACCTGCACATGGCGCAGGACCTGAAGGCGACGGGCAAGGGCAACCTCTTCGTCATCTTCGGCGAGCCCGACATCAAGATCGAGCCGCAGAAGGATGGGCAGCTGCGGGTGCGCATCAAGGGCGTGGACGTGTTCAAGCCGCAGACCGGCGAGGTCGAGTCCGAGGGCACGGACAAGATCGCGCTCTGGATGATCGACACCGACTACAACGAGGAGAGCTTCTTCGTCCGCCACGCCTACTTCCTCGGCGCGAACGACCCATACAAGGCGCTGAAGACGACGCTGAAGGCCGAGGTTGATGAGGCCGCGTGGAGCAGCCTGAACAGCGATGTGTCCTACCCCTTCCCGAAGCCGGCCAAGGGGCGGATCGCAGTGAAGGTGATCAATCACCTCGGGGATGAGGTGATGAAGGTGTTCGCGGTGGCCTGATGGCGGTCCCCTACGACCTCACCTGCTGGTACCTGAATGACCGGCGTATCATGGAACTGGTGGGGCCAGGGGCCCTCGACTGCGGCGGTGGTGGGTCACCGTCTCGCGACCCTCACCTGGACCGGCTTCGGCGCCTGCGGGACTTGAAGGACGCCGCCATCGACTGGATGCAGGCCGCCAAGCCCTCACCCCTCGGCGTGCTTCTCACGACGGGTGCCGCCGACGCCGGAAGGGTATTCACCCATCTCGGGCTCTTTGGCTTCAAGGGCCTGAACAAGTACGATGCGGCTCGGCAAAGTGGACGGTCCGCGCCGGTCCCAGTCGCCTATTCCAAGCTCGATCCTTGGATGCCGAATGGGAAGGTCACCTGCGACTACTATCCAGAACACCTGACGTCGGTGTCAGCATGGGGTGAGCTATCAGGGCAGAAGCGAAAGTTCTTTCTGGGCGTGATTCAGGACGTGGCGAACGGAGGCATTCGGGCGATCCCGTACCTGTTTGCTGATGTGGTTGAGAACCAGCTTCGCGGGCAAATCTTGAGCTCCGGCGCCTGGTCAAGCCATCTCGAAATCCACATCGACCAGATCGACTCATTTGCGCGTGTTTCCGAGGTTCCCCTCGCACGGACGCGGGCCGCTCTCGACAGTCTGAGGGCCGTCCCAGAGCGGCAGATCAAGGAAGCGATCGCCAATATTCTGGGGGAGCCGAACGTCCCGAAAGACTGGGGCGGCGAGTCGTCAGACCTATTCAGCAGCAGGGTTACGATCGACGACAATCGGGTATCCACCGCCTTCCTCCTGAAGGGGCCCGCGAGCTTCAGGCCAATGACGATGGCTGAGCTCGGAAGCAATGGCGATCAAATCCAGAGACTCTTCACCGAGCCGGCCGAGCTTCTTGTCCTTCAGCATTGCCACGAGGTCACTTCGGCCGTTCGCACGATGATGCGGGCGTTCGCACAGCAGATGGGCAATCCAAGGCGTTTCACGATTATCGATGGCTACGACACGATCCGGCTCCTCACGGCATACGGGAAGTGTGGCTTCGGTCCCGCGGCCTCAGGGCATGATGGAGCCTGATCGATGGAATTCCGCATCGCCGACAGCTTCACCGGCAGCCTCGCCAAGCTGACGGCAGCCGAGCAGAAAGCGGTCAAGACCACCGCGTTCGATCTACAGATGGATGCCTCGGCGCCGGGGCTGTCGTTCCACAAGGTGGATCGCGCGAAGGACCCGAATTTCTGGTCGGTGCGGGTCAATGCCGACATCCGCCTGATCGTGCATCGCACCGGGTCGAGCCTGCTGCTGGCCTATGTGGATCATCACGACAAGGCCTATCGCTGGGCGGAGCGGCGAAAGATCGAACGCCACCCGACGACCGGCGCCATGCAGATGGTGGAGATCCGGGAGCGAGTTGAGGAGTTGCCTCCCGTCACTCCCGCGACGGTAGCCGCGTCCGTCGGTCCGAAGCTCTTTGCGTCGCTTCGCAAGCTCGAGCTCATGGCCATGGGCGTGCCCGAGGAGTGGGTCGAGGACGTTCGTGCGCTCACCGAGGAGACGCTGTTCGACGTGCTGGGCCACCTGCCGCAGGAAGCACAGGAAGCCCTGTTGCGGTTGGCGGTGGGCGAGAAGCCACCAGCGCCGCAGCCTGCCCCTGTCAGCGCCGACCCATTCGCGCACCCGGACGCACAGCGTCGGTTCCGGGTGCTGCATGACGTGGAGGAGTTACGGCGGGCCTTCGACTACCCGTGGGATCGCTGGGCCGTGTTCCTGCACCCCTCACAGCGTGAGGTGGTGGAGCGGCGCTACGCAGGTCCGGCCCGCGTGACAGGCTCTGCCGGAACGGGCAAGACGATCGTCGCGCTGCATCGGGCCGCCTATCTGGCCCGAAGCAACCCGAAGGCCCGTGTACTGCTTGCCACCTTCTCCAAGCCCCTGGCACGCGCGTTGGCAACCCGCTTGGAAAGCCTCGTCGGCGGAGAACCGGCAGTCGCGGCGCGCATCGCGGTCCAGCCGATGTCCGGCGCCGCCTACGACCTCTACACTGAGGCGTTCGGGCAACCCAACATCGCTCCCGCCGCCATCGTCCAGGGGTTGCTCCGCAAGGCGAGCCAGGAGTCCGGCGTCGCCGCCCCACAGCCGTTCCTGATCGCCGAGTGGAATGAGGTCGTGGACGCGCAGCAGACCCGCTCTTGGGAGGCGTATCGCGATGCGCCGCGCCTGGGGCGGAAGACGCGCCTCGGCGAAAAACAACGTCAGGTGCTCTGGAACGTGTTCGCCGCCGTCCAGTCCGGGCTTTCGGCGCAGAAGCTGGTGACTTGGGCCGAGGTCTTCGCGCGCCTGGCAGAGCGGGCCCGGGCCGGCAAAGCGCCTAATTACGACCACGTCGTGGTCGATGAGGCCCAGGACCTGGGCATGCCCGAGGCACGGTTCTTGGCGGCCATGGCGGGTGACAGGCCAGACGGCTTGTTCTTCACCGGTGACCTCGGGCAACGGATCTTCCAGCAACCTTTCTCTTGGAAGGCCCTCGGGATCGATGTGCGCGGGCGATCCATCAGCCTCAGGATCAACTACCGGACCTCTCACCAGATCAGAACCCAGGCCGACCGGCTGCTGCCCGGCAGCGTTTCTGACGTTGATGGGCTGAAGGAGGGGCGGCGCGGGACCGTGTCGCTCTTCGATGGGCCCGAGCCAGCCGTCAGGCTGTTCCCGGATGACGCTGCAGAGAGCAAGGCCGTCGGCGCCTGGGTCGCGGACAGGCTGCGCGACGGGTGCGCGCCCGAGGAAATCGGACTGCTTGTGCGCTCGGCCGCCGAGCTTCCACGGGCGCGAGCGGCGGCGAAGGCCGCCGGTGCCAAGGCGACGGAGTTTGACGAGAAGGTCGAGACGGTACTAGGCGCGGTCTGCATCAGCCCAATGCACCTGGCTAAGGGCCTCGAGTTCAGAGCCGTCGCGGTAATGGCTTGCGACGATGAGGTGCTGCCGCTGCAAGAACGTGTCGAGGCCGTCACCGACGAGGGAGACCTACAGGAAGTCTATGAGACGGAGCGGCATCTGCTTTACGTCGCATGCACCCGGGCACGTGACCATCTTTGGGTGTCGGGTGTTCAGCCCGAGTCGGAATTCCTGCGCGACATGGCGGGCTGACTGGCGGGTTGGCGCCTCAACGCGGGGCGGCCAAGACGCTTCCACGATCGGTGAGAGACGTACGTTTGGTTCGCTCTCGAAGTACGGATTTCGGGCAAGTGGGGTTCGAACCATGGCAAGCGTCGACCGCCCTGAAACCGGCCTTTGACCTAGGTCTTTGAGTTCCGTACTAAAACGCCCAAGTCAGGAGGTCCGGAGAGAAAGGGCCTCCGGAGAGCGATTTTCGTCCGTCTCAGCGCCGGGCCAGTCAACAGGTCTGCCCCGAAAACCCCAGGAAACCTGCCACTCAGCGCGGCGCTCGGTGAGGCGGAGAGCACGGCTCGTATGGGAACTGGCGGACAGGGAGGGATTCGAACCCTCGATACGCTTTTGACGTATACGCACTTTCCAGGCGCGCGCCTTCAACCGCTCGGCCACCTGTCCGAAGGGCGCGGACCATAGTCACGGCGCGGCCGGCGCGCAACCCGCGGCCGCGCCCGCCCGAATCAATCCGCGAACTGCCCAGCCGCCTGGATCAGCGGCCGCCACTTCGCGATATCAGCCTGCCAGAACTCACGGTGCGCCTGCGGTGTGGCGCGCGCCACCGGCACGGGCGCCGTGCCCAGGTCCGCGAACCGGCGGGCAATCCCCTCATCCTGCAGCGCCTTCACCAGCGCCTGGTTCAGCCGAGCGACGATGGGCGCCGGCGTGCCGCGCGGCGCATACAGGCCGTGCCACACGCTCACCTCGAAGCCGGGCAGTCCACCCTGGCCCGCGGTCGGCAGGTCGGGCAGCGCGCCGACCCTCTCTGACGTGGTCACGGCGAAGGCGCGCACCGTGCCAGCGCGGATATGCTCCGTAGTGTTCGTGGTCTGGTCGCACATCAGGTCAACCGTGCCAGCCACGATGTCGTTCATCGCCGGACCGGTGCCGCGATACGGAACAGTGGTCATGCGCGTGTCCACGGCCTTCATCAGCAGCAGGCCGCACAGGTGGCTGGCCGCGCCGATCCCGGCATTGGCGTAGTTCAGCGCCTCGCCGCGGCGGCGGATCAGCGCCACCAGCTCGGCCAGGTTCGTCGCCTCGATGTTGCGGCGCGCGATCAGCGTCATCGGCACCTCGGTCACCAGGCCAAGCGTCTCGAATCCGTTGATCGGGTCGTAGGCAACGCGGCGATACAGCGTGGGAATGGTCGCCATGCCGATGTGGTGCAGCAGGATGGTGTGGCCGTCGGGGCGCGCATTGGCCACGCGCTGTGCCCCCAGCGTGCCGCCCGCGCCGCCGACATTCTCAACGACCACCGGCTGGCCCAGGTCGGCGCTCATGGCCTGCGCGATCAGCCGACCCACCGTGTCGGTCGGGCCACCGGCGGCGAAGGGAATCACCATGCTGACAGGGCGCGAGGGGAAGGCCCCCTGACCCAGGGCCGGCGCGGCCAGGCCCGTGGCCGATGCGGCGGCCACGGCGGCAAAGATGCGGCGGGTGATGAGCGACATGGTGCGTTTCCTCCGGTGCAGGCCGTCAGGCGGCCTGTTCGATGACAGTCGAAATCAGCAAGGCATGGTCGAAAGTCAATGCCTATGCTCACCGGAAATAACCAGAATTCGCGCCCTGTAATGACAGGCCCGCCCACGAAACAGCATGCAGGCAGGCAACGGTGCAGGCTGTCCCGTCAGGCATCCATCTTCAGAGCGGCGATGAAGGCACTCTGCGGGATCTCGACCTTGCCGAACTGCCGCATGCGCTTCTTGCCTTCCTTCTGCTTCTCCAGCAGCTTGCGCTTGCGCGAGATGTCGCCGCCATAGCACTTGGCAGTGACGTCCTTCGACAAGGCGGAGATGGTCTCGCGCGCGATGACGCGCCCGCCGATCGCCGCCTGGATCGGGATCTTGAACAGCTGGCGCGGGATGAGGTCCTTCAGCTTCTCGCAGATCTGCCGCCCGCGCCGTTCGGCCTGCGCGCGATGCGCCATGAAGGACAGCGCGTCGACCGGCTCGGCATTCACCAGGATCGAGATGCGCACCAGGTCGCCTTCCTCGTAGCCATCCATCTGGTAGTCGAAGGAGGCATAGCCGCGCGACACCGACTTCAGACGGTCGTAGAAGTCGAACACCACCTCGTTCAGCGGCAGCCGGTACACCAGCATGGCGCGCGCGCCGACATAGGTCAGTTCCACCTGCTGCCCGCGCCGGTCGTTGCACAGCGTCAGCACCGGGCCGAGGTAGTCGTCCGGCAGCATGATGGTCGCCTTGATCCACGGCTCGTCGATGTGGTCGATCACGCTGCCATCCGGGAAGTCGGCCGGGTTGTGCAGCTCGAAGGATTCACCGTTGGTCTTGTGGATCTTGTAGACGACCGACGGCGCCGTCGCGATCAGGTCGAGGTCGAATTCGCGCGACAGCCTTTCCTGGATGATCTCGAGGTGCAGCAACCCCAGGAATCCGCAGCGGAAGCCGAAGCCCAGCGCGGCCGAGCTCTCCGTCTCGAAGTGGAACGACGCGTCGTTCAACCGCAGCTTTCCAAGGGACTCGCGCAGCTTCTCGAAGTCATCGGCATCGACCGGGAACAGCCCGCACCACACCACGGGAATCGACGGCTTGAAGCCCGGCAGCGCCTCGGTCGCAGGGTTGCGGTCGTCGGTGATGGTGTCGCCCACATTGGTGTCCGCCACCGTCTTGATGGCCGCCGTCAGGTAGCCCATCTCCCCCGGCCCGAGGCTTTCGGTCGGCGTCAGCTTCGGCGCGAAGACGCCGACCTGCTCGATGGTGTGGACCGACCCCGACGACATCATGCGGATGCGCTGGCCCTTCTTCAGGTGCCCGTCCTTCACCCGCACCAGGATGATCACGCCCAGGTAGGCGTCGTACCAGCTGTCCACCAGCAGCGCCGTGGTGGTCTTCGACGCATCGCCGGTCGGCGGCGGCAGGCGCGTGACGATTGCCTCGAGCACGCCCTCGATGTTCAAACCGGTCTTGGCGCTGATCTCGACCGCGTCGGACGTGTCCAGCCCGATCACGTCCTCGATCTGCTGCTTCACGCGCGCGGGCTCCGCGGCAGGCAGGTCGATCTTGTTCAGCACGGGCACGATCTCATGCCCCGCATCGATCGCCTGATAGACGTTGGCCAGCGTCTGCGCCTCGACACCCTGGGAGGCATCGACCACCAGCAGCGAACCCTCGCAGGCGGCCAGCGAACGGCTCACCTCATACGCGAAGTCCACATGGCCCGGCGTGTCCATCAGGTTCAGGATGTAGGTCTTGCCGTCCTTGGCCGGATAGGTCAGGCGAACCGTCTGCGCCTTGATGGTGATGCCGCGCTCGCGCTCGATATCCATGTTGTCGAGCACCTGTTCCTTCATCTCGCGCGCGGTCAGCGCGCCGGTCTGCTGGATCAGGCGGTCGGCAAGCGTCGATTTCCCATGGTCAATATGGGCGATGATCGAAAAATTGCGGATGAGTGCGAGCGGGGTGTCGGTCATGGGAATCCGGAGACGGGACGATGGCAGGGGCGCCGCCCGCAGCCTGCGGGGGGACATAGGGCAGTCGGCCCGCATGTCAAAGCATCTTGGCGCCCTGGCGCTGGTCCTGGCGCTGTTGGGATGCGGCAGCATGGATCGCGGCATCAACCCCCCGCTGGCCGCGGGCGCGCGCAATGCCGGCTATGGCCTGGAGGAGCTCAATGCCTTGGGCGGCCGGTCGGACATCCTCATCTTCGTGGCCTTCTCCGGCGGCGGGAAGCGTTCGGCGGCCTTCGCCCACGGGGCGCTGCGCGGCATGCGGGACGTGCCGGTCATGCTGGGCGGCCCGCCCTCGACCCTGCTGGAGGAGATCGACCAGGTCGCCGGCGTCTCCGGCGGCAGTTTCACCGCGGCACACTATGCCCTGCACGGCCGGCAATCCTTCGAGACCTTCCCGCGCGACTTCCTGCATCGCGACATCGCCGCCTATGTCTGGGGCACCTACCTCCTGCCCTGGCAATGGGGCTGGCTGGTGGACCCGGGGGTGGGCACCAATGACCGCATGGCGGAGGTCTACGACCACCTGCTGTTCCGCGGCGCCACCTTCCGCGACCTGCAGGCGCGCGGCCGGCCGCGGCTGTCGATCAACGCGACCGACCTTGCGACCGGCTCGGCCTTTCCGTTCCTCCCGCATGCCTTCGACGTGATCTGCTCGGACCTTGCGCGGTTCTCGGTCGCGCGCGCGGTCGCGGCTTCGAACGGGTTTCCGCTGCTGTTCACGCCGATCACCCTGGCGAACCATCGCGGGCCGGACTGCGCCGCGCCGCTGCCGGGCAATCTTTCGACGATGCCGATGCTGGCCGACTACAACCGCCGCCGGCTGATCGAGGTGGTGGCCCGCATGGCCGACCGCGACCGCACGCCCTGGCTGCACCTGCTGGATGGCGGCATCTCGGACAATCTCGCGTTGCGGGTGACGCTGAACTTCGCCCTGCTGGGCGGCACCGACGACCCACGCTTCGCCACGGCCATCCTGCCGGTGCGGCGGCTGCTGATGATCAGCGTGGACGGCCAATCCGCCACGGACCCCGCGCTGTCCCGCCAGCGCATGGTGAATGGCCTGGTGCAGATATTCGATGCCGTCTCCGGCGGGCAGATCGACAACTACAACCTCGAGACGCTGGCGGTGACGGCGGCCGAAGTGGACCGCATGGTGGACCGCCAGCGCGCCAATCGCTGCGCCCACGCCCCAGTCATCGAGGGCCGGCCCTGCGACGATGTCGCCGGGACGCTGGTCCATGTCTCGCTGGCCGACCATCCCGACCCCGCGATCCGCGACCGGCTCCGCCGCATCCCGACCGGCCTGACGCTGCCGCGCGAGGATGTGGACCTACTGGTCGCGGCCGGCGAGACGGTGATCCGCAACAATCGTGCGCTGGTAGATTTCCTGGCCTCGCCCGCCGCACCGCAGCCAGCGGCGCGGCGGGCCGGCGCCGCGCGCCGTTGACCCCCCCTCCCCGGAACGAAAGCTTCATCCCATGCCCAAGCGCGCCGTCTCCTCCAACCGGGTCTTCAAGGGGACCCTGCCCTTCGCCCAGGCGACCATCGCCGGGGGATTCATGTTCGTCTGCTGCGTCGGGCGCGATGCGCAGGGCACCTACGCCACCGGCGATGCACGGGCGCAGACGCAGCAGGCGATCGACAACATCCGTGCGCTGATCGAGGAGGCCGGCGGCAGCCTCGCGGATATCGTGAAGTGCACGGTCTATGTGACCGACCGCGCCCACTGGGCGCCGATGAACGAGGTCTACTTCGCGAATTTCGCCGAGCACCCGCCACACCGGGTCTCCTGCATCGTGAGCGGCCTCGGTTCGCCGGACTGCCTCGTCGAGATCGACGCGACGGCCTATCTGGGCGAGGACGCCTGATCCAGCATCGGCGCCAGGCGCCACATCGCCAGGGCCCCGGCCAGCGGCCCGATCCCCAGCACCGCGAAGGCGGCGCCGGTCCCCAGCGCGCCCATCAGAAACGGCAGCACACCGATCATCCCCGCCGTCAGCAGGAAGCCCATCGAGGTCTGCACCGTCAGCATCGTACCGACATAGTCGGGCGGCGAGAGGCTCACCACGCAGGCCGAGAACTGCGCCGAATCCGCCACAACCGAGAACCCCCAGACAAAGGCGAGGGCGAGCGCCACCGTCGGCCAGGCGGTGACCGCGCCTATGGCCAGCGCGCAGCCGCCCGAAACCACCATGCACAGCGCGGCGACACGCGCGCGGTTCCACCGGTCCGCCGCCAACCCTGCCAGGACGCAGCCCGCCGCCCCGGCCGCCATCACGCCGAAGACCCAACCGCCCACCTGCGGGCGCTCCAGCACGCCGGCCAGGAACACGCCGATCCAGGCCCACATGGCATAGAGTTCCCACATGTGGCCGAGATAGCCGAGGTTCGCGAGGCGCAGCCCGCGGTTGCGCCAGGCTTCGAGCATCTGCGCCGGGCGGAAGGGCGGCCTGGCGCCGATCAGTGGCCCCGCGCGGAAGCCCAGGATCAGCACCCCGCCCACCGCCGCCAGAACGCCCGCCCCGGCATAGGCCGCCCGCCAGTCGAGCGACCCCACCACCGCCGGGATCAGATGCGGCAGCGCCGAGCCCAGGGTCAGCGCCCCCACCACGATGCCGATCAGCAAACCAAGGTCGCCCTTCGCCCACGAGGCCGCGAGCTTCATCGCGACCGGATAGACGCCCGCCATCGTTGCCCCCGCCACGAAGCGCAACACGATGGCGGCGGTGCCGGAGGGTGCCACCAGCACCTGCGCCAGCGTTGCCGCCGCGGCCACCAGCGCGCAGCCCAGGAACAGCCGACGGCTATCGACCCGGTCGGCGAGCGACAGGATCGCGCTGACCAGCGTGCCCGCCACGAAGCCCAACTGCACCGCCGCCGTGAGCCAGGCCGCGCGACCCGGTGTCACCACGCCCTGCGCGATCAGCGCCGGCACGGCGGCGGTGCCGGCGAACCAGACCGCCAGCACCAGCACCAGCGCGGCGGAGAGCAGCGCGAGGTTGCGCCGCTTGCTCCCCGCCGCGCCGCTCACGCGCGCAGCACCGCCCCGGTCGCCTTGGCCACCGCGGCGACGATGCGGTCGGCCACCGCCTCGATCTGCACGTCGGTCAGCGTCGCCTCGCGCGGCTGGATGGTCACCTGGATGGCGAGCGACTTCGAGCCGTCCGGTACGCCCTTGCCGCGATAGACATCGAACAGCGCGACATCGCCGATCAGTTGCTTGTCGGCGCCGCGCGCCGCGCGCAGCAGCGCCTCGGCCGCGACAGCCTCCTCCACGATGAAGGCGAAGTCGCGCCGCAGCGGCTGGAAGGCCGGAAGGTCGGGCGCGCCCTTCTTCCGGCGCTTCGGTTCGGGCACGGCATCGAGGAACACCTCGAAGGCCACCGCCGGCCCGGGCAGGTCGAGCGCAGCCAGGACCGTCGGATGGATCTCGCCGAACGTGGCCAGCACGATCTTCGGGCCCTGCCGGATCACGCCCGAACGGCCTGGATGGTAGAAGCCCGGCGAATCGGTGGTGACCTGCAACGCCGCCATCGGCACGCCGAGCGCAGCCAGCACCGCCAGCGCATCGCCCTTCGCGTCCATCGCATCGACGCCGCGCGCGGCCGCCGCCCAGTGCCGTGCCGTGGCGCCGTGCCGCACGCCGGCCGCGACCGCGGCCTGGCCATCCGGCGTGATGTCCCGATAGGCAGCGCCAAGTTCGGCAAGCGCCACATCGGCGAAGCCCCGCGCGGCGTTGCGCGCGGCCGCAAGCAGCAGGGACGCGACCGGCGTGGGCCGCATCTGGTCGAGATCGGCGGCGATGGGGTTCACCAGGCGCAGCGCCTCAGGGGTGGCGCCGAACAGCGCGGCGGCCTTCGCTTCCATGAAGGCGAAGGTCACGCTTTCCTGCATGCCGCGCGCGGCCAGCACGCGGCGCGCGAGTGCGGCGCGCGCCTGCTTCGCGGTGAAGGCGGGCGGCGGGATCACGGCCAGCGCCGGCAGCGAGACCGCCGGCACGGCATCGAGGCCACCCAGCCGCAGCACTTCCTCGATGAGGTCGCATTCGGGCTCGATCGCGGCCTGGCCCTCGGCGGCCTTCGCGGCGCGCGCCGCGTCCAGCCCGTCGAACTGCGCCAGCGCACCGCCGCCGGCGCGGTAGGCCGAGAGGTCGCCGGCCACGTCGTTGCGCCAGGATGGCACCGCGACCGTCACGGACACGGCATCGCGCGCCTGCACAGCGAAGCCGAGGCGCTCCAGCCGCGCGATCGATTCATCGGCCGGCAAATCAAGCCCGCCATAATCCCGCACGCGGTCGAAGCGCAGCGTGGCGGAACGCCGCCAGGCGGGCTCGGCGCCGGCGGACGACACCTCGCTGGCCTCGCCGCCGCACAGATCGATGATCATGCGCGTCGCCACTTCGAGCGCATCGGGCAGCAGCGCCGGATCAAGCCCGCGCTCGAACCGCGCGCGCGCATCGGTGCGCACATCGTGCCGGCGGCCCGACAACGCGATGCGCACCGGGTCGAACAGCGCGCATTCGATGAAGCATTCGGTGGTGGCGTCGTCGCAGCCCGAGGGCTCGCCGCCGATCACGCCGCCGAGGGCTTCCGGGCCGGCCTCGTCGGCGATGACGCCGTCTTCGGCAGTCAGCGCATAGGTCTTGCCGTTCAGCGCGGCGAGCATCTCGCCATCGCGCGCCATGCGCATGACCAGGTTCGTGCCCTTCACCTTCGCCACGTCGAAGACATGCAGCGGGCGGCCGACATCGAAGGTGACGTAGTTGGTGATGTCCACCAGTGCGCTGATGGGGCGCAGGCCGATCGCCACCAGGCGGTCCTGGAGCCATTTCGGGCTCGGCCCGTTCTTCACGCCGCGCACCGCGCGTCCGAGTACCCACAGGCAGGCGCGCGGGTCCTCGATCTTCCAGTTCAGCGGCGCCTTGCAGGTCGCGGGGACGGAAGGGGCCGACCATGGCTTCAGCGTACCGAGCCCCGCCGCCGCCAGGTCCCGCGCCACGCCACGCACCGACAGCGCATCGCCCCGGTTGGGCGTGACGCTGATCTCGATGACCGGGTCGTCCATGCCGGCCCAGGTCACGTAGGAGGCGCCCAGCGGCGCATCGGCGGGCAGGTCGACGATGCCGGCGTGGTCGTCGCCGAGGCCCATCTCGCGCGCGGAGAGCATCATCGCCTCCGACTTCACGCCGCGGATCTCGCCCGCCTTCAGCGTGATGCCGGTGCCGGGGATGAAGGCGCCGGGCAGGGCCGCGACACCCATCATGCCGGTGCGCGCATTGGGTGCCCCGCACACGACGGAACGCTCGACGCCATCGCCCACATCCACCCGCAGCGCGCGCAGGCGGTCGGCATTGGGGTGCTGCACCGCCTCGATCACGCGCGCGATGCGGAAGGATGCCAGCGCCGCGCCGCGATCCTCGATGCCTTCCACTTCCAGGCCGATGGCATTCAGCGTGCGCGCGATCTCATCGACGCCGGCTTCGGTGTCGAGGTGGTCCTTCAACCAACTCAGCGTGAACTTCACAGGATCAGCTCCGCGCTTCGAGGATGCGGCCGCACGGCGGCCGCCGCTGCCCACCCGCCTTCACCGCCCGGCGCAACAGCGCCGCGGCGAAGCCAAGCCGCCGGAGGCGGCGCCCGGCGTCTGAGGGCATGAAAGACACCATCTCACACCCCCTCGTGCAGCGTGGCCGGCGCCAGCGGATCGGCCGCGTAGTGCCGCAGCCAACGGATATCGGCCTCGTAGAAGGGGCGCAGATCGGGGATGCCGTGCTTGAGCATGGTGATGCGCTCGATCCCCATGCCGAAGGCGAAGCCCTGCCATTCGCGCGGGTCGATGCCGCAGTTGGCCAGCACCTTCGGGTGCACCATGCCGGAGCCCAGGATCTCCAGCCAATCGCCGCCCTTGCCGAGTTCGCCGGTCTTCTTCGACCAGCCGATATCGACTTCCATGGAGGGCTCGGTGAAGGGGAAATACGATGACCGGAAGCGCACCGGCAGGTCGGAGATGTCGAAGAAGGCGCGCAGGAAGTCGATCAGGCAGCCCTTGAGGTGCCCCAGCGTGATGCCACGGTCGATCACGAGGCCCTCGACCTGGTGGAACATCGGCGAATGCGTGGCGTCGTGGTCGGCGCGATAGGTGCGGCCCGGGACGATCACGCGGATGGGTGGTTCCTGCGCGATCATGGTGCGGATCTGCACGGGGCTGGTGTGTGTGCGCAGGACCGGGCGGCGCCCGTTGACCTCGGGCAGGTAGAACGTGTCGTGATCCTGCCGTGCCGGATGATGGTCGGGAATGTTCAGCGCGCCGAAATTGAACCAGTCACCCTCGATGTCCGGGCCTTCCGCGACAGCGAAGCCCATGGCGCCGAACAGGGCGGTGAGTTCCTCCATGGTGCGCGCGATCGGGTGGATGCCGCCCTCGGCCGCTGTGGCGGGGGCGAAGGGCCGCGGCGGGAGGGTCACGTCCATGCGTTCGGCTGCCAGGCGGGCATCGAGCGCCGCGGCATCCAGCACCAGACGCCGTGCCTCGATGGCGGCCTCGATCGTGCCCTTCAGGCGGTTCAGCGCGGCGCCGCGGTCCTTGCGCTGGTCGGGCGCCACGGCGCCGAGGCCCTTGAGCAGCCCGGACAGGCTGCCGGACTTGCCCATCACGGCCACGCGCACCGTGTCCAGCGCGCGCAGGTCGCTCGCGGCAGCCAGCGCCGCCTCGGTCTCGGCCTGCAGGGAAGCGAGGTCGTCGGTCATTGGCACCATGTCCGGAACACGCGAAAGGGCCGCGCCCCGTCACCGGGAAGCGGCCCTCTGCTAAACGCTGAACCGGCGCAGGGGAACCCCCGCGCCGACGGCTTCAGGCGAGCTTCGCCTTGGCCTGCTCGACCAGCGCCGCGAAGGCCGCCGGTTCGTCGAAGGCCAGGGCCGCCATCACCTTGCGGTCGATCTCGATCCCGGCCGCCTTGATGCCCGCCATGAAGCGGGAATAGGTCAGGCCGTGCTCGCGCACCGCCGCGTTGATGCGCTGGATCCACAACCCGCGGAATTCGCGCTTCTTGTTGCGGCGGTCGCGATAGGCGTATTGCAGCGCCTTCTCGACCCGCTGGAGCGCCGGGCGATAGGCGGTCGACGACCGGCCGACATAGCCCTCCGCGAGCTTCAGGACCTTCTTGTGCCGGGCGTGCTTGGTGACGCCGCGCTTTACACGAGCCATGGTGCGTCCCCTTCTTTACCGGCTCAGCCCATAGGGCAGCCACTGCTTCACGGTATCGCCGTCCTGCTTGTCCATCACGGACATGCCGCGGTTCTGCCGCTTCATCTTGTTGGTCTTGGCGGTCAGCATGTGGCGCTTGTTGCCAGCGCCCGCCTTGACCTTGCCGGTCGCGGTCAGTCGGAAGCGCTTCTTCACGCTCGACTTCGTCTTCATCTTGGACATTTGGCCCTCCTTGTGGGGATGCCACGTCCCGCCTTGCGCCCGGAGACCGGGGCCGCACCATGCGGCGGGGACGCGTGTTCCCGGCCGGGCATGTCCAGGGGGCCACGACGCGGGAGGCGGGCGTATAGCGGCGGGCGCCGGCGGGAGCAAGGGGCAGCAACGGAGCCTTCATCCTGTCCGGTGTTACCTCCCCCGATCGCCGACCGGACAGAAGGCCGCCCGCCCTTGGACACCGTGACCGACCGCCCGGACCTGGCCCTCGACCAGGCCCTCGCGCCCCATTTCGCCGCCCTGCGCGCCTTCGTGGACCGCCGCATCGCCGAACTGAGCGCCGAGGTCGCCGCCTCCGTCCAGCTCATGGGCATGAGCGAGGACGCCATCACCGCCCGGATCGCCGAGGTGCATGCGCAGATCGCCCGGCTCATTGCCATCCCGGTCTCCGGCGCGCGCAATTCCGGGCTTGAGCTCGAAGCCGTGGTCCAGGCGACCGAGGCCGCGGCCGACACCATCATGGAAGCGGCCGAGGCGATCCAGACCTGGCTCGATGGCGGCGGGCGCGACGCGGACTCCATCGCCGCCCTGACCGAACGCGTGAACACCATCTTCCAGGCCTGTTCCTTCCAGGACCTGACTGGCCAGCGCATCCGCCGTGCCATCAAGCAATTGCAGCAGGTCGAGACGATGCTGGAGGGGCTGATGCCCGGGACCCCCGCCGCCACGCCGCGGCTGGAGGTGGTCGGCCACGAGGCGACCGTCGCGGATACCGCGACCGCCGGCCCGGACCTGGCGCAGGTCGAGATCGACCGCCTGCTGAACGGCTGACGGACCCGCCCCGCGCGCGGCGGGTTCCGGCGGCGCCCCGGCCGCTCTATATGCGCAGCATCATGGTTCCCTTCCGCAAGATGCACGGCCTGGGCAACGACTTCGTCGTGCTGGACGCACGCGCCGCCGCGCTGCCCATCACGGCCGCCCGCGCCGCCGCCATCGCCGACCGGCATGCCGGCGTCGGTTGCGACCAGATCATCGTGCTGGAACCGCCGCCCGCCGGCGCCGACGTGTTCATGCGCATCCGCAACCCCGATGGCTCGGAGGCCGGCGCCTGCGGCAATGCGACGCGCTGCGTCGCTTCCCTGGTGGCGGACGAAGGCGGCACCGACCGGGTGGTGGTGCGCACCATCGCCGGCGACCTGCCGGTGGAACGCCTGCCGGGTGGCCTTTGGCGCGCCGACATGGGCCCCGCCCGGCTGAACTGGGACGACGTGCCGCTGGCCCACGCGACGGACACGCTGCATCTGCCCGTGTCGCTCGGCCCCGTCGCGGACCCTGCGGCATGCTCGATGGGCAACCCGCATGCGACCTTCTTCGTGAAGGACCTTGCCAAGCTGGATGTCGCGACGCTGGGCCCAGCCCTGGAAAACGACCCGATCTTCCCCGACCGGGCGAATATCGGCTTCGCGCAGGTGCTCTCGGCCGACCATATCCGCCTGGTCATGTGGGAACGCGGTGCCGGCATGACTTTGGCCTGCGGGTCGGGCGCCTGCGCCACCATCGTCAACGCGGCGCGCCGCGGCCTCACCGGCCGGCGCGCCACTGTGTCGATGCCCGGCGGCGACCTGCTGATAGACTGGCGAGAGGCCGACGGGCATGTGCTGATGACCGGCCCGGTCGCCACCGCCTTCACCGGCACGCTGGACCTGGATGCCTTCGCACCATGACGGTCGAGGTCCTGACCTTCGGCTGCCGGCTCAACACGTATGAGTCCGAGGCGATGCGCGAGTTGGCGACCCGCGCCCTCGCGGGTGACGCATCCCGCGCCCTTCCCGGGGACGTATCCTGCGCCCTTCCGGGCGACGCAAGCCATTCCCGCCAGGCCAGCACCATCGTGGTGAACACCTGCGCCGTCACCGCCGAGGCCGAGCGGCAGGCCCGCCAGGCGATCCGCCGCGCGCATCGCGACAACCCCGGCGCGCGCATCATCGTCACCGGCTGTGCGGCGCAGATCGCACCGGAAAAGTGGACCGCCATCCCCGGCGTCGAGCGCGTGATCGGCAATGCCGACAAGCTGCGGCCCGAGACCTGGGCGACGCTGGACGCCCCGCCTGCCCCGGTCAGCGACATCATGGCCGCGACCGAGACCGCCGCCCACCTGGTGACCGAATTCGCCGGCCGCGCGCGTGCCTTCGTCCAGGTGCAGCAGGGCTGCGACCACCGCTGCACCTTCTGCGTCATCCCCTTCGGCCGCGGACCGTCGCGGTCGGTGCCGATCGGCGTGATCGTGGAGCAGGTGCGCGCGCTGGTGGCGGCGGGGTATCGCGAGGTCGTGCTGACCGGCGTGGACATCACCTCCTATGGGCCGGACCTGCCGGGGCGGCCGGGCCTCGGCCAGATGGTGCGCCGCCTGCTCGCGCTGGTGCCGGACCTGCCGCGGCTGCGGCTCTCGTCGCTCGACCCGGTCGAGGTCGACGAGGACCTTTGGCGCCTGGTGGCCGAGGAACCACGGCTGATGCCGCATCTGCACCTGTCGCTGCAGCATGGGTCGGACATGATCCTGAAGCGCATGAAGCGGCGGCATCTGCGCGCCGATGCCATCGCGCTGGCCGAACGCGCGCGCCGCCTGCGCCCGGACATCGTCTTCGGTGCCGACCTGATCGCCGGCTTCCCGACCGAGACCGAGGCGCAATTCGCCGACACACTCTCGCTGGTCGAGGCGTGCAACCTCTCCTTCCTGCATGTGTTCCCCTATTCCGAACGTCCCGATACGCCTGCGGCCCGCATGCCGCAGGTGCCTGTGCCGGTCCGCCGCGAACGGGCCGCGCGCCTGCGCGAAGCCGGGGCCAAGGCAGCAGCGCGGCTGTTCACCGCGCGCATCGGACAGGAGGAAGACGTGCTTTTCGAACATGCCGACCGTGGCCACACCACCCACTTCGCCCCGCTACGCCTGGCGCGCGGCCTCGCGCAGCCGGGCGAGATCCGCCGCCTGCGCGTGACGGCGGCAGCGCACGACACGCTGCTGGCGGAGGCCGCCTGATGGCGTTGCGCGAACTCTGGTCCCGCCTGCGCGGCAGCGACCCCGCGCAGCCCGGCCCCCGGCCCGAGCCACAGCGGGACGACCCGCCCCAGGCGCCCCCACCGCCCGAGGCGCCGCCACGCCCCCCGGAACCCCCCGCAGCGCCGCCGCCGCCGATCGAGGACCCCACCCCCGACCGGCCGGCGGAAACCCCGCCGCCCTTCCGGGAGCCTCCAGCCGAGGCCCCGCCGGTGGAACTGCCGCCCCCGGCGCAGCTTCCACCGATGGAAGCCCCACCGACGATCGCCGAGGGGCCAGCCCGCCAGGGCTGGTTTTCTCGTCTCAAGGCCGGGCTGTCGCGCTCGACGGCGAAGCTCACCGACAGCGTCAGCGCCATCTTCACGAAGCGGAAGCTGGATGATGCCGCGCTCGAGGAGCTCGAGGAGACGCTGATCGCCGCCGACCTCGGCGTCGCGGCGTCCTCGCGCATCGTCGAGGGCTTCCGCCGCACGCGCTTCGGCAAGGAAGTGACGGACGAGGAGGTGAAGGCGACGCTCGCGGAGGAGATCGCCGCGATCCTGGCGCCCGTCGCGAAGCCGCTGGTGATCGACGCCGGACGCGCGCCGCATGTCGTTCTGGTGGTGGGCGTGAACGGTACCGGCAAGACCACCACCATCGCGAAGCTGGGCAAGCAGTATCGCGACCAGGGGCTGCGCGCCGGCTTCGTCGCCGGCGACACCTTCCGCGCCGCCGCGGTCGAACAGCTGCAGGTCTGGGCCGATCGCACGGGCGCGCGCTTCTTCCCCCCCGCCAAGCCGGGTGCCGATGCCGCGGGCCTGGCCTTCGACGCGCTGACCGCCGCCCGGGCCGAGGGGTTGGACGTGCTGCTGATCGACACCGCCGGGCGCCTGCACAACAAGACCGCGCTGATGGAGGAGCTGCGCAAGGTCGTGCGCATCATCCGCCGCGTGGACGAGACGGCCCCGCATTCGGTGCTTCTGGTGCTGGACGCCACCACCGGCCAGAACGCCGTGCAGCAGGTGAAGGTGTTCGGCGAGATGGTCGATGTCACCGGCCTGGCCGTGACCAAGCTGGACGGGTCCGCCAAGGGCGGCGTGGTGGTGGCGCTGGCACAGGAATTCGCGCTGCCGGTACATGTGGTCGGCGTCGGCGAGAAGGCCGAGGATCTGCGGCCCTTCGAGGCGCGGGACTTCGCGCGCGGGCTGCTGGGGCTGGACTGACGCGCGCATCGGACGGAAGGTCGCGCCCATGAAGCCGATCGCCCGTACCCCCATCCCCGATATCGCTACCCTGCCCGAGGACATCCGCACCCGCATCCTGGCGGTGCAGGAGAAGTCCGGCTTCATCCCGAACGTGTTCCTGATGCTCGCGCATCGCCCGGCGGAATTCCGCGCCTTCATGGCCTATCACGACACGCTGATGGACAAGGCGGAGGGCGTGACCAAGGCCGAGCGCGAGATGATCGTCGTCGCGGTATCGTCGCGCAACCAGTGCCAGTATTGCGTTGTGGCGCATGGTGCGATCCTGCGGATCCGCGCGAAGAACCCGCTGATCGCCGACCAGGTGGTGGCGAACTGGCGCAAGGCCGACATCAGCGACAAGCAGCGCGCGATGCTGGAATTCGCCATGAAGGTGACCGACCGCGCGAACGAGGTTTCCGATGCCGACCACGACGCCCTGCGCGCCGCCGGCTTCGATGACGAGGCGATCTGGGACATCGCCGCCATCGCCGCCTTCTTCGGCATGTCCAACCGGCTGGCCAACGTGACCAGCCTGCGCCCGAACGACGAATTCTACGCCATGGGGAGAGGCTGATGCCCGAAGTCCGCTGGGAACGCCTGACCGCGCCGGAGCTGCGCGCGCTGGCCGAACGCAACGCGGTTGTGGTGGTGCCGGTCGCGAGCCTCGAGCAGCATGGGCCGCATCTGCCGGTCTGGACCGACAGCTTCATCGGCCATTCGGTCAGCGTCCGCGCGGCGGAGCTGTGCGCCGACCTGCCCGCGGTGGTCACGCCGCCGATGTGGCTGGGGCTGTCGGAGCATCACTTCCCCTTTGGCGGCACGATCAGCCTGGACTACGCGGCCTTCGCCGCGGTGCTGCGCTGCATCGTGCGCTCGCTGCTGGCCGACGGCTTCTCGAAGGTGATGCTGTTCAATTCGCATGGCGGCAACATCGACCCGCTGGCGGTCAGCGCGCGCGAGCTCGCGCATGAATTCGGCATCCCGGTGCTGACCACAACGGTCACCAAGGTCGCGCCCGCCGCCATCGCCGCGGCACTGACCGCGCAGAAGGCGATGCATCACGCCTGCGAGGCGGAGACGAGCCTGTGGCTGCACCTCGACCCGTCGCAGGTGCGCCACGATGAGATCGCCAATTCCGTCTCGCCCGGGAATTTCGACGCAGGGCAGCAGGTGTCGTCCCGCTTCTGGTCGTTCAGCGAGCGCGCGCCCGTGACCGGCGTGCGCGGCGACGCGCGGGCGGCCACGCCGGAAAAGGGCAAGGCCATTTTCGAGGCGATGGCCGAGGGGCTGGCGAAGGAATTGCGTGACAGCACCAACTGGTCGTCGCCGGACGACGTGTGGGCGCGTGGGCGGGCGCAAGGGAAGCGGTGATCCCGCCCTTTTTCGGGCAATGGGAATCGGCGGAGCGCATCGGCGATATCCTGTCGGGCGCGTTGCGGGCGGCGGATGATCCGCTCTGGCCGCGCTCCGGTGCCGCGAGTGCCGCGGACTATGCGCGCTGGGCCGACCACCTCTGCGGCGTGGCGTGCCTGCGCATGGCGCTCGCCGCGCGCGGCATCGTCCCGCCGCGCGCCTTCGACCTGGCGCGGGAACTGACCACGCGCGGAGGCTATGTGGCCCAGCCGGACGGTACGATCCGCGGGCTGATCTACGCGCCCGCAGCGGCCTGGCTGCGGGAGGCGCATGGCATCGGCGCCGGCGTAAGCGTGGATGTCGCGGCGGGGGACATCCCGGGACGCGTCGCCGATGGCGGGGTGTTCATTGCCTCCGTGCATCCCTCCATCCGCAGGCCGGAGCAGGACCCGCCTTCTCGCGGCGGGCATCTGGTGCTGGTATTCGGCGCGCAGGACGGCGCGTTGCGACTGCACAACCCGTCCGGCGACAGCGCGGCCGCGCAGCGGGATGTTCGCCTGCCTGTCGGCGTCTTCGAACGGTTCTATGCAGGGCGCGGGATCGCGCTGTCCGGCGCGTGACGCCCCGCTGTGCTCGCGCCGCCCCGCCGCGGCTGACGCGCCGCTTGCCTCGCATCGCGCCTTCCCCCATCTGCGACGCATGGAACAGCCGCTCCGCGTCCAGCCCGACCCAACCGATCCGCGCCTGACGCGCCGCGTCGCCGGCATCGACCACACCGGCCAGCCCATCGAGACCTCCGTCACCGTCGAGCGCCCGCTCACGCTGTATCTGAACGGGCAGGAGATCGTGACGATGATGACCATCCTCGACCGCCCGGAGGACCTCGCGCTCGGCTACCTGCTGAACCAAGGCATGTTGAAGCCCGATGCGGTGGTCACCGGCGTCGACTACGACGACGACCTCGGCGTGGTCATCGTGCGCACGCCAGAGCGCACCGACTTCGAGGAGAAGCTACGCAAGAAGACGCTGACCTCCGGCTGCGCCCAGGGCACGGCCTTCGGTGACCTGATGGAAGGCTTCGCGCAGGTGAGCCTCGCCAAGACAGAACTGCGCACATCCTGGCTGTACCGCCTGCTGCATCGGATCAACACGCTGCCGACGCTGTATCTGGAAGCCGGCGCCATCCATGGCTGCGCGCTGTGCCTGCGCGACGACCCCATCGTCTACATGGAGGATGTCGGCCGCCACAATGCGGTGGACAAGATCGCCGGCTGGATGTTCCGCGAACGCGAAACACCCGACGACAAGATCTTCTACACAACGGGCCGGCTGACCTCGGAGATGGTCATCAAGACCGTGCGCATGGGCATCCCCATCCTGGTCTCGCGATCGGGCTTCACCGCCTGGGGCGTGGAACTGGCGCGCGA
>LNEW01000216.1 GCA_001464375.1 Rhodospirillales bacterium Ga0074136 | reverse complement strand
CCCCGCGGCGGTGAAGCCTTCCGGCCGGCGGCGTCACCCGCCATATTGACGCTTCCGCCGAGCGCATGAACCGGAAACACACGCATGTCCTATCGCCCCTACCAGGAGATCCTGCGCCGCAAGTCGCGCCAGATCGGCGTGGGGAAGGTCCGCGTGGGTGGCGATGCGCCGATCACCGTGCAGACCATGACCAACACGCCGACCGAGGACGCACAGGCGACGATCGACCAGATCCGCCGCTGCGAAATGGCCGGCGCGGACATCGTGCGCGTCTCCTGCCCGACCGAGGAAAGCACCGCCGCGCTGCATGAGATCGTGCGCGAGGTGAATGTTCCGATCGTCGCCGACATTCATTTCCACTACCGCCGCGCCATCGAGGCTGCGCAGGCCGGTGCGGCCTGCCTGCGCATCAACCCCGGGAACATCGGCAGCAAGGAGCGCGTGAAGGAGGTCGTGAAGGCCGCCCGCGACCATGGCTGTTCGATCCGCATCGGCGTGAATGCCGGCAGCCTAGAAAAGCACCTGCTGGAGAAGTACGGGGAGCCGAACCCGGAGGCGTTGGTCGAAAGCGCGCTGTGGCACGCCGACCACCTGCTCCAGGAAGGCTTCGACGAGTTCAAGATCAGCGTGAAGGCGTCGGACGT
>LNEW01000215.1 GCA_001464375.1 Rhodospirillales bacterium Ga0074136 | reverse complement strand
TGGGCCGGGATCGGCGACACCTTGCGGGTTTCGCTCAGCGCCGAGCCCGAGGAGGAAGTCTCGGTCGGCTGGGAAATGCTCAAGTCGATGCATCTGCGCCACCGCGGCGTGAAGATCATCTCCTGCCCATCCTGCGCCAGGCAGGGCTTCGACGTGATCCGCACGGTCGAAAAGCTGGAGGAACGCCTGGCGCACATCCAGCAGCCGATCACGCTGTCGATCATCGGCTGCGTGGTGAACGGGCCCGGTGAGGCGCTGATGACCGACATCGGCCTGACCGGCGGCGGTGCCGGTACGCACATGGTGTATGCGGCGGGCAAGACGGACCACACCGTCAGGTCCGAGGAGATGGTCGACCACATCGTCGGGCTGGTGACCGCGAAGGCCGAATCTCTGGCGGATGCGGCGCGCGTGGCGGCGGCCGAGGCGGCACGGCAGGCCGCCGAATGAGGATGACCGCGGCGTCTGTGCTGCGCCGCGGGGCTTTCTGCGTGGCGCTCGCCCTGGCCTGCGCCACCGCCGCGCCCGCGGCCCGTGCGCAGCCGGACAGCGTAGAGATGCCGCCCGCCGAGGACGACCAGCCGCCGGTCGAGGTCCGCCCGGGCGGCGTGTCCTGCGGCACGCTCAACGCCAGGGCCATGGAGGCATCGCTGGTGATCCGCCAGCACGCCAGCGCCCTGTCCGTCGGCATCGATCCGGAAGTACGGGCGCAGGGCTTGGTGCTGCTGGCCTACCTGGACCAGTGGACCGGGCGGCTGCGCAGCCTTATCGACCTCGGCGAATACGCCGATTGCCTGGACGACGGCGAGGCCGAGACCTATCGCCGCGCGCTCGCCACTGCGACACGGGTGGGCAACCAGGCGCGGGAGGAACTCTACCGCCCCGTACGCGCGCCGCAGCCGCAGCCTCAGCGCAACCGTAGACTCTGACCGAGACTGACCGGACATCACCATGACAGCCCTGCAGCCCGTTCGCGGCACGCGCGACCTGATCGGCGAGGAGTTCCGCCGCCACCACGCGGTCATCGAGGCGGCGCGCCATGTCAGCGGCCTGTATGGCTTCGAGGAATGGGCGACGCCGGTCTTCGAGGATACCCGCGTATTCGCCCGCGGCCTGGGCGACAGCTCGGACGTCGTGATGAAGGAGATGTACACCTTCGAGGATCGCGGCGGGGACTCCGTCACGCTGCGCCCGGAGATGACGGCCGGTGTGTGCCGGGCTCTGGTCTCGAACGGCCTGACGCAGTCGAACCTGCCGCGCAAGGTGTTCTATGCGGGGCCGATGTTCCGCTACGAGCGGCCGCAGAAGGGCCGCTACCGCCAGTTCCACCAGATCGGCATCGAGGTGCTGGGCGCGGCGGAACCGCTCGCGGATGCCGAGGTGATCGCCTGCGGCTGGGACATCCTGGTCGCGCTTGGCGTGTCGGACGGCACTGTTCTCGAAATCAACACGCTGGGCGACGCAGAGAGCCGCGACGCCTATCGCGCTGCGCTCGTCGCGTATTTCGGCGCGCATCGCGATGCTCTCAGCCATGACAGCCAGGTGCGGCTCGAGAAGAACCCGCTGCGCATCCTCGACAGCAAGGACGAGGGCGACCGCGCGATTGTGGCGGGCGCGCCGGTGATCAACGATCATCTGACCGAGGCCGCGGCCGGATTTTATGCGGCGGTGAAGGCGCACCTGGTCCGCTTCGGGGTCCCGTTCCGCGAGAACCCGCGGATCGTGCGCGGCCTCGACTACTACAGCCACACGGCCTTCGAGTTCGTGACCGATCGCCTTGGCGCGCAGGGCACAGTGATGGCGGGCGGGCGCTACAACGGCCTGGTCGAGGAAATGGGCGGCCCGCCCACGCCTTCCGTCGGCTGGGCGGCAGGGATCGAGCGGCTGTCGATGCTGCTGCCTGCCGCCCCCGCGGCGCCGCGGCCGGTTGCGGTGATCCCGGTCGGCGATGCGGCGGAAGGCCCCGCGCTCGATGTGCTGCAGGCGCTGCGACGCGCGGGCGTGGTGGCGGAGATCGCCTATCGCGGCAACCTCAAGCGCCGGATGGAACGTGCCAACCGCATCGGCGCGCGTGCCGCCGTCATCCTCGGCGACGAGGAGATCGCCGCGGGCGTTGCGCAGCTGCGCGACCTCGATGCCGGCACGCAGGAGAAGGTGCCTCTGTCGGAGGTGGCGGGGCGGCTCTCATGAGCCTGTCAGACCGGCTCGACCGCGTGCTGTCGCGCGCGGATGAGGTGCGCCACATCCTCGCCACCGCGCCGGGGGCGGAGATCGGCGCGCTATCTAAAGAGCTTTCGGAACTCGAGCCGCTGGTCGCGAAGGTGGAGGAATTGCGTGCCGCCACGCGCGCGCGCGACGAGGCCGAGGCGTTGATGGCCGACCCGGAGATGCGCGACCTGGCCGAGGCCGAATGGTTGGCGCAGAAGGACCGCGTGCCGCTGCTGGAGCGCGAGCTGCAGTTGATGCTGCTGCCGCGCGACGCGGCGGATGAGCGTAGCGGCATCCTGGAAATCCGCCCGGCCGCCGGCGGCGACGAGGCCGGGCTGTTCGCCGCCGAGCTGTTCCGCGCCTACCAGCGCTATGCCGAAGGTCGCGGCTGGCGCTTCGAACTGCTCGAATATGACGAGAGCGACCTCGGCGGCATCAAGGGCGCGACCGCCGAGATCGCGGGGCGCGGGGTGTTTGCGCGGCTGAAGTTCGAAAGCGGCGTGCACCGCGTCCAGCGCGTGCCGGCGACCGAGACGCAGGGGCGCATCCATACCTCGACCGTGACCGTCGCGGTGCTGCCGGAGGCCGAGGAGGTCGACGTGCAGGTGAACGAAGGCGACCTGCGCATCGACACCTACCGCGCCTCGGGTGCCGGCGGGCAGCATGTGAACAAGACGGATTCGGCCGTGCGCATCACCCACCTGCCGACCGGCATCGTGGTGGCGATGCAGGAGGAGAAGTCGCAGCACAAGAACCGCGCCAAGGCGATGAAGATCCTGCGCGCGCGGCTTTACGACGCGCAGCGCCAGGCGGTCGACAGCGCGCGCGCCGCGGATCGCAAGTCGCAGGTCGGCACCGGGGACCGGTCGGAACGCATCCGCACCTACAACTTCCCGCAGGGCCGCGTGACCGACCACCGCATCGGCCTGACGCTGCACAAGATCGACCGCGTGATGCTGGGCGAGTTCGACGAGATCTTCGACGCGCTGATCGCCGAGGATCAGGCGGCGCGCCTGGCAGCCGAGGCGGCGTGATCGCGGCCTGCGCCGATCCGGGCGGGTCGGTCGGTGCCTTCCTGTGCCAGGCGGGCCAGGTGCTGCGCGCGGCGGGGATCGATTCCCCGCGGCTCGAAGCCCGCATGCTGCTGGCGCATGTGCTCGGCTGCCGCGACGAGGACCTGCTGCGCGACCCGCGCGCGCCGGTACCATCGGCAGCGGGCGCGCGTTTCGCCGCGCTGCTGGCGCGCCGCGTCACGCGCGAACCCATCGCGCATCTGGTCGGTCATGTCGGGTTCTGGACGCTCGACCTCGCGGTATCGGCCGATACGCTGATCCCGCGACCGGATTCGGAGGCGGTCGTGGAAGCGGCGCTTGCGGTCTTCGAGGATGGCGGGCGGGTGCTGGACCTCGGCACCGGGACAGGGGCGCTGCTGCTGGCGGTGCTGGCGGAGCGCCCGACGGCGTGGGGGCTGGGTATCGATCGCGTGCCGGGCGCGGCGCGGCTGGCGGCCGGCAATGCCGCCGCAAACGGCCTGGCGGGGCGGGCGGCATTCGCCGTCGGGGACTGGGATGCGGCCATTTCGGGGCGGTTCGACCTGATCCTGTCCAACCCGCCCTATATCGCCAGCGACGATATTCCGACGCTGATGGCGGACGTTGCGCGGCACGAACCCGCCTTGGCGCTGGATGGCGGGGCGGATGGGCTCGATGCGTATCGCCGTATCGTCGGGCGGCTCGCGGCGCTGCTGGAGGCGGATGGGTGCGCGGTTCTGGAACTCGGTATCGGGCAGCGCGGGGCTGTCGAGTCGCTGGCGACACGGGCGGGTCTGGCCGTGGTTTCGGCGACCAGCGACCTCGGCGGCATCGACCGGGCGCTTGTGCTGCGTCCCGCGGTCCCGGCGTGATGCTTGGGTTGACCCGAAAAAATCCGTTTGGCGGCGGGGCCGGCCGCCGCTAGGGTGCAAAAGCGGTAGGGCAGGGATTTGCCCTTTCCTCACCCGGACAGCGCAGACAGCGGGGTTCGTCCCGCCGGAATGCTCCGGGGCCGCGGGTGTCCTGATGCCGATCTTCGCTTCTACGGGCGTCGGCGGCGGATAAGCAGGCCACCGGAAACAACGACCGGCTGACTGGTATCGACGGCCGCAGGCCGCAGGGATCGGGATGCCGGCAAGCAACGAGACCGGCTGCATGCCGCAGGGGCCGAACCATCACGGTGAGGCGCCGGCGGGCGCGGTACGGATGCAGGACAGCGAAACGCAACACCGATGAACATGAAGCGCATGCGCGGCCGTGGCGGCAATCGTCATGGTGGTGGGGGTGGCGGCAGCCAGTTCCGTCCCACGGGTGGCGGCAGCGGCGGCGGTGATCGCCAGCCGCTGAACCGCAACCACGTGTTTGACTCCAGCGGGCCGGACATGCGGCTGCGCGGGACCTCCCAGCAACTGTTCGAGAAGTACCTCCAGCTCGGCCGCGACGCGACCAGCGGGGGCGACCGTGTCATGGCGGAATCCTATTTCCAGCATGCGGAGCACTATTTCCGCATCCTCAACGCCATGAACCAGGCCGCCGCGCAGCATCAGCAGACGCAGCAGCGCCGCTACCAGCCCAACGAGCAGGGCGGCGAGGGTGAGGGCGGCGAGGCGGTCGAGATGAACAACGGCAACGGGCAGGACTACAACGACGGCGAAGGCGCGGCCGAGAACGCCGGCGAGGCCCGCGAGCCGGCCTGACGCTGGCTTGGGGCCGCGCTGCCGTAGCGCGCGGCTTCAGCCTTCGGGGTCGGTGACTTCCAGCGCGTCGCCGACGGCGATGCGCCCTCCCTCGAGCACCTCGGCATAGACGCCCAGATCGGCATGGCCGAAATGTTGGCGCAACCAGCGCGGCGGTTCGGCGTCGCGTTCGGCGGTTTCGGGGTTCACCTCGGTCGCCGGGCAGCGGACGATGCGCTTGACCACGCGCAGCCGTGCCTGGCCGAGCAGGATCTCGCGCCCGATCCAATCGAACTCGGCCCAAGGGCTGCCGCCCGAGACATAGACGTTGGCGCGGAAGCGCAGGGGGTCGAGCCGCGCACCGGCCGCCTGTTCCAGCGCATGCAGGCTCGACAGCCCGATGATCGAGACGACCTTCTTCGCGACGTCGGAGAAGGAATGGCCGGGTGCCTCGACCAGGCGGGGGATGCCACGGGCTTCCTCGCCCAGCGCGGCTGCCAGCGTACGGGCGATGGCGGCGCGGCCTTCGTCGGTGCGGGTGGACGCAATGACGGGCGCGTCGCCGGGCAGGCGCAGCGCGAGGTCGCCGGTGCGGGCGTCAAAGGCGGAATGGACCAGGGCCAGGCGGGCATTGGCCATCAGGCAGCCGAAGTTCCGCTTGGGCACCCAGGCTGGCGCGGACGGGTCGAACGACGAATCGCCTTGCGCCAGGGCGAAGCGGCGGTCCTCGGGCAGCGTCGCGCCGGGGGTCAGCGCGACCTCCTCCATGGCTTCGGGCGTCAGGCCCTTCACGGGGTAGCGGTAGATGGTCTCGATGCGCATGACGCCCCCTTGAAGCAGATCAAGGACGCATACCACATGAGACCGTATTGGAGGCGTGCCTGCAGCCCATCCGGGGGCGGGTAACGCCTGTCCGCTCAGGAGAGGGACGAATATGGACATCGAGAAGTTCACCGACAGGGCCCGCGGGTTTCTGCAGGCCGCCCAGACCATCGCGATCCGCGAGTATCACCAGCAGGTGACGCCCGGCCATCTAGCCAAGGCGCTGCTCGATGATGCCGAGGGCGCCGCCAGCGGCTTGATCCGCGCCGCCGGGGGCGACCCTGTGCGCGTCAAGCTGGCCGTGGAGGCGGTGCTGGCGAAGCTGCCCAAGGTATCGGGCGGCGGCGCAGGGCAGCCGCAATTCACCCCGGACATCGTGCGGGTGCTGGATGGCGCGCAGCAGCAGGCGACACGCGCTGGCGACGAGTATGTCGCGCAGGATCGGCTGCTGGTCGCGCTGGCTGCCAGCGAGGGCGATACGGGCCGTGCCTTCCGCGATGCCGGGGCCGACCCGCAAAGGCTGGAAAAGGCCGTCGCCGACCTGCGGAAGGGCCGCACGGTCAACAGCCAGAATGCGGAGCAGACCTTCGACGCGCTGAAGAAGTACGCGCGCGACATCACCGAGGTGGCGCGGCAGGGCAAGCTCGACCCCGTGATCGGGCGCGACGAGGAAATCCGCCGGTCGATCCAGGTGCTGGCGCGGCGCACCAAGAACAATCCGGTGCTGATCGGCGAACCCGGCGTGGGCAAGACGGCGATCGTCGAGGGCCTCGCGCTGCGCATCGTCAAGGGCGACGTGCCGGAGGCGCTCAAGACCAAGCGTGTGATGGCACTCGATCTCGGCGCGATGGTCGCGGGGGCGAAGTACCGCGGCGAATTCGAGGAACGGCTCAAGGGCGTATTGGCCGAGGTGACCGAGGCCGAGGGCGAGATCATCCTGTTCATCGACGAGATGCACACGCTGGTCGGCGCGGGCAAGGCGGATGGCGCGATGGATGCGTCGAACCTGCTGAAGCCGGCGCTGGCGCGGGGCGAATTGCACTGCATCGGCGCGACCACGCTCGATGAATACCGCAAGCACGTCGAGAAGGATGCGGCGCTGGCACGGCGCTTCCAGCCGGTGTTCGTCGGCGAGCCGAGTGTCGAGGACACCATCTCGATCCTGCGGGGCATCAAGGAGAAGTACGAACTCCACCACGGCGTGCGCATCACCGATGGCGCATTGGTGGCGGCCGCGACGCTGTCCAACCGCTACATCACCGATCGCTTCCTGCCGGACAAGGCGATCGACCTGGTGGACGAGGCGTCGTCGCGCCTGCGCATGCAGGTGGACAGCAAGCCGGAGGAACTCGACGCGATCGACCGCGACCTGATGCGCCTGAAGATCGAGCGCGAGGCGCTGAAGAAGGAGCAGGACCCGGCATCGCGTGACCGGCTCGGCAAGCTCGAGAAGGAGCTGGCCGACCTCGAGGAAGCCTCGAACGCCATGACGCAGCGCTGGGAAGCGGAGAAGGGCAAGGTCGTCGAGAGCCAGAAGCTCAAGGAGCAGCTGGACAAGGCGCGCACCGACGTCGAACTGGCGCAGCGCAAGGGCGACCTGACCAAGGCGTCGGAGCTGCTGTACGCCGTCATCCCGGGCATCGAGAAGAAGCTGGCCGAGGCCGGCGACGGCGATGCGCGGCTGGTGAACGAGGCCGTGACCGAGGAGGGCATCGCGGCGATCGTCTCCCGCTGGACCGGCGTTCCGGTCGAGAAGATGCTGGAGGGCGAACGCGCCAAGCTGCTGCGCATGGAGGACGAGCTGCGCAAGCGTGTCGTGGGGCAGGAGGAAGCGCTGGAGGCGGTCTCCAAGGCTGTGCGACGGGCAAGGGCGGGGCTGCAGGATCCGCATCGTCCGATCGGATCCTTCCTGTTCCTCGGGCCGACAGGGGTGGGCAAGACGGAACTCGTGAAGGCGCTGGCGCAGTACCTGTTCGACGACGAGCGGGCGATGACGCGCATCGACATGAGCGAGTTCATGGAGAAACACGCCGTCTCCCGCCTGATCGGCGCGCCGCCGGGCTATGTGGGCTACGAGGAAGGCGGCACGCTGACCGAAGCCGTGCGGCGCCGGCCCTACCAGGTCATCCTGTTCGACGAGGTCGAGAAGGCCCACGATGACGTGTTCAACATCCTGCTGCAGGTGCTCGACGACGGGCGGCTGACGGACGGGCAGGGGCGCACCGTCGACTTCCGCAACACGATCATCGTGCTGACCAGCAACCTCGGCAGCCAGGCGATCGCGGAACTGCCGGAGAGTGCGGAGATCGAGGCCGCGCGCCCTGCGGTGATGCGCGCGGTACGCGAACGCTTCAAGCCGGAGTTCCTCAACCGGCTCGATGAAGTCGTGCTGTTCCGGCGCCTGGCGCGGGGCGACATGGCGTCGATCGTGGACATCCAGCTGCAGCGGCTGCTGAAGCTGCTGGAGGACCGCAAGGTGCGGCTGGAGCTCGATGCTAAGGCGCGGGAGTGGCTGGCGGAGGCCGGTTACGATCCGATCTATGGCGCGCGGCCGCTCAAGCGCGTGATCCAGCGGAACCTCCAGGACAGGCTCGCCGGGCTGCTGCTGGAAGGCAGCATCAAGGACGGGGACCTGGTGCGCGTCAGCGCCTCTGCGGACGGGCTCGAAGTGCGGCCGGAGCTTACTGAGGCGGCATAAGCTGTGATGCGGGCCGGGGGCATTCGACGCCCCGGCCCGCGCTCGCGTCAATCGCCGGCGAGCGCGACCTCGTCACGCCGGCCGAGCGTCGCGGCGAGCCGATCGAGGTCGCGCTGGCGCGCACGGAATGCGGTGAGGTCCCGCCCGCCCAGTCGTGCCGCCTGCTGCACGTGCCGCGATGGATTGACGGCGCGACCACCCACGGCGACCTCGTAGTGCAAATGCGGGCCGGTCGACATGCCGGTCGACCCGACCGCGCCGATGACATGGCCCTGGCGCACGCGACGGCCTGGGGCCAGGCCGCGCGCGAAGCGCGACAGGTGGGCGTAGCGGGTCTCGACGCCGCCGGCGTGGCGCAGGCGGACCATCAGGCCATAGCCGCCTTCGCGCCTCGCGGAGACGACGGTGCCGTCGGCTGCGGCATAGACGCGGGTACCCGTTGGCGCGGCGAAGTCGACGCCCTTGTGCATGCGGTTGAAGCCGAGGACCGGGTGGCTGCGCATGCCGTAGCCGGAGGAAATCCGTGCGCCGTCGAGGGGTGTGCGCAGGAAGCTGCGGCGCAGGCTGCGGCCGTCGCGGTCGAACCATTCGGTGGCGCCGCGGTCATCCTTGTGACGCCAGATCTCGATGGTCTGCCTGGCCAGGACCAGGCGCGCGCGCAGCATCTGGCCATGGCCCAGGATATCGCCCTCGCTGTCGCGGAAGCGCTCGAACAGGATCGAGAAGCGATCGCCGGGCTGGAGGTCGCGCTGGAAATCGACCTGGTGGCCGAGGACGCGGATCAGCGAGAGGGCGAGGCCCGCGGGCACACCGGAGCGGGTCATCGCGGGAAAAAGCCCGCCATCGACGGTACCTTCGGCGCGCACCAGGAAGCGCTGTCGCGGTGCGACCACCTGGTCGGCATGCCAGGTCCCATCGGCCTGGCGACGGACACGGATGGTGCGCCCCAGTTCGGGCTCGACCTCGATTTCCAGCAGGATGGCGGGGTCGGTGGTGGTGAGGCGGATCGCGACTTCGTCGCCTGGGCGCAGCGCCGTGGGACGGTACAGGGTTGTCAGCCGGGCAATGGCGGCGGCGGCGGCGGCGTCCTCGACGCCGGCGCTGTCGAGCAGGCGGGCCAGGGTATCACCCGACCGTACGATGAGGACGCGTTCCTCGTCCGGCGCTTCGGTCGTCGCGGGGGGTGGATCGGCCCTGGCGACGTGCGCGGGGATCATGTGGGCGGCGATGACGATCAGGATGGCGCTCAGCCGCATGTTCGGGAGACTCCTGCGCTGCGGTTGTGCAGGGGTTGGGACACCGAATAAGCGCAGATGACAAGAGATTCATGTTTGGTTTGCGAGTCGGCGATTTGGTCAAGGATTTAAGCCATGCGTTTTTTGCAGGGGCAGGGATCACATGACAGCTATTTGACAGGGTGGGGCAGGGTGGGTAGAACCCGCCCCACGCCGCTGCTGTGGTGTTTCGGGGGTTGACGGTTTGGTGCTGATGCACTAGGTTGTTTCCCCCGCTGAATGTGGCGGGTGTTTT
>LNEW01000214.1 GCA_001464375.1 Rhodospirillales bacterium Ga0074136 | reverse complement strand
GTAGCGGACGACGCGGCCCGGGCGGCGCGGCTGGCGAAGGCGGATTTGGCGTCGGGCATGGTCGGCGAGTTTCCAGAATTGCAGGGCGTGATGGGGCGGTACTACGCGCAGGCGCAAGGCGAGACGCCGCGCGTCGCGGAGGCGATCGCGGCGCATTACCGGCCGATGGGGCCGGGGGATGAGGTGCCGGGGGAGCCGGTGGCGATTGCCGTGGCGCTGGCCGACAAGATCGACCAGCTCGCTGGGTTCTTCGCTGTGGGGGAGAAGCCGACGGGGTCGGGGGATCCGTTCGCGCTAAGGCGGGCGGCGTTGGGGGTGATCCGGATTGTGCGGGAGAAAGGGCTGCGGCTCGGACTGATCGATCTACTCGAGTATGCGCTGCCATTGATCGACGACTCGGTCGACGCTTCCCATCGAGAGCGTCGGCGGACACTTGCCGCCCAGATGGCCGACCAGGGGCTGAGCGAAGGCGTTACGCTTGATGCTCGAGGCGACGTGCACCGGATGGTGCCCGGCACGAAACGTCGCGTGCATCCGCAGACGTTAGACCTCCTCGACTTCCTCACGGACCGCCTCCGCGTCCAGCTCCGCGCCGAGGGCACCCGCCACGACGTCGTCACCGCCGTCCTCGGCGCCACCCCGGACGACGACCTCGTCCGCCTCCTCGCCCGCGCCGATGCCGTCCGCGCCTTCGTCGAATCCGACGCCGGCGCCAATCTGCTGGCCGCCTACAAGCGCGCCGCGAACATCCTGCGCATCGAGGAAAAGCGCGACGGCCACGCTTACGACACCGGCTACGAGCACATGAGGAACAAGCCCTCGCCGCCGCGCTGGAGGAAGCCGCCGCGCGCATCGACCTCGACCTGTCCGCCGAGGATTTCGAACGCGCCATGGACGCCATGGCCACCCTGCGCGCGCCAGTCGACGCCTTCTTCGACAAGGTCATCGTCAATGACCAGGCGCCGGAACTCCGCCGCAATCGCCTGAAACTACTTGCCCGCCTCCGCGCTACGATGGATGCGGTCGCCGACTTCTCGAAGATCGAAGCCTGAGCGGGAGCCGCCGATGACACAGTGGGTCTATTCATTCGGTGCCGGCCGCAACGAGGGGCGCGCCGAGATGCGCAACCTGCTCGGCGGCAAGGGCGCGAACCTGGCCGAGATGGCTTCGATCGGCCTGCCGGTCCCGCCCGGCTTCACCATCACGACCGAGGTCTGCACCGCCTACTACCAGAACGGCGAACGCTACCCCGACGACCTGGAAGCGCAGGTGAAGGAAGGTCTGGCCCGCGTTGAATCCGTGGTCGGCAACACCTTCGGCGACCACCACAAGCCGCTGCTGGTCTCGGTGCGCTCCGGCGCGCGCGTGTCCATGCCGGGCATGATGGACACGGTGCTGAACCTCGGCCTGAACGACGCGACGGTGGAAGGCCTGGTCACCGCATCGGGCGATGCGCGCTTCGCCTGGGATTCCTACCGCCGCTTCATCCAGATGTACGGCTCGGTGGTGCTCAACGTCGACCACCACCGCTTCGAGGAAATCATCGAGCACATCAAGCTCGACACCGGCAAGAACGAGGACACCGACCTCACCGCCGCCGAATGGCACCGCGTGGTGCACGGCTACAAGGAAATGGTGCAGGAAGTCACCGGCAGGCCCTTCCCCCAGGACCCCTGGGAACAACTCTGGGGCGCGGTCACCGCGGTGTTCGGGTCCTGGCAGAACCAGCGCGCCGTCACCTATCGCCGGCTCAACGACATCCCGGCCGAATGGGGCACGGCGGTGAATGTGCAGGCGATGGTCTTCGGCAACATGGGCGAGGATTGCGCGACCGGCGTGTGCTTCACGCGTGATCCGTCGACGGGCGAGAACATCTTCTACGGCGAATACCTGATCAACGCGCAGGGCGAGGACGTGGTGGCGGGCATCCGCACCCCGCAGCCCATGGCGCAGCTCAAGGCCAAGCCGGACGAACGCAGCATGGAAGTCGCCATGCCCAAGGCCTATGCCGAGCTGGTGGAGGTGCGCGCCACACTCGAACGCCACTACCGCGACATGCAGGACATCGAGTTCACCGTGCAGTCGAACAAGCTGTACATGCTGCAGACGCGCAACGGGAAGCGCACCGCCGCAGCGTCGCTCAAGATCGCCGTCGACATGGCGCGCGAGGGGCTGATCGACACCACCGAGGCGGTGAAGCGCGTGAACCCCGGCGCGCTGGACCAGCTGCTGCACCCGACGCTGGACCCCAAGGCGGCGCGCAAGGTTCTCGCAAAGGGCCTGCCCGCTTCACCAGGGGCCGCGTCGGGCGTCGTGGTGTTCAGCGCGGATGAAGCCGAAGCCCGCGCGCAGAAGGGCGAATCCGTCATCCTGGTGCGTATCGAGACATCGCCCGAAGACATCCACGGCATGCATGCCGCCAAGGGCATCCTGACCACGCGCGGCGGCATGACCAGCCACGCCGCGGTGGTCGCGCGCGGCATGGGCCGGCCCTGCGTGGCCGGCTGCGGCGGCGTGTCGGTGGACTACAACAACCAGGTGCTGTCTTCCGGCGGCGTGCAGGTGCGCGGCGGCGAGATCCTGACCATCGATGGCGCCACCGGCGAGGTCTTCGTCGGCCCCGTCGCGATGATCGAACCGCAATTGTCCGGTGACTTCGCGACGCTGATGGAATGGGCCGACAAGGTCCGGCGCATGAAGGTGCGCGCCAATGCCGAGACCCCGCTGGATGCCGAAACGGCGCGCAAATTCGGCGCCGAGGGCATCGGCCTGTGCCGCACCGAGCACATGTTCTTCGACCCCGCGCGCATCGGCGTGGTGCGCCAGATGATCCTGGCCGAGACCGAGCAGGGCCGCCGCACCGCGCTGGCGCGCCTGCTGCCCTTCCAGCGGCAGGACTTCATCGACCTGTTCCGCATCATGGCGGGGCTGCCGGTCACCATCCGCCTGCTCGACCCGCCGCTGCACGAATTCCTGCCGCATAGCGAGTTCGAGATCGCCGACGTCGCGGCATCGCTCGGCGCGAATGTCGACGAGATGCGCCGGCGCGCGCAGGATTTGTCGGAAGCCAACCCGATGCTGGGCCATCGCGGCTGCCGCCTCGGCATCTCCTACCCCGAGATCTACGAGATGCAGGCCCGTGCGATCTTCGAGGCCGCCTGCCAGATCGGCAAGGAGACCCGCAAGGCGCCGCATCCCGAGATCATGATCCCGCTGATAGCCACGCGTCGCGAACTGGAAATCACGCGCGCGCAGATCGACCGCGTCGCGCAGGAGGTCTTCGCCGAAATCGGCTACCACGTGGAATACAGCGTCGGCACCATGATCGAATTGCCGCGCGCCTGCCTCACGGCCGATGCCATCGCCGAAGCCGCCGACTTCTTCTCATTCGGCACCAACGACCTGACGCAGACGACCTTCGGCCTGTCGCGCGACGACGCCGGCAAGTTCCTGCCGCTGTATATCGAGAAGGGCATCTTCCCGAAGGACCCCTTCGTGTCGATCGACCCGGACGGCGTGGGTGCGCTGGTGCGCATCGCCGCCGAGAAGGGCCGGCGCGTGAAGGCCGACATCAAGCTCGGCATCTGCGGCGAACACGGCGGCGATCCGTCCTCGATCACCTTCTGCGAGAGCGTGGGCCTCGACTACGTGTCGTGCTCGCCCTACCGCGTGCCGGTGGCGCGGCTGGCGGCGGCGCAGGCGGCGCTGGCGGCGGGCGGGGGCGTCGACCGGACGGCGTAGCGCGCGCCTACTGCCCCGCCGGCTGCAGCAGCGACAACTGCCGATCCGAATTGTCCTGCCAGTCCGTCAGCGGGATCGCGTAGTCCCCGGTGAAGCAGGCGTCGCAGAAATACGGCTTCGCCGGGTCGCGCGCCTGCTGCCCCAGCGCGCGGTACAGCCCGTCCAGCGAGATGAAGGCCAGGCTGTCGACGCCGATGATGCGCGCCATTTCGTCGACATCGTGCTTGGCGGCCATCAGTTCCGACCGCTCCGGCGTATCGATGCCGTAGTAGCAGGAATGCGTGGTGGGCGGGGAGGAGATGCGCATGTGCACCTCCTTCGCGCCGGCCTGGCGAACCATCTCCACGATCTTGCGCGACGTCGTGCCGCGCACGATCGAATCATCCACCAGGATGACGCGCTTGCCCTGCAGGATCGGCTTGTTCGCCGAATGCTTCAGCTTCACGCCAAGATGCCGGATCTGGTCGGTCGGTTCGATGAAGGTCCGGCCGACATAGTGGTTGCGGATGATGCCGAGCTCGAACGGGATGCCCGCTTCCATCGCGTAGCCCATCGCCGCCGGCACGCCCGAATCCGGCACCGGCACCACCACATCCGCCGGCACGCCCGATTCGCGCGACAGCTCCGCGCCGATGCGCTTGCGGGTGTCGTAGACCGGGGTGCCCTCCATCACGGAATCGGGCCGTGCGAAGTAGATGTACTCGAAGATGCAGAAGCGCCCCGCCTGCCGCCCGAAGGGCTTCACCGATCGCACGCCGTCATCGTTGATGACGACGATCTCGCCGGCCTCGATGTCGCGCACGAACTCGGCGCTCACGATGTCCAGCGCGCAGGTCTCGGACGCCAGCACCCACCCGCCATTGGCCAGGCGACCGAGCACCAGCGGCCGTACGCCCAGCGGATCCCGCGCGCCGATCAGCGCGCCATTGTGCAGCGCCACCAGCGAATACGCACCCTGCACCTGCTTCAGCGCATCGATCAGCCGATCGAGCACGGTGGAATACAGGCTGATGGCGATCAGGTGGACGAAGACTTCCGAGTCGGTGGTGGACTGGAACAGGCATCCGCGCCGAACCAGCGCACGCTTGAGCGCCTGCGCGTTGGTCAGGTTGCCGTTGTGACCCACCGCGAAGCCGCCGAACTCGAAATCGGCGTATAGCGGCTGCACATTGCGCAGCGCCGTCTCGCCGGTGGTGGCGTAGCGGTTGTGCCCCACCGCCGCCTCGCCGCGCAGCGACGCGATGACCTTCGCCTCGCCGAAATTGTCGCCGACCAGTCCCAGGCCCTTATGGGCGTGGAACAGCCCCTTCTCGTCCAGCGTGACGATGCCGGCCGCCTCCTGCCCGCGATGCTGCAGGGCATGCAGGCCGAGCGCGGTGAGCGCCGCCGCATCGCCGCCGTTCCACACGCCGAAGACGCCGCATTCCTCATGCGGCTTGTCGTCGTCCAGGTCGAAGGGGGTCGTCATGCTGGACCTCAATTCCGGCTGCGTGCGGGGGGGCGCAGCAGCTCATCCATGGTCGGCCCGCCCGGCCCCGGCGGGGCTACCAGGCGGGGGCGATAGGCTTCGGGTACCCGTTCCACCACCATGCGGGCGCCTTCGGCGACGAAGGGCAGGCTGCGCGCCTCCTTCACCGCATCGGGCCAGGTGCCGGTCTCGGGGGCGAACATGCCTGCCAGGATATAGGCAAGCACGGCCAGCACCGCACCCCTCGCCGCGCCGAATACCAGGCCGAGCACGCGATCGAGACCGCCCAGCGACGAATCCTGCACGCGGTCCGCGATGGCGTTGGTGAACAGCTTGAGCGCCACCAGAACGACCAGGAACACAGCCCCGGCGCCGACGGCATCGGCGATCCATTCGGTGTCGATCCACGCGCTCACGTACGGCAGCAGATACGGCCGGGCGAAGAAGGCCGCCGCCGCGGCGCCCAGCCAGGCGCCAAGGCTCAGGACTTCGCGCACGAGGCCACGAAAGAAGGCGACGGCGGCCGAAATCACGACCACCCCCGCCAGGACACCGTCCACCCATGTCATCCGGCCCCTATAGCGGCGCCGGGCCGGGCCGTCACGGGGCCGTGCGGGCGCGTTTGACGGTCTTCTCCGCAAACACCGCGACCAGGTCGGCCAGGTGCCCGGTCTCGGCCAGGGTGATGCCTTCGGGCGGGGCCGCTGCCTTGCCGCCGCGCGCCACGCGGCGCGGCAGGGTGGCGGCGGTGAAGCCGAGCTTGGCGGCCTCGCGCAGGCGCGATTCGGCCTGGGAGACTTGGCGCACCTCCCCCGACAGCCCGACCTCGCCGAAATACACCCGATCGGGGTCGGTCGGCCGGTCGGTCGCGGCCGAGACCAGCGCCGCCGCCACCGCCAGGTCCGCCGCCGGTTCATTGATGCGCAGCCCGCCGGCGATGTTCAGATAGACGTCGTTCTGGCCGAGGTTCATCCCGCAGCGCGATTCCAGCACCGCCAGCAGCATCGACAGCCGCCCGGAATCCCACCCCACCACCTGGCGGCGGGGCGACCCGCCCGAACTGGGCGAGAGCAGCGCCTGGATCTCCACCAGCACCGGGCGCGTGCCCTCGATGCCGGCGAAAACCGCGCTGCCCGACACGTTGCCCCGCCGTTCCGCCAGGAACAGCGCCGAGGGGTTGGTGACCTCCATCAACCCGGTGCCGGTCATCTCGAACACGCCGATCTCGTCGGTGGCGCCGAAGCGATTCTTCACCGCGCGCAGGATGCGAAACTGGTGGCCGCGGTCGCCTTCGAAATACAGCGTGGCATCGACCATGTGTTCCAGGACGCGCGGGCCGGCCAGCGTGCCTTCCTTGGTGACGTGCCCGACCAGCACGATGGCGAAGCCGCGCGCCTTGGCCAGGCGGATCAGTTCCGCCGCGCAGGCGCGCACCTGCGCGACGGTGCCCGGCGCGGAATCGAGCGCATCGAGCCACACGGTCTGGATGGAATCGATCACCACCAGCGCGGCATCGTCTTCCTGTTCGAGGCTGGCCACGATGTCGCGCAGCGCGGTCGCCGCCGCCAGCGCCATGGGGCTGTCCGTCAGGCCGAGGCGCCGGGCCCGCAGGCGCACCTGCTCGACCGCCTCCTCGCCGCTCACGTACAGGACGCGGCGGCCCGAACTGGCCACGCGCGCGGCCGCCTGCAGCAGGATGGTCGACTTGCCGATCCCCGGGTCGCCGCCCACCAGCACGGCGGAGGCCGCGACCAGACCGCCGCCCAGCACGCGATCCAGTTCGGCGATGCCGGTCGGGATGCGCGCTGGTGGCGCGCTGCTGCCCTTCAGGCCGACGAACTCCACCCGCCGGCCGCCGCCGGCCTTGGCGGCGGGGCCGGGGCCGCGCGGGGCCGGGGCTTCCTCGGCAAGGGTGTTCCATTCGCCGCAGGCCTCGCAGCGGCCCTGCCACTTGGGGTGCGCCGCCCCGCAGGACTGGCAGACGAATCGGGTCTTGTCCTTGGCCATGACGACCCTGGACGCGCAGCGACGCGCGCCGTCAATCCTTTGTTGAGACGCATCGCCCAAGACTGCGCCATGGCGAATGCATCCGCGAAGCTGCCGGCTGCGGTCCCGCGCTGCGCGCTGCCGGGCGTGGCGATCGCCACACCGCGCGCCGCCGTGGCGGCATCGTGAACGAGCGCCCCCACGGCGCCGGCGCAACGACACGCCTGCACGGCGCGCTGCGGCACGGGTCGCGCATCCTGGCGCTCGTGCTCGCCCTGCTGCCGCCGCTGCTCTATTTCAGCACCGCGCGTTCGACCATCGAGGCCGAGATCGGGCTGGAGGCGCGCTTCATCGCCAGCACGGTGGCCGACATCGCCGAGGCCAACCCGACGCACTGGACCTTCGAGGCGCCGCGCATAGCATTCGCGCTGTCGCGCGTGGTCGATGCACACACGCTTGAAAGTCGCCTCGTGCTCGGCCCCACCGGTGAGGTCCTGGCCACGCTGGGCGGAACGCCGCCCTGGCCGATCCTGCGCATCGAGGACGAGATCACCGCCCATGGCGTGCGCGCCGGCAGCGTCGTGATCGTCAAGTCCATGACCGAGATCCTCGATCGGTCCGCCGTCATCGGCGTCCTGAGCGCGCTGCTGGTCGGCCTGGTGTACATGCTGCTCGGCCACGTGCCGCAGCGCCTGCTGGATGCCGCGATGCGCCAGCTGACGCACCTCGCGACGCATGACGCGCTGACCGGCCTGCCCAACCGCGGCGTCTTCATGGACCGCCTCGACCTGGCGCTGGCCACGATGCGGCGGGAGGGCACCGACGCCGTGGCGCTGTTCTGCCTCGACCTCGACCGCTTCAAGGCGGTGAACGATACGCTCGGCCACGCCATGGGCGACGAATTGCTGCGCCAGGTCGCCGCCCGGCTGCGCGCCGAACTGCGTGACACCGACACGGTGGTGCGCCTGGGTGGCGACGAATTCGCCATCATACAGCCGCGCCTGAACCACCCGCATTCGGCCGACAACCTCGCGCAACGGCTGATCGACGTGCTGGAGGCCCCCTTCGACCTCGGCGGGCAGCACGTGCACGTGGGCGTGAGCATCGGCATCGCCATGGCGAAGGGGCGCGGCCACCCCGAGGCCGAGGTCCTGCTCAGCGACGCCGACACCGCGCTGCATGCCGCCAAGCGCGACGGCCGCGGCACCTTCCGCTTCTTTGCCGACGAGATGAACGTCGCACTGCGCGAACGCCGGTCGACGGAGGCGGATTTGCGCCTCGCGCTCGATCGCGGCGAGTTCGAACTGTTTTTCCAGCCGCAGGTGAACCTCGGCACCGGCGCGGTGACCGGGTTCGAGGCGCTGCTGCGCTGGCACCACCCCGCGCGCGGCTTCGTGACACCCGACACCTTCATCCCGCTGGCCGAGGAACTCGGCCTGCTGCCCCAGATCGGCGCCTGGGTGCTGCGCGAGGCCTGCACCAAGGCGGTGCGCTGGCCGGGCATGAACATCGCGGTGAATGTCTCGGCCCACCAGATCCACGCCGGCGGCTTCGAGACGCTGGTGGCGCGCGCGCTGGCCGCGACCGGCCTGCCCGCCGAACGGCTCGAGATCGAGATCACCGAGGGCGTGCTGCTCACCCAGACCGAGGCCACCATCGGCACGCTGGAACAGATCCGCGCGCTGGGCGTGTCGATCGCGATGGATGATTTCGGAACGGGGTATTCCTCGCTGGGCTACCTCCAGCGTTTCCGCTTCGACAAGCTCAAGATCGACCGGTCCTTCATCGCCAACCTGGCGACCGACCGCTCCGCCGCGGCGATCGTCGATGCGGTTCTGGGCATCACCCGCGCGCTGGGCGTGCGCGCCAATGCCGAAGGCGTGGAGACCGCCGAACAGGCGCGCATGCTCTCCGAGCGCGGCTGCCACGAGGCGCAGGGCTGGCTGTTCGGCCGCCCGGTGCCGGCCGAACGGATCGACGCGCTGCTCGCCGCGCGCACGGCGGCGGCGGCGGAATAGCGCGGCAACCGCTCCAGGAGGCTGGCGCGCTCCCGCACCCGGCGACCCCACCGGCGCAGGCGGAACGGGGTTCAGCAATGCGCCTCGACGCGTTCAGCGCTCCGCCAGATAGGACAGCACGTCGCCCTGCGGCGCGATGCCCTCGACATGCCGGCGGTGCCACAGCGCGTGGAACAGCAGGTGCCAGGCGGCGAAGCCCTCGCGCTTGCCGGCGGCGGCGCGGAACAGCGGCAGGATGCGATCGGGCTTCGCGATCTCAGCCACGCCGGGCTGTGCGGCCACCAGCGGCGCCAGGCGATCCGCCGCCTCCGCGATCCAGGCGCCGACCGGCACGGTGAAGCCCTGCTTGCGGCGGAACGGCTCGCTGGCCGGGAAATGCTTCGCCAGCCACTGCCGCAGGATCCACTTGCCCTGCCCGTCGCGCACCTTCATCGCATCCGGCAGGCGATAGGCCGCGCCCGCCACGCCCGCATCGAGGAACGGCGTGCGCCCCTCCACCCCGTGCGCCATCAGGCAACGGTCCAGCTTGACCAGCAGGTCGTTCGGCAGCCAGTCCGCGACATCCAGCGCCTGCGCCGCCTGCAACCGCGTTCGCCCGGGCGTCGCGGCGGCGGCCTCGGCGGCCTCGATCCCGTCGCGCCAGCCCCGCGGCGGCGCCCGCAGCACGTCCAGCCGGTCGAAGGCGCCATGCGCGCGCATCGCCTTGCCGCCGCGCCACCACGGGCGCATCGCGGAGCGGTAGCGGCCATAGCCGCCGAAGATCTCGTCGCCGCCCTCGCCCGACAGCACGACCTTCACCTCCTCCCGCGCGCGGCGCGCGAGGAACCAGGTCGGGATGATGGCGTAGTCCGCTGCCGGATCGTCCATGCCGGCGACGATCTCCGGCAGATGCCGCCAGGCCATCTCCCGCGTCACGTCCAGCGTGACGTGGCGCGCGCCGGCCGCGCGGGCGGCATGGGCGGCGGCCTCGCGCTCATCGGCCGCGCCGGGCACGTCGAAGCCGGCGGTGAAGGCCAGCACGGGGCGGTCGTTCAGCCGCGCCATCATGGCCAGCACCGCCGCCGAATCCGTGCCGCCCGACAGGAACATCCCGTACGGCACGTCGGAACGCTGGTGCAGGTCCACGCTGGTCTCGAGCGCGGCGTCCAGCCGCGCCAGCGCGGCGTCCTCGGTGATGGGCTCCGGCCCGCCCTCGGGCAGCGCGGCGCGGCGGCGGCGCTCCACCACGCGTCCATCGGTGATCACCACGGTCTCGCCAGGCAGGAGGCGGCGGATGCCCTCGAAGATGGTCTCGGCACCGGTGGTGAACTGCAGTTGCAGCAGCTCGTGCAGCGCGGTCGTGCGCAGGCGGGGCGCGACCAGCCCCGCGGCGATCAGCGCCTGCGCCTCGGAGGCGAAGGCGATGCCCTGCGGTGTCTCGGTCACATACAGCGGCTTGATGCCGAAGGGGTCGCGCGCCAGCACCACCTGGCGCGACACGCGGTCATGCAGGGCAAGGGCGTACATGCCGCGCAACGTGTCGGCGAAACCGACGCCGTCGCGGCGGAACAGGTGCAGCGGCGGCTCGCAATCCGATCCCGTGGCGCAGGCGAGCTGATTGTCGGTGCGCAATTCGCGGTAGTTGTAGACCTCGCCATTGCCGACCAGGCTGGCGGGCCCGGCATGCAGCGGCTGGTCGCCGGTGACCAGGTCGATGATCGCCAGCCGCGTATGCGACAGCGCGACATTGCCCTGCACGTGATGCCCGTGCCCGTCCGGCCCACGATGCGCCAACGCGCGCGTGAGCGCATCGAGCACGCTGCGGTCGGGCGTCATGCCCGGTTTCAGGGCGAGGCCGGCAATGCCGCACATCGCGCTACGCCGCCTGCCGGCGCGGCGCGACGGCGGCCAGGAAATCCCGCCAGCGCGCCACCACCGCCGCCTGCGTGAAGTCGCGCAGATACGCCGCGCGGCCGGCCACACCCAGCGCGGCCGCGCGCGCCGGGTCGTCCAGCAGCCGCGCGATCTGGGTCGCGAGCACGCCGGCATCCTCGCCCGGCACCATCACGCCATCGACGCCATCGGCGATCAGTTCGAGCGGCCCCTGCGAGGCCACCGCAACCACCGGCCGCCCGGCCGACCAGGCCTCCAGCACGATGTTGCCGAGCGGTTCGTGGCGCGACGAACACACGAAGATCTCCGCCGCCGCGAGCAGCGCCGCGGTGTCGCGCCGCCAACCGAGGAACGCCACGCGCTGCGCCACGCCCAGTTCGCGCGCGAGGGCTTCCAGCGCCGCGCGCTCCGGGCCTTCCCCGGCGATCGACAGATGCGCCGCCGGCAATTGCGCCAGCGCGCGCAACGCGATGTCGAAGCCCTTGTTCGGATGCAGCCTTCCCATCGCCAGCAGCCGCCGCGCGCCGGCCGGCGCGGGCAGGTCGGCCGGCGCCGCGCCCGCCAGGTCAGCGACGAAATTCGGCACGTGGTGCGCGCGTGCGGCCGGCCAGCCTTGTTCGGTGATCCAGCGCGTGATGCCGCGCGTGTTGCCCACGATGTGGTCGCAGCGCCGGTAGTACTTCAGGTCGTAGAAGCCACCCATGCGGCCCACCAGCGTCCAGTCGCCCCTCGGCGTGAAACGCGCCGCGCGGTTCATCCAGGCCACCGTCACCGCCGGCGCGAAGCCAGTCAGCGCGCGCCGCAGCCGCGGACCCGTGAACAGGTCCAGCGCCCCGCCGAAGCCGAGTTCGACCGGCGCCAGCCCGCCCGCGCGCAGCCGCGCCGCACGTTCGGCGTCGCGCCGGATGATCGGCAGCACGTCCTCGCCGGCCGCATGCAGCGCGATCGACAGGCGTTCGAAGAAGCCCTCCGCCCCGCCATGCTGCGCGCCGGCCATGACCTGCGCAATCCTCACGGGCGCCCTCCGTGCTTCTCCGGCTCCAGCTTCGCCTTGAGATAGGACAGCAGCGGGAACGCCCCGGTGCACAGCGCCAGCAGCACGCCCCAGCCGCCTTCGCGATAACCCTTGCGCGACACGTAGGACTTGAACCCGCGCGAGAAGAACCGCCGCACATTGCCACGCAGCGTGCCGATATTCCCCGCCGCGATCAGGTCCGCGGCCTTCGCGCTGGAATACCGGTCGAGCCGCCGCAGCATGTCGGAAATGTCGCGATCGACCAGATGCACCAGCGCGCCCTGCGTGATCTTCGGCCCTTCCCTGCCGGTCCAGTCCAGCCCCGGATGGACGCGCTGCGCCCGCCAGCGCTTCGCCCCGCGGCGGAACAGCCGCGGCACGGATGTGGTGCCGAAACTGCCCGCCCAGCCGTAGCGCACCAGCCGTTCGCCCACGTAGTTGTCGACCGGCACCTGGTGCCAGGCATGGGTGCTGGTCGCGATGGTCGCGCGCACGGACTGCGCCAGCGCGGCATCGACCCGCTCATCCGCATCCACCTCCAGCACCCAGTCGCCGGAACACGCCGCGATGCCGGTATTGCGGCGGTCGCCCTCCAACTCCCACGCGCCCTCGACCACCCGCGCGCCCGCCGCCTGCGCGATCTGCGCACTGGCGTCGGTGCTGCGATCCAGCACCACCACCACCTCATCGGCAAAGGCGACCGACGCCAGGCAATCGGGCAGCCGAGCCGCCTCGTTGCGGGCGACGATCAGGGCGGAGAGGCGGGGAGCGGTCATGCGCGGCGGGGGAGGGCGCTGCCCTCCCCCGGACCCCCAC
>LNEW01000213.1 GCA_001464375.1 Rhodospirillales bacterium Ga0074136 | reverse complement strand
GCCGACAGCTTCGCCTTCACCCGCGCGATCGACGCCTTGGTGCCGAACAGCTTCGAACAGCGCGGGCAGGCGGCCGGTTCCTCCTGCTTGACCACCTGCGGCGCGGCAGCGGTGTCGGCAAAATTCAGCCGCGGCTCCAGCGTGATGACCTTCTCCGGGCAGGTCGCCACGCACAGCCCGCATTGCACGCAGGCATCCTCGAGGAAGCGCAGCTGTGGCGTCTCGGGATTGGCGGAAAACGCCGAGGTCGGGCAGACGCTTGTGCAGGCGAGGCACAGGGTGCAGCCCGCGACGGCCACATGCGCCACGCCGAAGGGGGCGAGGGCCGGCATCGCCACGGTCTCGACCGTCGATCCGGCGGCGCGGCGCAGCGCGCGCAGCGCCTGCAACGCCATTTCGCGCGGCGAGCCGATCGCCTGGTGGGTCGACGGCGCGAAGGGCAAGGGCGCGCGCGGCAGCGCGGACAGCGCCTCGCCGAGCGTGAAGGGATCGTCCGTCTCGATCACCGCGGCGCGCGGCACGGCGTGGCCCAGGCTCAGCCCCGCCAAGGCGGCATTGGCGGTCTCGATGTTGCGCAGCAGCCCCTCGGTGCCGTGCTTCTCGCGCGCGGGCAGCAGCACGCGCAGCGCGCTCGCCCCCCAGGCGAAGGCGCCGGCCAGCAGCGAGAGGTCGATCGCGCTGACCTCGTTCACCCGCACCGGCAACACGCGGGCCGGCAACCCATCGCCATGGCGGCCCAGTGCATCGAGCAGCGCTTCGCCCTGCGCCTCGTCATGGAACAGCACCACCGGCGCTTCGCCGCCGGCCTCCCGATAGGCCAGCAGCAGGGTGCGGATACGGCGCGCCATCGCGGCCGCGGGCGGCAGCGTGTAGGTGGCCGCACCGGTCGGGCAGACCGCGGCGCAGGCACCGCAGCCCGCGCAGATCTCGGCGCTGATCACCACCTGGTCCTTCAGCGGCCCGGTGCCGGGCGTGATGGCGCCGGTGGGGCATAGATCGATGCAGCGCGTGCAGCCGGTGCGCCTGTTGCGCGCATGGGCGCACAGCCCGCCGTCGAAGGCGATGAAGCGCGGCTTGTCGAAAGTGCCGGTCAATTCGCCGGCGGCGGCGATGGCGCGTTCCACCGCGACGGCGTCGGCCGGGTCGGCACGCAGGTAGCCCTGGCGCACCTCGTGCGCGGGGAACAGCGGGGTGCCGCCGGTCAGGTCCAGCACGATATCGGCGCGGCTGAGGGCGCCATCCTTGCCCGGCCCCCAGTCGAAGCGCGCGCGGGAGGAAGGCCGCGGCATCGCCGCGCCATCCACGGTGATCTCGAAGCTGCCGAGATACCCGGTCGCGGCGCGCGCGCGTCCCTTCATCACCGGGAAGGGCGCGCTGCGCGGCGGCGCGACGTCCTGCGCGCCGGTCAGCAGCACGGTCAGGTCGAGCCGATCCGCCAGCCTGGCGGCGGCCTCCAGCGCCACCGCGTCGCGGCCGAGCACCAGCGCGACCCCGTCGCTTTGCAGCGGCACGAGGGGCGTGGCGGGCATCGGTTCCGCGGCGGCGGCGAGCAGCGCGGCCATCTTCGCACCGGCGGCACGGCCCTCCGAGGACCAGCCGGCATGTTCGCGGATATTGACGAAGACCGGCGCGGGCGCGCCGGCCTCGGCCGCTTCCTGGGCGAAAAGCGGTGCCTGCGCCGTGCAGGCGACGGTCAGCGGGCGCCCCGTGGCGAGTGCCGCCATGAAGCGATCGAGCTGTGCCACGCAGAGCTGCTCGGCGCTGCGCAGTTCGGCGCCGCAGCCCCGCGCGATCGCGCGTTCATCGAGGCGCATCGTGTCCTCGCAACTGCACACCAGGGCAATGCGCCCTTCCGTTCCGCCCATGGCAGGCCATCCCCCGAGGCGCCCCGTTTGGTGCTTCGGGGCGGCGCGCATATATGCCGGGACGCATGGCGATGCGAGGGAGCGCGTGTCCGAGGGCCTGCCCGACCTGCCGAGTGTCTTCACCCCGATCATCGCCCTGCGCGAAGGGGGCGACGCGATGGCGCGCGCGCTGGCGGAGGCGCCGGTACAGGGCGCTGGCACGCTGGTCTGGGCGCGGTCCTGGGCGCGAATCGAGGCCGCCGTGGTGCTGGAGCCGGAACAGACCCTGGCCGCCGCGCGCCCGGCGCTGCTCGCGGCCATGGCCGCCTTCGCCGATGCCGCGGGTGCGCTGGGCCCGCCCGAGGTGCCGCTGACCTTCGACTGGCCGGCGACCATCCGGGTGAATGGCGGCGTGGTCGGCGCCGCGCGCCTGGCCGCCCCGCCCGGCTGCGCGGAGGATGCGGTGCCGGATTGGCTCGTGGTCGGCATCGAGGTCGCCTTCGCCGCGCCGGACCACGACCCCGGCCACGACCCCGGTCGCAGCACGCTGTTCGAGGAAGGCTACACCGACACCACCCCCGCCGAGATGACCGCGGCCTGGGCGCGGCACCTGATGGCAAATCTCGCGGATTGGCAGGCGCGCGGCCTGAGGGTCGTGGCGGACCGATACCTGGCGCGGCTCGATCCTGCGGCGGGTGAAGGCGTGCGGCGCGGCATCGACCCGGCGACCGGCGACTTGGTCATCGAACGTGGCGCTGCGCGGCAACGGCACGTGCTGGCGCAGGCGGTGGCGGCATGACTCGGCTGCTGCGCACCATCCGGCTTGATCCCTCCGACGCACTGGTGTTTCCGCGCGCGGCCGAGCCCGGCGAATGGGCGGTGCCGGGCGGCTTCTACTTCTGGGATGACGAGGTGGCGGCACTGGACGGCAAGCGGCGGCAGGCGTTCCGCGCCGGTTTCCTCGGCCTGTCCTCCTTCGGCTGGTCGACGCTGGTGCAGGTGGCGAGTGCGTCGCCGGCGCAGCGCGACGACGCGGTCGCGGCACTGGCCGCGCATATCCGCGCCGCGCACGGCGCGCCGGACGATGACGCGGCGCGCGCAGCGGCGGAGGACGAGGTCGCCTTCGCCGAATCCCTGTGCGACCACCCGCCCGGCACGCTGGTGGCGCTCAGCCGCGGCATCGAGGACGGCGCGGTGCGCGAGCGCTTTCGCACGCTGCACGAACGCGCGCAGGAGCACCGGCGCTTCGATGCGCTGCCGGTCTTTGCCGCCGTCGCGGTGGATGATGCCGAGGAAGCGCCGATCCGTCCGGACCTTGCCCGCATGGCGCGGGCCAGCGGTCGTGCGGACACTGGGGATGACCCGTGAACGAGACGCTCGCTCCCGGCGATTTCTGGGTGGCCTCCGGCCATCACCTGTGTGACGTGGTCGAGCATGGGCGCCTGGCCGCGACGACGGACCTGTGGCGCGCGTTTCTCGCGCGGCCGGAACTGATCCCACCCGAGGAAGCCTGCGACGCCGAGCGCGCGCTGCATGCCGCGCTGATGGACGAACCCTTGCAGGCGGTGGATGCCGCGCGCGTCGCGGCCCTCGCCGATGCGGATGCGCGGGAGAATGTCGCGCAGTTCCTGGCGTTCCGCGACCGCGTGGCGGCGCATCCGACCCTCGAAGCCGCCTGGATCGCGCTGTACCGCGAGGGCGTGGCGGGCATCCCGCCGATCCTGTTGCAGATGCTGACGCACCTGGTGGCGCGCGCCGCTCTCGAAGGCGAGGGCGATCCCTTCGCCCTGCGCGCGGGCGAATTGCTGTTCCGCACGCAGCGCGCCGGCATCCACCAGGGTGCCACGCTGCTGGCCGATGAGGAGGTGGTCGAGATGCGCGGCCGCGACGGCGGCTTCGGCGCGCTCGGGCAATTGTTGGTGGAAGCCGGCGCGCCGCCGCGCGAGGTCGAGCTGGATGTGCTGAACGACGGCAACGCGCATCGGTATCACGGGCGGTCGGATGCGCATGACCTCGCACTCGACATTGCCGAGGGGCGCGACGGGCAGCACGGCATCGCACGCATGCTGGAACGCTTCATCCGCCATGTGTTCAGCGAGGATGTCACGATCCGCCCCGTGCCGGTGATCGAGGATCGCGACTGGACCTGGCATGTCGGCCTGGATGCGGAAGCGACGTCGATCGCCAACGATTTGTGGAATGCAAAGAAGGTGCGGCAGGAACGCCTGGCGCGCATCCTGTGGCTCGGCGTGCTGGAATTCCGCGATGCGTCGCGCGTGATCGCGCGCGTGGCGGGGCGCCCGGTCTACCTGGCGCTGGCGATGGATGCGGCGCAGCGTGTGCGCATGAAGCCGCAGAACCTGGTGACCGGCCTGCCGCTGACCGCACGCGAGGATGCGGCATGACCTTGGAAGTCCCGGGCACCGTGCGGGTCGAGGTCGGCGTGGTGGTGGAACGCCGCCCTGGTGTGACGCCCTGGGCGGAGTTCGCCTGGCAGCCGCGCGAGGTGCTGGAGGATTTCCCGCCGGCTGCACCCTGGACCGTGCTGCGCGAGGATGCCGGCCAAACGCTGTTCCTGGCCGGCGCGGCCGAGGTCGCGCTGCACCCGACCGATACCGACAACTACATCCACAACCTCGAGCAGGATCCGCCGCGCGTGTGGGTCGTGCTGCGTCCAACCGAGGCGCCGCCGGGCTACGCGCTGCATGCCGTGACCGTGGATGCGGGCGAGGCGCAGCTCTACGCCGAATCGGGGTCCGACCTGCTGGAGGCGCTGCCGATGCCACCGGGCCTGCGGCTGCTGGTCGAACGCTTCGTCGCCGAGCACCACCGGCAGCGCGAGTTCCACAAGCGCAAGCGCGACCGCGCGGATACGGATTCGCTCGGTCGCCGGTCGCGGGTCGACGAGCATGAGTGAGGAAGGCTTCCTGTCCCGGTGGTCGCGCCGCAAGCGCGCGGTCGAGGCGGGGCTGCCGGTGGCCGAGCCGGTCATCGAGACGCCGCCTGACGGGATGCCGCCAGACTCGCCGCCGCCGGTGCCGGAGGAACCGCCCTTCGACATCACGACACTGCCGACGATCGAAAGCCTGACCTCGGCCAGCGACTTCACCGCCTTCCTGCGCAAGGAAGTGCCGGAGGCACTGAAGCGTGCCGCGTTGCGCAAGGCCTGGGCGCTCGATCCCGCAATCCGCGACTTCGTCGGCCCGGCCGATTATGCCTGGGACTACAATGCGCCGGACGGCGTGCCGGGCGGGTCGCTCGATCTGGTCGGTGATGTGCGGGAGATGCTGGCGCAGGTGTTCGGCCCGGAGCCGCTGCCCGGGGGCGCGGCACCGGAGGCGACGCTCGGAGATGTGGCGGGCGTCGCGCCGGAAGGCGCGCCGAGGCACGGGGTGCCGGAAGGCGCGCCGGGGCATGGGGTGCCGGTAGGCGCGCCGGGGCATGGGGTGCCGGTAGTCGCGCCGGGGCATGGGGCGCCGGTATGCGCGCCGGGGCATGGGGCGCCGGAAGGCGCGCCGGGGCATGGGGCGCCGGAAGGCGCGCCGATGCTTCCGCCATCCTTGCTGGCCGAAGCAACCGCACCGGTCGCGGACCTATCCGCAACCGATGCCGACCCCGCCGAACCGCCGTTGCGCCGCCATGGGTCCGCCCTGCCGAGTTGAGAGCCGTTCTCAATAACCCGCAACGATTACAATGCTTTGAGGTGTTTGCGATTCCCGTCTATTCTGGTCGGAATAAAGGAGTGGGAGACCGGTTGCGGCATGTCCGCCCAGGACACACTGGACGTTCGGCCTGACGGCATGACGACGGAGCGTGCGCGGCTTTTCGCGCTGCTGGGGCGTTTGCTCGTGGCCGCGCCCGACGCCGGGTTGCTCGCCGCGCTGGCGCAATTGCGCGGCGACGGCACCGCGCTTGGCGCGGCCTATGGCTCGCTGGCGGCGGCTGCGCGCGCGTCCGATCCGGTCGCGGCGGAGCGCGAATTCCACGACCTGTTCATCGGCCTCGGACGCGGCGAATTGCTGCCCTTCGCCTCCTACTACCTCACCGGCTTCCTCCATGATCGGCCGCTGGCCGAACTGCGCGGCGACCTGGCGCGCCTCGGCCTAGAACGCGCCGAGGGCATCGCGGAACCCGAGGACCATATCGGTTCGGAATGTGAGGTCTATGCCGGGCTGCTTTCGGGCAGCTTCGACGGCGGGACCGCGCAGGCCGAGGCGTTCTTCACCAAGCACCTGCGCCCCTGGGGCGGCAGGGTTTTCGCGGATCTCGAGACGGCCAAGGCGGCGCGGTTCTATCGCGCCGTCGGCAAGCTCGGGCGCGTTGCGATCGAGATCGAGCAGGCGGCCCTCGGGCTGCCGCAATGACGCAAGTCGGGGAGCACCACGAGATGAGCACAAACAACAACGGCGCGCCGGAACGTCGCGGCTTCCTGAAGGCGCTGGGCCTGGGCGGCGCCGCTGCCGCGGCGGCCGGCATCGCCGAGGCCGCCGGCCCGATTCGCGCCGACGCCGTGCCCGCCGGCACCGCGCGCAAGGAGAACGAGGCCGACCGCCTGAAGGCCCGCTACCAGGGCGACAGCGCACACGTCCAGGCCTTCTACCGCACCAACCGCTACGGTGGCTGAGCCGTCCAACGAGAGGGAGCAAACCCCATGCTGATCAAGCGTTCCGAAGCGCGCGCCGGCCGGCAGCGCCAGGCCGCGGCGTATGCCGGGCTGTCCTCGGGTGGGCTCGACCGTCGCGCCTTCCTCAAGCAGGCGGGCATCACGGGCGTCGGGCTCTCGGCGCTCGGCACGATTCCGCTGACCACGATCCGCCCGGCCGCGGCCGGGCCGGTGAACCACCAGCAGCCCGTCACGCGCGTGAAGAACATCTGCACGCATTGCTCGGTGGGCTGTTCCGTCACGGCGGAGGTGCAGAACGGCGTGTGGGTCGGGCAGGAACCCACCTGGGATTCGCCCATCAACCGCGGCACGCACTGCGCCAAGGGCGCTGCGGTGCGCGAGCTGGTGCACGGCGACCGGCGCATCAAGTACCCGATGAAGCTGGTGAACGGCCAGTGGACGCGCATGACCTGGGACGCCGCGGTCAACGAGATCGGCGACAAGCTGATGGCAGTGCGCCAGGCCTCGGGCCCCGACAGCGTGTTCTGGCTGGGCAGCGCGAAGTTCTCCAACGAGGGCGCGTACCGCAAATACGCCGCCTTCTGGGGCACCAACAACGTCGACCACCAGGCGCGCATCTGCCATTCGACCACGGTCGCCGGCGTGGCCAACACCTGGGGCTACGGCGCGCAGACCAATTCCTACAACGACATCCGCAATTCCAAGACCATGATCATCATGGGCGGGAACCCGGCGGAGGCGCATCCGGTTTCGCTGCAGCACGTGCTGTCGGGCAAGGAACAGAACCGCGCCAACCTGATCGTCATCGACCCGCGCTTCACGCGCACCGCGGCGCATGCCAGCGAATTCATGCGCATCCGCCCGGGCACCGACATCCCGATCATCTGGGGCCTGCTGTGGCACATCTTCCAGAACAACTGGGAGGACCGCGAGTTCATCCGCCAGCGCGTCTACGGCATGGACGAGGTCCGCGCCGAGGTCGCCAAGTGGACCCCCGCCGAGGTGCTGCGCGTGACCGGCGTGCCGGAAGCGCAGATGCGCAAGGTGGCGGAGATGTTCGCCACGCAGAAGCCCAGCACGCTGATCTGGTGCATGGGGGCGACGCAGAAGACCGTCGGCACGGCGAATGTGCGCGCCTACTCGATCCTGCTGCTGGCCACCGGCAATGTGGGCAAGGAAGGCACCGGCGCGAACATCTTCCGCGGCCACTGCAACGTGCAGGGTGCGACGGATTTCGGCCTCGATGTCACGACACTGCCGGCGTATTACGGCCTTGATGAGAACGCCTGGCGGCATTGGTCGCGGGTGTGGGGCGTGTCCTACGAGAGCATGGTCGCGCGCTTTGACAGCACGGCCATGATGACCACGCCGGGCATCCCCACCACGCGGTACTTCGATGCCGTGACCATGCCGGTGAATGCGCAGACCGGCCTGGCGCAGCGCGACAACCTCAAGGCCATGGTGGTGTTCGGCCATGGCGGCAACACCGTCACCCGCATGCCCGAGGCGGTGAAGGGCCTCGAGAAGCTCGACCTGCTGGTGGTGGCGGACCCGCATCCGACCACCTTCGCGGTGCTCGCGAACCGCCGCGAGAACACCTACCTGCTGCCGATCTGCACGCAGTTCGAATGCGACGGCAGCCGCACCGCGTCGAACCGTTCGGTGCAGTGGGGTGCGAAGGTCGTGGACCCGATCTTCGAGAGCAAGAACGACTACGAGGCGCTGTACCGCCTGGCGGGTGCGATCGATGCCGCCGCCGCACGCCGCAACATGACCTTCCGCATGCAGGAGGAAGTGTTCAAGGGCTTCGAGATCCGCGCCAACGCGCCGGTCGCCGAGAGCATCCTGCGCGAGATCAACCGCGGCGCCATCAGCACCGGCTATACCGGCCAGTCGCCCGAGCGCCTCAAGCTGCACATGCAGCACCAGGACAAGTTCGACCTGGTGACGCTGCGTGCGAAGGCCGATGCGCCGGCGGAGATCGCCGGCGACTTCTACGGCCTGCCCTGGCCCTGCTGGGGCACGCCGCAGATGCGCCACCCGGGCACGCACATCCTGTACAACACCAACCTGCACGTGAAGCAGGGCGGCGGCACCTTCCGCGCGCGCTTCGGCGTGGAGCGCAATGGCGTCTCGCTGCTGGCCGAGGGGTCCCATTCGCAGGGTTCGGAACTGACCGACGGCTATCCGGAATTCACCACGGCGGTGATGGCGCGCCTGGGCTGGGATGCCGAGCTGACCGAGGCGGAGAAGGCGTCGATCGCACGCCAGGGCGGCAGCGCATCCTGGGCGACCGACCTGTCCATGGGCATCATCCGCGTGACCATGGAACATGGCGTGATGGCCTATGGCAACGCCAAGGCGCGCGCGAATGCCTGGAACCTGCCGGACCCCATCCCGGTGCATCGCGAACCGATCTACACGCCGCGCACCGACCTGATCGCGCAATACCCAACGCTGCCCGATCGGCGCGCCTTCCGCATGCCGCATCTCGGGCAGTCGGTGCAGAACCGCGCGAAGGACCTCGCGCCTAACTTCCCGATCATCCTGTCCTCGGGCCGGCTGGTGGAATACGAAGGCGGCGGCGAGGAGACGCGGTCGAACAAGTGGCTCGCCGAGCTCCAGCAGGACATGTTCGTCGAGATCAACCCGCAGGACGCCGCGTCGCGCAATATCCGCGACGGCGCCTGGGTGTTGGTGAACGGCCCCGAGATGCCGGCCGGCAAGGCCACCCGCATGAAGGCGCTGGTGACGGAACGTGTCGGGCCGGGTGTGGCCTGGATGCCCTTCCACTTCGCCGGCTGGTTCATGCAGGAGGACCAGCGCAGCAAGTACCCGCAGGGCACCGACCCGATCGTGCTGGGTGAATCGGTGAATGCGATCACGACCTACGGCTACGACCCGGTGACCTTTATGCAGGAAACCAAGGTCACGCTCTGCCAGATCCGTGCGGCGTAAGGGAGAACCAAGACCATGGCCCGCATGAAGTTCCTTCTCGACGCCGAGCGCTGCATCGAATGCAACGCCTGCGTCACGGCGTGCAAGAACGAGCACGAGGTGCCCTGGGGCATCAATCGCCGCCGCGTCGTCACCATCAATGACGGCAAGCCGGGCGAACGCTCAGTCTCGATGGCCTGCATGCACTGCACGGATGCGCCCTGCGCCGCCGTGTGTCCGGTGTCGTGCTTCTACACCACGGCGGATGCGGTGGTGCTGCACGACAAGGATTTGTGCATCGGCTGCGGCTACTGCTTCTACGCTTGCCCCTTCGGCGCGCCGCAGTACCCGCGCGTCGGCAATTTCGGCAGCCGCGGCAAGATGGACAAGTGCACCTACTGCGCCGGCGGCCCGCAGGCCGACAACACGCAAGCCGAATACATCCAGTACGGGTCGAACCGCCTGGCCGAAGGCAAGCTGCCGCTGTGTGCCGAGATGTGCTCGACCAAGGCGCTGCTGGCCGGCGATGGCGCGGTGATCGCGCAGATCTACCGCGAGCGTGTCCAGCGCCGCGGCTATGGCTCTGGCGCCTGGGGTTGGCGCACCGCCTATCGCGAGACGGTGGCGATCTGATGCGCGCGCTGTTCCTCGCCGCCGCGCTGCTCGTGGCCGTGCCTGTGGCCGGCCAGGCGCAGACCAACCCGAATGTCAGCGGCACGCCGACCAACCCGACCTCCATGCTGCCGCCGGTGGCGGATGAGCTCGAGGTCATCAAGGCGCTGCAGGGCGGCCGTGTCGCCGGCCGCATCACCATTCCGGACCAGCAGGCGGCCAGCCTGATCCAGCCTGGCGGCCGGTCCTGGCGCGAATTCCACAACGTGACGCTGGCCTGGGTCGGCGGCATCGCGGTGCTGGGGATGCTCGCCCTGCTGGTGCTGTTCCGCCTAATGAAGGGGCGCATTCCGGTGGAGGGCGGCCTATCAGGCCGTACCATCCAGCGCTTCAACCTGCTGGAGCGCGCCAACCACTGGATGGTGGCCTCGACCTTCATCATCCTCGCGCTGTCGGGCCTCAACCTCACCTTCGGGCGGCATGTGCTGCTGCCGCTGGTGGGGCCCGAGGCCTTCACCGCGATCAGCCAGTGGGGCAAGTACGCCCACAACTTCCTGGCCTTCCCCTTCACCCTCGGCATCGTCGTGATGCTGCTTCTGTGGGTGAAGGACAACATCCCGAACGGAACCGATGCGCGTTGGCTGAAGGCGGGCGGCGGTCTGGTCGGCCATGGGCATCCCGACAGCGGGCGATTCAACGCCGGCCAGAAGGGGATCTTCTGGATCACCGTGCTGGGTGGCGCGGCGGTGGCCGTCACCGGCTACATCCTGGTGTTCCCGTTCTTCTTCACCGACATCGCCGGCATGCAGCTCAGCCACATCATCCACTCGATCGTCTCGGTGGTGATGATCGCGGTGATGCTGGCGCATATCTACATCGGCACGTTGGGCATGGAGGGCGCGTCGGATGCCATGACCTCCGGCCAGGTCGACCTGAACTGGGCCAGGCAGCACCACAATCTGTGGGTCGAGCAGGAAATGGCCAAGGGCCGCGGCGCCACGCCACCCGCCGGAGCGAAGGCAGCCGGCGGCGATTGACCCGGCCCGCTGCGGGCCGCATGACGGGTGGGCGCGCGGTGCGAACCGTGCGCCCATCGCGTTTTCGGGGATGAAGGACGTGACCCGGATCATCGGTCTCGCCGGCTGGAGCGGGGCGGGCAAGACCACGCTCATGGTGAGGCTGCTGCCGCTGCTGATCGGGCGGGGGCTGGCGGTCTCCACGCTCAAGCACGCGCATCATCGCTTCGATGTCGATGTGCCGGGCAAGGATTCGTATGAACATCGCCGCGCGGGCGCGTCGCAGGTCATGGTCGCCTCCGGCGCGCGCTGGGCGCTGATGACCGAGCTGCGGACGGCGCGCGAACCGACCCTGCCGGAATTGCTGGCGCGGATGGACCCGGTCGACCTCGTGATCGTCGAGGGTTTCAAACGCGACGCGCATCCGAAGATCGAGGTACACCGCGCCGCCAACGCGAAGCCCTGGATGCGTCCGGAGATGCCGGGCATCGTCGCGGTCGCCTCGGACATCGCGGCTCCCTACGACCTGCCGCGCGCGGCGCTGGACGACGCGGAAGGCGTGGCGGTGCTGGTGCTCGCCCATGCCGTGCCGGTCGAAGCGATCGACTGGGCCGTGCGGCAGGAGGCCTGAGTGGCGCAGCTCAGCGACGACTGCTTCGCCTTCGGTGGCGCGTTGATGTCGGTGGACGAGGCGCAGGCGCTGATCGCCGCGCGCATTCCCGCGCTGCCCGGCGAGGAGGCGGTGACGCTCGCCGCCGCCCGAGGCCGCGTGCTGGCGCACGACCTGGTGGCGCCGATCCCGCTGCCGCCCTTCTTCAATGCCGCCGTGGATGGCTGGGCCTTCCGCCACGCGGATCTGGCGGCGGCCGCGGCCACGCAACTGCTGGAAGCGGGTCGCGCCGCCGCGGGCCACCTGGCCGCGCGCGCAGCACGGCCAGGCGAGGCGATTCGCGTCTTCACCGGCGCGCCGATGCCCGAGGGCACCGACACCTGCGTCATGCAGGAGGATATCCAGCGCGTGGACGGCGGCATCCTGGTACCGCCCGGCCTGAAGCGCGGTGCCAATGCGCGCCCGGCGGGCGAGGATGTGAGGCACGGCGCCGTGGCGTTGGCGGCGGGGCGCGTGCTGGGGCCGGCGGAGATCGGCCTGGCAGCCGCGCTCGGCCAGGCGCGCGTCGCCGTCCGGCCATTGCCGCGCATCGGCGTGTTCTCGACCGGCGATGAGCTGGCCGAACCCGGCGCCCCGCTGGGGCCCGCGCAGACCCATGACAGCAACCGCTTCACGCTGCTCGCGCTGCTCGCGCGGTTGCCCTGCATCGCGACGGATCTCGGCATCCTGCCCGATGACCCGTCGCACACGGCCGCGGCGCTGGGCGCGGCGGCGCGCGACCATGATTTGCTGCTGACCAGCGGCGGCGTGTCGACCGGTGAGGAAGACCATGTCCGCGCCGCGATCGAAGCCGGGGGGTCGCTGGTATTCTGGCGCCTTGCCGTGAAGCCAGGACGGCCGGCGGCGATGGGCGTGCTGCCGAAGGCTGGCGGGGATTTGGCGTCGGGCGGCACGCCGGTGGTCGGCCTGCCTGGCAATCCGGTGGCGGCGGTGGTGTGCTTCCTGCACCTCGCACGGCCGCTGCTGATGCGCCTGGCCGGCGCGGTGGACCGCCCGCTGCCGCGCTACGGTGCCTTGGCGGATTTCGACTACCGCAAGAAGGCCGGGCGGCGCGAATACGTGCGCGTCACGCTGCGCACCGAGGGTGCGGTGACGCGCGCGGCGAAATTCCCGCGCGAGGGTGCGGGGCTGCTGTCTTCGCTGACTGAATCGAACGGCTTCGCCGAGTTGCCGGAAGCCATCACGCGCGTCGCGCCGGGCGACGCCATCGCGGTGCTGCCCTTCGCGGGGATGCTGTAGTGGATGCAGCGGCGTCGGGGCTGATCCTGTGCCTGTTGGGTGCGGTGCTGGTGCGGCGCGATGTCCGCGGCCTCGTGCGGCGCTTCACCTGGCGGCGCGCACCGGCGACCATCCGCTTCGCGTCCGGGCCGTCCTGGCGGATCGATTTTACCTTGCCGGACGGGCGCGGCGTCAGCGCGGTCACGCGCGACCTGCGCCTGCTGGCGCGCCGCGACGGCGATGGCCCGGTGATTATCCTGTATGATCCGAAGGCGCCGTCGCGCCGCGTGGACCTGCCGGGCAGGCCTGGGCTGGGGCTGGCCTGCGGGGTTGGGCTGGCGGGCCTCGGCGTCGCCGCGCTGCTACGGTAGCGACAGCGGTTCGCTGACGCGGCGTTCGCCCTCATGCGCGACCAGCTCCAGCCGCCCCTCCGCCGGGCGCATCACCGCCGCGAGCCGCGTGCCGTGGTTGAGCAGCGGCGGCGTCAGCCAGGCGAAGCCATCGGGCACGAACCCGCCAGCGAGCAGGCCCTGCATGCGCGCCAGGCGCGGTTCGCTGGCCCGCCAGCGCGCCGCGCCGGGCAGGTCGAGACCCGCCCAATGGTTGGCCGCCGCCAGGCCCGGGCCGGTGCGCAGCGCAGTGCGGTCGCGCGTGCGTTCGATCACGGCGCCTTCGCCTGGGCGCGTTCCGGCGATGGTGAAGGTCACGGCCGTGGCGATCGGCGTGTCGCGCAGCAGCGCCAGCGCCGCCGCATATTCCGGCGCGGTGTCGCAGGCGATGCGCAGCAGATGCGCGGGCGGCAGGGCGCGGCTGCGCCAGGTGGCGGGGCGCGACGCCACCCAATCCGCCAGCAACCCCGTCGTGCGGAAGCCGCGCCGGCGTGCAGCCGCGCCCAGGCGTGTCAGCGGCAGTGGCGGCTGGTTGATGGCGATGGCGAAGCGGCCCGGCGCCAGCGCGGTGATCGCGCCGGCCAGGCCCGGCCAGCCGATGTTGAGCCAGTCCCCGGCCGGGCCGGATTGGCGGATCACGCCGAGCGTGTCGCCCAGCCCCGACAGGCTGCCCCAGTCGAGGGTGCGCAGCATCGTGGGGTTCGCCGCATCCAGCACGCCGCAGGTGCAGCCCCATTCGAAGGACAGGTTCAGCAGATGCGCGCCCGGCTGCCCGATGCAGGACGCCACGGCTGCGACTTCGGCCGCGAGCGGCGTGGCATTGCGGGCGAGCCAGCGCCGGGACAAGGCGTCGCCGATCGCAACGCCCGCGCCGCCGTAGTGCCGGCGCGCGTTGCGCAGGATGGCGGCAGTTTCCTCCGGCAGCTGGGCCACGGCCAGCGCCGAGGGGTGGTCAGCGCCGCGCGCATCCACCAGCGGGATGCGCCGCAGCGCCATGCGGCGTGGCTAGAGCAGACCCCGAACAGGTGGGTTAACCTGGTCGGGTAAAGACGCTCGCGAAAACAAATGGCTGGAGACGTTGCCGTGAGCCATGGCGGACGGCAACGGCTCTAGAGCCGGGCGCCCGTGGTGGTGAAGGCGGCCTCGGCGGAGCGCTGGACCTTGGTGTCGAGCACGTAGGCCGCACCGATGGCAACGACGACGGCGATGGCGATACCCGCGACGATGGCCTTCATGCAGGCGGTTCCTTCAACTTGGCGTCTATCTTGTCTATGGCGTTCGCGCGGGTGGTTTGCAACAGCGGCAGCAGGGCTTCGGCGGCCTGCAGGTCCTCGGGTGCATTGGCGTTGAAGAACGGGTCGACCGGCGTGGCGGGCCAGTCGGCGGGCGCGCAGCCATGGCGCGCTGTCCAGCGGTCGATCTTGCGTTCGCCGCCCATCAGGGCCGCGCGCAGGTCGTCGCGCAGTGCGACCGGCCACAGGCCGACCGGCGGATGCGCCTGCCCACCGGAACGCGCGCAGGCGAGCGGCACGCTCGCGGCCAGGCGCGCCGCATGCAGCCGCGCCACCAGGTCGAGCGGGATGAAGGGCGAGTCCCCGGGCACCGACACGACCCAGGGAAGGTCCGGCCGATGGGCCGCGGCCCAGTCCAGCGCCGCCAGGATACCCGCGAGCGGTCCCGGATGATCAGGCAACCCATCCGCCACCACCGGAACCCGATACGCGGCGAAGCGCGTCGGGTTGCCATTCGCGTTGATCACCATGGCCGCCACCTGCGGCGCCAGGCGGGCCAGCGCGTGGTCCAGCATCGGCACGCCGCCCAGCAGCCGCAGCGGCTTGTCGCCGCCGCCCATGCGCCGCGCCAGCCCGCCGGCCAGGACCATGCCGAGGGTGTCAGTCCTCATCGCTGGCCATCGCCTCGGCGCTGTTCTTGCGCCAGTGCTTCGCGGATTCCTCGGGCACGTAATTCAGGTCGGCGTCGAAGATGATGCGCTCCTGCCCCGCCAGGGCGACGAAGCGCTTGCCCTTGCACCGCCCTATCAGGGTGAGCCCGGCTTCGCGCGCCAGTTCCACGCCCCAGGCGGTGAAGCCCGATCGCGAGACCAGGATGGGGATGCCCATGCGCACGGTCTTGATGACCATCTCCGAGGTCAG
>LNEW01000212.1 GCA_001464375.1 Rhodospirillales bacterium Ga0074136 | reverse complement strand
CCGAGGGCGGCGGCACCCCCACGCCGGACCCCGCGCCCGCGCCGCCGATCAACCAGATCACCGGCACTGGCGGTCGCGATGCGCTGGTCGGCACCGCCGGGCGCGACGTGCTGGCCGGCGGCGCCGGTGCCGATACGCTCACGGGCGGCGCGGGCAACGACGCCTTCCTGTTCGGCGCCGAGACGCGCAACGGGCGGCGCGAGACCGACCGCATCACCGACTACGAGGTGGGCAGCGACATCATCGCCTTCGCCGACGGCGTCACCGTCACGGCGCTGCGCAACATCGCCGGCGGCGTGCAGATCACCTTCGGCGGCGATGGCGACCGGGTGCAGGTGTTCGGCGACGACCTCACCACCGCGACGATTCGCATCTTCGCCGACGACAATATCCCGACCCTGCTGTAGCGCCGGGGCCGGCACCGCGCGGGGGTGGCTCACGCCCCCGCGCGGATCGCCGGCAGCGCGTCGAACCCCGCAGCGCGTTCCAGCGCCGCGCCGACGGCGAACACCGTCTCCTCATCGAACGGCCGCCCGATCACCTGCAGCCCGAGCGGCAGCCCCTGCCCGTCGAGCCCGGCCGGCACCGCCAGCCCCGGCAACCCCGCCAGGTTCGCCGTCACGGTGAACACGTCGTTCAGGTACATCTTGATCGGGTCGTCGGCATTCTCGCCCTCGGCGAAGGCGGCGGACGGCGTCGCCGGCGTGACGATCGCGTCCACACCCGCAAAGGCCTGCGTGAAGTCGCGCGCGATCAGCGCCCGCACCTTCTGCGCCTTGAGGTAATAGGCATCGTAGTAGCCCGCGCTCAGCACATAGGTGCCGATCATGATGCGCCGTCGCACCTCCTGCCCGAAGCCGGCTTCGCGCGTGCGCTCGTACAGGTCGCGCAGGTCGGAATCCTTCTCCGCCACGCGCAGCCCGAAGCGCACGCCGTCATACCGCGCCAGGTTCGACGACGCCTCGGCCGGCGCCACGATGTAATACGTGGGCAGCGCATACTTCGTGTGGGGCAGCGTGATGTCGACGATCTCCGCGCCCGCCTCGCGCAGCCAGTCCAGGCCCTGGCGCCACAGCCGCTCGATCTCCGGCGGCGTGCCATCGAGCCGGTATTCCTTCGGCACGCCGATCCGCAGCCCCTTCACCGACCGCGTGCAGGCGCGCGCGAAATCGGGCACCGGCCGGTCCGCGCTGGTCGAATCCTTCGGATCGAACCCCGCCATCGACCGCAGCAGGATCGCGCAATCCTCGACCGTGCGCGCGAACGGCCCCGCCTGGTCCAGGGAAGATGCGAACGCCACGATCCCGAAGCGCGAGCACCGCCCATAGGTCGGCTTGATGCCCGCGATGCCGCAGAAGGCCGCCGGCTGGCGGATCGACCCGCCGGTATCGGTGCCGGTCGCGCCCAGCGCCATGCGCGCCGCCACCGCCGCCGCCGACCCACCCGACGACCCGCCCGGCACCAGCCGCACATCCGGGTCGTTGCGCCGGGACCACGGGTTGGTCACCCCGCCATAGGCGGAGGTCAGGTTCGACGAGCCCATGGCGAATTCATCGAGGTTCGCCTTGCCCAGGAACACCGCCCCGTCGCGCTTCAGCTGCGAGGTGACCGTGCTCTCATAGGGCGGAATGAAGCCCTCCAGGATCTTCGACCCCGCCGTGGTCTGCACGCCCTCGGTGCAGAACAGGTCCTTGATGGCGAGCGGGATGCCTTCCAGCGGCCCGGCCTCGCCACGCGCGCGCTTCGCATCCGATGCCCGCGCGGCGCTGAGCGCGCGTTCCGGCGTAATGGTGATGAAGGCATTGAGGCGCGGGTTCAGCGCCTCCATCGCATCCACATGCGCGCGCGTCAGCTCCTCGGCCGAGATCGCGCCTTCCTCCAGCGCGGCGACCGCGCCCGCGAGGGTGAAATCCGTCGGATGCATCACTCGACCACCTTCGGCACGCCGAAATATTCGCCCTCGCGGTCGGGCGCATTGGCCAGCACCTTGGCCGCCTGGCCGCCATCGGTGACCACGTCCTCGCGCAGCGGCATGGCGGCGATGCCCTCGGGCGTGCCGCCGGCCATCGGCTCCACACCGTCCGTGTTGACCGCCTGCAATTGCTCGATCCAGCCGAGGATGCCGTTGAGCTCGCCCTGCACGCGGGCGACCTCATCCTCGGGCAGGCGGATGCGGGCAAGGGCGGCGACGCGCCGCACGGTTGCGGTATCGAGGGACATACGCAGGTCTTCCAGGGAAACGGGCCGCGGACCATAAGGCCGCGCATGGCCATCATCAACCTGAAGGACCTTCGTGCCGCCCTGCCCCGGCATGCGCGGCTGATCGGCCTCGACCCCGGGGCGAAGACCATCGGCGTCGCGCTGTCGGACGTGACGCTGATGCTGGCAAGCCCCTATGGCGCGCTGAAGCGCGGGAAACTGGCCGCCAATGCTGCCGAGATCGTGGCGATCGCCCGCCGCGAAGGCGCCGGCGGCATCGTCGTCGGCCTGCCGCTGTCGATGGACGGCTCCATGGGCCCGGCGGCGCAGGCGGCGAAGGACTGGACGCGCTCGCTCAGCGAGGCCACCGGCCTGCCCTGCGCGCTGTTCGACGAAAGGCTGTCCTCGGCGGCGGTGAACCGCATGCTGGTGAGCGAGGCCGACCTCACGCGGGCCAAGCGGGCCTTGGCCGTGGATCGCGCCGCGGCGGCCTACATGCTGCAGGCCGCGCTGGATGCCAGCCGGCCCGACCACGGGTCCTGACCCAACCCGCCCTGCGCCGGCGGAGGCCGCGGGGACGTTCGCTTCCCCGCCCCGTGGGGACGCGGCAGGATGCGCCGGCATGCAGGCCGCCGCCCCGCTGATCGACATCCGCAACCGCACGGCCATCGCGGCCTGGGTCTTCATGGCGATCTGGCTCGGGATGCTGGTGCTGTTCACCTGGCTGCTGGCGCGTGACGGGCCGCACCCGTCCCAGCCCGCCTGGGTCCAGCGGGGCGCAATCGGGCTGTTCTGGCTGATGGGCGTCCCGGTCGCGGGCTACATGTTCGGCCTGCCCTGCACGCGCCTGGTGGTGCTGCCGGACGGGGCGGTTCGGCTGGCCCGCCGCACGCCCTTCACAACGCGCGACATCGAGACCCATGCCCCCGGCAGCATCGCCGCCATCGAGGTCCGCGCCGGCAAGGATGACGAGGGCGACCCTTATTGGCGCACCTTCATGGTCGCGCGCGACGGGCGCGAACGCATGCTGCGCGAGGGGCGCGCGCCGGCCGAGCAGGAGGCGCTCGCCGCGCGGCTGCGGGCGGCCCTCGGCCTGGCCTGACGCTGGCCGAATCCGGTCCGCCATCCTATGACCCTGTCGGGGCTTCGGCCGCGCGGCACCGCACCGGCGCCGCGCCCGGGACCCGCAGCGTCTCCGGGGTCCGGCCGTGTCGCATCCGTCCAAGCACCTGCTCGCCATCGAGGGCCTCGAGCCGCCGCACATCGCGGACCTGCTCGACCTCGCGGAATCCTACGCGCTGCTGAACCGCAGCGGGAAAACCCAGCGCGACCTGCTGAAGGGCCGCACGTTGATCAACCTGTTCTTCGAGGACAGCACCCGCACCCGCACGTCGTTCGAACTGGCCGGCAAGCGGCTGGGCGCGGATGTGATCAACATGTCGGTGAGCACGTCGTCGGTGAACAAGGGCGAGACGCTGCTGGACACCGCGTCCACGCTGAACGCGATGCAGTGCGACCTGCTGGTGATCCGCCACGCGCAGTCGGGCGCGCCGGCGCTGTTGTCGCAGAAGGTCGATGCCGCGGTGATCAACGCCGGCGACGGCACGCATGAGCACCCGACGCAGGCGCTGCTCGATGCGCTGACCATCCGCCGGCACAAGGGGCGGCTGGAAGGGCTGGTGGTAGCGATCTGCGGGGACATCGCGCATTCGCGGGTCGCGCGGTCGAATATCCATCTGCTGACCACGATGGGCTCGCGCGTGCGCATCGTGGGGCCGCCCACGCTGATCCCGGCGAATGCGGCGCGGCTGGGGGTCGAGGTCTTCACCGATATGCGCGCGGGCCTGGCGGGCGCCGACGTGGTCATGATGCTGCGCCTGCAGCGCGAACGCATGGCGGCCGGCGGGCTTGTGCCCTCGGCGCGCGAGTTCTTCCGCTTCTATGGCCTGGACGCCGAGAAGCTGGCGGTCGCGAAACCGGATTCGATCGTTATGCACCCCGGCCCGATGAACCGCGGCGTGGAGATCGACAGCGCCATCGCCGA
>LNEW01000211.1 GCA_001464375.1 Rhodospirillales bacterium Ga0074136 | reverse complement strand
TTCAGGGACAGCGCCCGTGCCCGCCCGGCGAGGTCGCGCGCCATGGTGGCCAGCCTGGGATCGACCGGGATCGCGAGGATCCACGCCTTGGCGATCAGCGCCATCGGCATGCCGGGCGACAGGGCGGCGGCCGCATCGAGCAGGGCCAGGGCATCACCATGGCCGATGGTGAAGGCGCGGATGGCCTGGTCGAGGCGCTCGACGGACTCAGGCGTACCGCCCGAGACCGCGTTACCCTGCGCATCCTGCGTCATTCGCGTGCCTCCGCTTGGCCGGCCGATCCGGCGATGCTTGGGGGAGCATCGGACCGGCTTCGAGCCGCTTCAAGGAAATTTAAGCCCGGTTGAATGAAGGGCTGGGCCGCTTGCGGCCCGGACGGATGAGGCCGGACACGACGCCTTCTGGGCCAAACAGCAGCCGCGCTACCTGTTTTCTGGGCTGATGCGCTGCGCCGAGTGCGGTGGGGGCTTTTCGAAGATGTCGGCTTCGCGTTTCGGCTGCTCGACCGCGCGCAATAAAGGTCCCGCGGCGTGCATGCACCGATTGACCGTGCGGCGGGACGTCCTGGAGGAGACGGTGCTGTCGGCACTGCGGGAGCGGCTGATGGACCCGGTGATTTTCCGGGCGGTAGCGTCGGAAATTACCCTGACGTGGAACCGGCTGCAGGCGGAGGCGTCCGCCGGCCAGACCGCCAAGCGCCACGAGCTGGCGCGGCTGGATGGCGAGATCGACCGCCTCGTTCAGGCAATCGCGCGGGGTACGGCGTCGCCGGCTCTCGAAAAGCACCTCGTCACGTCGGAACGCCGCAAGGCGGATCTTGAGAACGAATTGGCCGCGACGGAGGCCCCGGCCCCGCGGTTGCATCCGAACCTGGCCGAGGTCTACCGGCGCAGGGTTGCCGAGCTGTCCGAGGCGCTGTCGTCGGACGACGGTGCCGAGGCGCGGGAACTGGTGCGGGGCCTGGTCGCCGAGATCCGGCTGCTCCCCGAGGAGGGCCGCCTGCGGATCGAGGTTTGCGGTGAGGTTGTTGCGATTCTGCGCCTGTCTGAGGGAGCGTGCGCTGGGTGGGACGCAGGAAAGCGAAAAGCCCGGCAGTTGGGGCTGACGGGCTTGGTCTGTCGTTGAGTTCGGCGATGTTGGATGCGGGGACAGGATTTGAACCTGTGACCTTCAGGTTATGAGCCTGACGAGCTACCGGGCTGCTCCACCCCGCGACAATCCTGGGATGTGTATCCCGGGAGGGTAAGTTCTGAGGATCCGGCCTGGTGGCCCGGCGGCGACCGACTCTCCCGCGTCTTGAGACGCAGTACCATGGGCGCTGGGGTGTTTCACGGCCGTGTTCGGGATGGGAACGGGTGTATCAACCCCGCGATGGCCACCGGGCCACCGGGCCGGATCCTCGGATGTGGTTTGGATGATCGGTTGTGTGTGTGATGCGTGTTTTGGCGCTGTGCGCGGTGGGTTGGCGAACCAACCCGTGCGGTGGTGCGTAGGATAGGGAGTTCTATCGGGCGATTAGGACCGCTCGGCTGCACTCCTTGCGGAGCTTCCACCTGCGGCCTATCGACGTGGTGGTCTACCACGGCCCTTAGGGAGACCTGGTCTTGAGGCTGGTTTCCCGCTTAGATGCCTTCAGCGGTTATCCATTCCGCACTTGGCTACCCAGCGAT
>LNEW01000210.1 GCA_001464375.1 Rhodospirillales bacterium Ga0074136 | reverse complement strand
ACGCCAGGCCGCGGGTTCTTGTCCAGCGGCGCGGTGTAGTGCGGATGCTGGCGGATCGCCTCCACCGTCTCCTTGAAGGTGATCTCGCCGAAGGTCGGGCCATAGATCGCCTTGTCGCCGGCCTTCACGCTGTTCTTCAGCCGCATCTCGAGCGGATCGAGCCCGAGCGCCTGCGCGATCTCATCGAGCACGCTCTCGGCCGCGAAGGCGCCATGCGGCGCGCCAGGCGCGCGATACGCCGCGACCTTCGACCGGTTCGACACCACGTCGTAGCCGGTCGACAGCACGTTCGGGATGGCATAGGCGGCGAAGGAACACCCCACCGGCCCGCGCAGCGGCGAACCCGGCAGCCCGCCGGCCTGCAGGTAGAAATCGCCCTTCGCCGCGACCAGCGTGCCGTCCTTCTTGGCGCCGATCTTGACGGTCATCATCGACCCCGGCGCGGGGCCGGTGGCGCGCTGCACCTCCTCGCGCGTCATCACCATCTTCACCGGGCGGCCCGACTTCTTGGACAGCATGACCGCGACGGGTTCGAGGTAGACGATCGTCTTGGCGCCGAAGCCACCGCCGATCTCGGCGGGAATGGCGCGGATGTCGCTCTGCGGGATGCCCGTGAGCAGCGAGGTCATGGCGCGCACCATGAACTGCCCCTGCGAGGACGACCAGATCGTCACCCGCCCATCCGCCGCGTGCGAGACGGTGCAGGCCTGCGGCTCGATGTAGCCCTGGTGGACCGGGCGCGTGTTGAAGGTGCGCTCGATCACGATGTCGGCCTGCGCGAAGCCGGCCTCCACGTCGCCGGCCTTGAGCACCATGGTGCCGGCGATGTTCGACGGCTTGCCTTCGTGCCGGATAAAGTCATGCAGGATCGGCGCGCCGTCCTTGATCGCGTCCTCGATCTCGATGACGTGCGGCAGCACCTCGTAGTCCACCTCGATCAGCGCGCAGGCCTGGGCGGCCACTTCCTCGCTGATCGCGGCAACGGCGGCGACCGGGTGGCCGTGGAACAGCGCCTTCTCGCGCGCCATCACGTTGCGGCACATCCACCGCATGTCCTGGATGCCGAGCATGACCGACTTGTCGAGCGGAAACTCGACGATGTCCTTGGCGGTGACCACCGCCCGCACTCCGGGCAGCGCCTCCGCCTTGCTGGTATCGATGGACCGGATCACCGCGTGGGCGTGCGGGCTCCGCAGCACCTTGCCCCAGGCCATGCCGGGCATGACGGTGTCGGCGCTGTACTGCGCGCGGCCGGTCACCTTGTCGGCGCCGTCGGGGCGGATCGTGTTCTTGCCGATCCACTTGTTGGACATCTCGTTCATCAGGCGGCCCCCCTCATCTCGGCAGCGGTTTCCAGGACGGCACGCACGATCTTGTCGTACCCCGTGCAGCGGCACAGGTTGCCGGCCAGGCCGAAGCGCACCTCATGCTCGGTCGGGTTCGGGTTCTTCTCGAGCAGCGCGCGCGCCGACATCAGCACGCCCGGCGTGCAGATGCCGCATTGCAGCGCCGCCATTTCCAGGAACTTCTGCTGCAGCGGGTGCAGGTGGTCGCCCTGGGCCATGCCCTCGATGGTGCCGATCTCATGGCCTTCGGATTCCGCCGCCAGCATCAGGCAGGCGCAGACCAGGCGGCCATCGACGGTGATGGAGCACGCGCCGCAGTCGCCCGTGCCGCAGCCTTCCTTGGTGCCGGTCAGGCCGAGCGGCCCGCGCAGCGCATCCAGCATCGAGGCCGACGGATCGCACAGGAACTCGACCGGTTCGCCGTTGACGGTGGTGGTGACGTGCAGTTTCGACATGGCCTCAATTCCCCCCGGCGCGCTGCGCGGCGATCGCGGCGGCGCGCTTCAGCAGCACCCCGGCGACCTTGGTGCGATAGACGATGGTGCCGCGCTTGTCGTTGATCGGCTTGCAGGCGGCGCGGCAGGCGGCGGCGGCCGCCTCCAGCGCGGCATCCTCCAGCCGCGACCCCACCAGTGCGCGCGCCGCATCCTCGACCAGCAGCACGGTCGGCGCCACGGCGCCGAGGCCGACGCGCGCGGCCGTCACCACGCCACCATCGAGCGTCAGGTTCACCGCGAGTCCGACCACGGCGATGTCCATTTCCGTGCGCGGGATCATGCGCAGATAGGCATCGCCCGACCCCTTGGGCCGCGGCGGCAGGGTGAAGGACACCACGATCTCGCCGGGGGCGAGGTTGGTGCGGCCGGGACCGGCGGGCACCGCCTCGACGGGCATGGTCCGGCGGCCGTTCGGGCCCTGCACGGTCACCAGCGCGCCGGCGGCGATCATGGCCGGCACGCTGTCCCCGGCCGGCGACCCGTTGCACAGGTTGCCGCCCGGCGAGGCCCGGCCCTGCACCTGCTTCGACCCGATCAGGTTGATCGCCTCCAGCACGCCAGGCCAGGCCTTGCCGAAGCGGCCGTGTTCGGCCAGCACCGCGCCGGTCACCGCGGCGCCGATGCGGAAGCCGCCATCGGCGGTCTCCTCGATCGCGGTCATCTCGGCGATCTTCTTGATGTCGATGATGGTGCCGGGCTTCGCCACGCCGTTGCGCATCTGCACCAGCAGGTCGGTTCCGCCGGCCAGGATGCGCGCCGCGCCGGCCGCCGCGGCGAAGGCGCCCACCGCCTCGTCCAGCGTTCGCGGCGCCAGGTATCGGATGTCTGTCATGCTGTTTCCCATTCCCCGGGCCACCCCATCGAACAGGGCGCCTGCGTCTTCGTGAGGGTGCGTCGCGCGCACCGGACGCGCGAAGGCTAGTCCGGCCCGCGCCGTCGCGGTAGCCCCACAGGGCGGCGGCCCGGCGAGGATGTCCACACCGGCCGCTCCCCGAGCCAAGCCTTGGTGGGTGGCCGGTGCCGCGCGCCGGAAGGTGCCGTCAGTTCTCCGGCGGGCAGAAGATCTCCTGCAGCGTCGCCATGATGCGGGCCACGCGCGGGTCGGCGATGCGGTAGTGGATGGTGGTGCCGGCACGGCGCGTCGCCACCAGCCCGTCCTCGCGCAGCTTCGCGAGGTGCTGGGACATGGCGGGCTGCGACAGCCCGGCGCGGGTCGCGAGCCGGCCGACCGGCGCCTCGCCCTCGGCGATCAGCGTGCACAGCACCATCAGGCGGCGCTCGCTGGCCAGCAGCCGCAGCATCGCGGCCGCGGCGGCGGCGTGTTCCTCCATGGCCGCGGCAGCGGCGGGGTCGGTGGCCAGGGGGGCCTCGGTCAGGGTCTGCATTCCAGGTCACGCCACCTTGCTCGGGTCTGCGAACGCATACTTCATGCCAATCCGACATCCATTCAAGATGTCGCATGCCGCGCGGACCGGGACGGACCCGGCACGTCGCCCGGCACGACGACCCTGCGCCGGCCAGCGCGCCCCTGCCTTGCCTCACGTCGCCCCGTGCCCCGACACATCGAGCGGCCTGACCACCACATCCCCCACGCCGCGCAGGGCGAACACCCCCAGCGGCGGCGGCAGCGACGGATCGTCGATGCCCGCCACCAGCGCCCGCAACCCCACTGTCTTGCCCAATTCCTGCAGGCGCGCCGCGATATTCGCGGCGTCCCCGCACACCGTCCAGGTGAGGCGCGCGCCGCCCATCTCGCCGACCAGCACCTCGCCCGCCGAGACGCCGATGCGCGTCTCGCCGAAGCCCAGCGCCACCGCCGCCGGCCGGCAGCGGAAATCCTCCGCGAAGGCATCGACGGCGCGCGCGGCAACGAGCGCGCGCGCCGCGTGGTCGGGCATCGCCACCGGCGCGCCGAACACGGCCAGCACGCTGTCGCCGATCAACCGCTCGAGCGTGGCCGCCTGCTCCACCCCGGCCAGGTAGTCGTTCAGCGCCGCCACCACCGCCTGCGGTTCGCCGTTGCGCACCATGGCGGAAAAGCCCGCCAGGTCGGTCATCACCACCGCCACGCGGCGGCGTTCGGGCTTCAGCCGCTCGGCCTCCGGCATGGCGAGCAACTGCTCCACCACGCCGGTCGGCAGGCGATGCGCGAAGCGGGCGGCGAGGCGCGCCTTCTCCCGCGCCAGGCGCAGCGCGGAGGAAGCCGCCTCGACCGCGCCGCCCAGCAGCGCCGCGGCCGCCGGCAGCAGCGGATCGACGAGCACGGGCCCCAGGCGCAGCGCGGCCATCGCCACACCCACCCAGCCGACTGCCAGCAGCGCCGCGCCGACCAGCCCGGGCGCCGTCCGCCAGCGCACCAGCGCCGCAGCCAGCGCGCCCACCAGCAGCGCCGCCAGTGCCCCACCGGCCACCCCGCCCGGCGCGCGCAGCGGCACCCATCCCGCAGCGAGTTGCGCCGCTGCCTCCCCCTGCACCACCGCCGAGGCGGTGAAGGGCCCCAGCACCGACGGCCGCAACACCGCCGCCCCCGGCGCCGTCACGCCCACCACCACCAGCCGCCCGCGCAACACCGCCGCAGCCGGCGCGCCCGCCAGCACCGCCGCCGCCGGGATGACCGGCACGGCGGCCGCGGCCGGATGCAGTCGCAGCAGGCCATCCTCGGGCAGGTCCAGCCCGACATCGCCGATCTGCAGCTGGCCCGCCCGCAGGATCAGCGCCGGCGCGTCCAGCGCGCGCGCCAGCGCCGCAACAGCCAGCCCCGGGATCACCCCATCGGGCTCCGCCCGCAGCAGCATCGGCGCGGCGCGCACCACGGCGCCGGGAAGGCCGGCAAAGCCCGTCGGCGCACTGCCCACGGCCGGTGCCGCCACGCCCGGCAGCGCGGGCAATCGCACCAGGTTTGGCGCGCCGATCAGCACCACGCCCGGCCCGGGCGGTGGCGGGTCGGCGCCGGCCAGCACCGCCTGCACCACCGGCCCCGCGGCGATGGCACCGGCCAGCGCGGCATCGCCAGGCGCCGGGTCGGGCAGCGCGACATCCAGCGCGATGGCCGCGGGCTGCGTGGCGGCCACGCCGGCAACCAGGCGCGCCAGCGTCGCGCGCGGCCACGGCCAGGCGCCCTGTTCGGCGAGCGCCGCCGCATCCACCGCCACGATGACCACCGGCGTCGCGCCATCGGGCGGGCGCGGTACGGCCTGGATCAGCATGTCGGTCGCCGCGTCCCGTGCGCGGTCGGCGATGCGCGGCGCGGCCAGCGCGGCCAGCGCCAGCAGCCCGGCGGCAAGCGCGCCGGCCTTCATGCCTCGCCCAGCGCGCGCAGCCCGTCGGGGTCGAGCAGGCGCAACCCGGCGCGGGCGGGTTCCACCAGGCCGCGCGCACGGAATTCGGCCAGCACCGCGTTGACCTTGGGGCGCGAGGCGGCGACCAGCGCGGCGATCTGCCCCTGCGGCAGGCGCACCAAGCCCGACGGATCGGCCTTCGCCAGGTGCAGCAGCGCCACGGCGAGCCGTGCCTGCAGGCTGCGCAGCCCGACCGCTTCCGTCTGGTCGGTGGTGCGCCGCAGCCGGCCGGCCAGGGTGCGCAGCAGCGCGCCGGCCACGCTGGCATCGGTGGCGATGATGGCCGCCGCGTCGGCGTGGCGGAACAGCAGGGCGCGCACGGGCGTCAGCGCGGTGGCGTCGGCGCTGCGCGGCCCGCCATCGATCAGCGCGATCTCGCCGACCGGTTCGCCCGGCCCCGCCAGCCCCAGCGTCAACTCACGCCCGGCGGCGGAGGCCAGATGCAGCCGCACCAGCCCGTCCAGCACCAGCAGCATGCCCTCCCCGGGGTCGCCCCGGCGGAAGATGGGCGCGCCGGCATCGTGGCGCACCTGGCGCGCGGCCGCGGCCAGCACGTCCCGCGCGGCACCCGGCACGCCGTCCAGGATGGGCAGGCGGTCGAGCAGCCGGCGGGGGTCGGTGTCGGTCACGGGGCGGCATTCTGCCCAGCGGGCGGGGGCGGCGCCATGCGCCGTTGCGTGCCGGACCGGCCGGATGCCCTCCGCGTCGTGGTGCGGGCGAGACAGCGGGCCACGGCGCGACCGCGAATGCGGACGCGGACGCGGTGCAGCAGGCGCTACCCTGAATGCGCCCGCCCAGTATGGTCCCGGCCGGCAAAGCCCGGCTGGGAAGGGTCAAAGCACGAAGTCGCTCGCGTTGAGCAGATACGCGCCGTCCAGCCGCAGTTCGAAATCCGAGACGCGGTCGCCGTCGGTATCGCCACGCACCATGGTCACGGCTTCGCCGCCGCCGATCACGAGGATGTCGTAGCGCAGTTCCCCCGCGGTGCCGGTGAAAGGCGCGGTGCCGCGGAAGGTGAAGGCGTCGTCACGGTCGTTGAAGCCGCCGCCGGCATCGCGCGCGTCGATCCCCGCTAGGTCGATGCGGTCAGGCCCCTGTTCGAAATCACGGATGATGTCGCGCGCGATGCGCGTGCTGTCGCTTTCGTTCCAGAAGGCGAAGGTGTCGGCGCCACTGCCGCCGGTCAGCACATCCTGCGCATCGCCGCCGAGGAGCCAGTCATTGCCCGCACCGCCCGACAGATGGTCGACGCCCCACTCGCCGCGCAGGGTGTCGTGGCCGTCGCCGCCAGCCAGCGTGTCGTTGCCCAGGAAGCCGTACAGATAGTCGTTGCCGCGGCCGCCCTGCAGCAGGTCGTGGCCAGCGCCGCCATGCAGATTGTCGCGGCCGTCGCCGCCGACCAGCAGGTCGTGGCCAGCGCCGCCATCCAGCCTGTCGTCGCCGGCCTCGCCACGCAGCGTGTCGTGGCCATCGGCGCCGCGCATGGTGTCGTTGCCCGCACCGCCTTCGAGCAGGTCGGCGAGGTCGCCGCCGCGAACATAGTCATGGCCATCGCCGGCCATGACGTGGAAGGCGAAGTCGGCGTTGTTGTCGAACAGCAGGGTGTTGTTCGAGCCATTGCCGAAGATCGGTACGCGGAACATGGCTGCATCCTTCGCCCGGTGGCGCCGCGCGGTGGCGGCGTGGCGGGCAGGATGACGTCGACCGGCAGCCAGGCCTGTTCCCGGGGGAACAGGGCGTGAGTCAGCCGCGCGCCAGGTGCGCCGGCACCGTCAGCCCAAGGCGCCGCGGCACCGGCCAGGTCTCCCGCACCGTGCGCAGCCGCTGGAAGCCCGCGGCGACATAGGCCGGCAGCGCGCGCGGATGGTCGGCCGTGCAGGTATTCACCGTGACCGCGGCGCGCCCCGCCACCCAGGCCGCGTCGATCGCGTGGCGCAGGAAGGCGCGGCCGATGCCGGTGCCGATCGCCCAGGGCATCAGCCCGAAATAGGCCAGGTTCACGACATGCGGGGACCGGCGGTCGAGTTCGTAGAACCCCGCCGGCTCGCCATCCTTCACCAGCACATGGACCGAGATGGCCGGCATCGACAGCAGGGAGGCGAGTTCGGCATCGGAGGCGGTGCGCCGCATCCACCACAGCCAGGGCTCGCCCACGGTGTCGTACAGATAGCGGTAGAACGGCACCGAGCAGTGACGCGCCTGGTCGATCCGCACACCCGGCGGCAGGGGCCTGGGCGGATCGGCCGGCGGGGCCTCCATGCGCAGGAAGGTGACGTCGACCGCCACCTCCTGGATACCGTCCGCCTGCGTTGCCGCCATGGCTGCCCTCCGCGCCGCGGGGCGAGTCTCGCGGGCCGGCGCCGCCCGGGTCAAGCCGGGCGCGCGGTCAATTGTCCAGGAAGGACCGCAGCTTCCGCGACCGCGACGGGTGCTTCAGCTTGCGCAACGCCTTAGCCTCGATCTGGCGGATGCGTTCGCGCGTCACGTTGAACTGCTGGCCGACTTCTTCCAGCGTGTGGTCGGTGTTCATGCCGATGCCGAAGCGCATGCGCAGCACGCGTTCCTCGCGCGGGGTCAGGCTGGCCAGCACGCGGGTGGTCGCCTCGCGCAGGTTCGACTGGATCGCGGCATCGAGCGGGATGATCGCCGCCTTGTCCTCGATGAAGTCGCCCAGGTGGCTGTCCTCCTCGTCGCCGATCGGCGTCTCGAGGCTGATCGGCTCCTTGGCGATCTTGAGCACCTTGCGGACCTTCTCCAGCGGCATCCCCAGCTTTTCGGCCAGTTCCTCGGGCTGCGGCTCGCGGCCGATCTCGTGCAGCATCTGCCGCGACGTGCGCACCAGCTTGTTGATCGTCTCGATCATGTGGACCGGGATGCGGATGGTGCGCGCCTGGTCGGCAATGCTGCGCGTGATCGCCTGGCGGATCCACCAGGTGGCGTAGGTGCTGAACTTGTAGCCGCGGCGGTATTCGAACTTATCGACCGCCTTCATCAGCCCGATATTGCCCTCCTGGATCAGGTCCAGGAACTGCAGGCCGCGATTGGTGTATTTCTTGGCGATGGAGATCACGAGGCGCAGGTTCGCCTCGATCATCTCCTTCTTGGCCTGCGTCATGTCGCGCTCGCCGCGCGACACGGTGGCATAGACCCGCTTGTATTCCGCCACCGGCATGCCGGTGAGGTTCGCCACTTCCGCGATGCGGGCGCGGATCGCCTCGACCTCGGTGCTCGACTTGGCGACGAAGGCCTTCCAGCCCTTGCCGGGCAGCGCGCCGACACGCTCGAGCCAGGCGGGGTCGAGCTCGCTGCCGCGCCAATGCGTCAGGAAGTCCTCGCGCTTGACCTTCTGTGCCTCCGCCAGGCGCAGCACCTGGCCTTCGAGCACGGTCAGCTTGCGGTTGAGGCCCTTGAGCTGGTCGACCAGTTCCTCGATGCGGTTGTTGTGGAGGTGGACCTTCTCGACCAGCGTGATCAGCTCGCGGCGCGACTTCTCGTAGGTCTTCTCGCCGCGCCCGGCGAGTTCCTCGCCGGAGGTATAGGCCTCCATGCGCTTGTTCGAGAGCTTGGCCAGCTTGCCGTACAGGCTTTCGATCTGCTCGAAATTCGCCAGCACCTCGGGCTTCAGCTTTTCTTCCAGCGCGGACAGCGACAGGCCCATGCCCTCGCCTTCCTCGCCATCCTCGAATTCCTCCTCGGCGGCCGGCGCGGGCGTGCCGTCCGGCGTGCCGGCGGTCTGCGTCGCCTCCAGGTCGATGACGTCGCGCAGCAGCATGCGCGGCGGGGTGGACCGCACCGCCTCGTGCCAGCGCAGGATGGCCTGGAAGGTCAGGGGGCTTTCGCACAGGCCCCCGATCATCATGTCGCGCCCGGCCTCGATGCGCTTGGCGATGGCGATCTCGCCCTCGCGGCTGAGGAGTTCGACCGAACCCATCTCGCGCAGGTACATGCGCACAGGGTCGTCGGTGCGGCCGAGGGTCTCCTCGTCGACATTGCCGCCGGATTCCTCCTCCTCCTCGCCATCCTTCTTTTCGGCGGGCTTGGCGGGGACGGCTTCGCCGTCCTCGGTCTCCTCGGCCTCGACCACGTTGACCCCGGCCTCGCTGAGGGTGGCCAGCGTGTCCTCGATGGTCTCGGAGGAGACCTGCTCGGGCGGCAGGGCGGCGTTCATCTCGTCATAGGTGACGTAGCCGCGCTCCTTGCCCCGGGCGATCAGCTTCTTCACGGCCGCCGACTGGGTGTCGAGCATCAGTCCCTCGACCTGCTCGTCCCGCGTCTCGGTCGTCTCAGCCCCTGCCGCCGCCTTGCTCGCCATGCGCTCTCCGCTCCGTCCAACGCGTTCGGGCATCCGGCCGCCCGGATGCCCGAAAAAAGGCCCCTATACTATGCAGCGTCGCCGGGGGCTCCGGCCGACACCTCCCCGCGGCGGATGGCGTCGAGCGCCTCCGACAACAGGATCAACCGCCGCTGTGCCGCGGGATCGTTGGTTTCCGCCAGGATACGGCGGGCCGCCTGCTGGTCCTCGATCAATTCCGCCTCGCCACGCAGACGCAGGAAGAAGTGCCAGTAGCCTTCCTCGACCTCCCCCGGCAGGGCTCCCGGCCCCGCCGCGAGGGGCAGGCCGCCCGGTGACAGCGCCCAGGACACGGCATCGTGCAGCGTGCATTGGGCGAGGTGGGCGATCAGGCCTTCGGAGTCAACCCGTTCGGCCCCCGGATGCCATGCGAGAATCGCGGCCCGAAGCTGCGTGGCGGGACCATCGGGCAGGTCGAGCAGGCCGAGTCCCTCCTCGACCTGGGGCAATAGCCAGGGGTGGCGGATCACGATGGCGAGCAGCATGCGCGCACGTTCAGCCTGCACGGGGCCGGCGGAAATGGCCGGGCGCGGCGCCGCGCGACGCCCGCTCACCAGGTGCGGCAGCGCGGATGCGATGCTGCCCCGGCCCCTCAGCGCGTCCCGCCTGACGCCCTTGCGGCGATCGGCGCTTTCGACCTCCCGCAGGATCTCGCGTCGCCGCTGGTTGAACAGGCGGGCCACCGAGGATCGTTTCGGCCGGTCCGCGATCGCGGCAATCCACGCATCATGCTTGCGCTGCCAGCCCTCCTGGGCCTCGCGCGAGCGCAGGTCGATCCCTTCGCGCGAGACATCGAAGATCACGTCGAAGATGTCGGGCGCGCTGCCGAGCAGGCTGTCGAAGGCGCCGCGGCCGGCGCCCTGGATCAGGCTGTCGGGGTCCTGGCCCTGCGGCAGGCGCACCGCCGCCAGCGACTTCTCGCCCTCCAGCAGGGGCAGCGCGGTCTCGGCCGCCCGCAGCAGGGCGCGCGTGCCCGCCGCATCGCCGTCGAAGCACAGCACCGGCTTGGGCGACAGCCGCCACAATTCCTCGAGCTGCTCCGCCGTCAGCGCGGTGCCGAGCGGCGCCACCGCGCCGGCGAAGCCCGCCTGGTGCAGCGCGATGACGTCCATGTAGCCCTCGACCGCGATCACCGGCGCGCCGCGGAAGGCGCCCTCCCGCGCCAGGTCCAGGCCATAGAGCCCCATCCGCTTGCGGAACAGCGGCGTCTCCGGGCTGTTCACGTATTTCGGCTGGCCATCGCCCAGGATGCGCCCGCCGAAGGCGATCACGCGCCCGCGGCGGTCGCGGATCGGGAACATCACGCGGGCATAGAAGAAGTCGCGCGCAGGCTCGCCAGCCTCGTTGGGGCGCAGCAGGCCGGCTTCGACCAGCTGGTCCTCGGTGATGTCCTCCCCGCGCAGGTCGGCGGCGATGGCGCCACGCCCGGACGGCGCCCAGCCGAGCATGAAGGCGCGGATGGTCGCCTCGGTCAGCCCGCGCTTGAGCAGGTAGTCGAGCGCAGCGCGGCCCTCGGGCAGGAAAAGGCGGCGGTGATAGGCTTCGGCGGCGGCAGCCATGACGGCGTGCAGGTCGCGGGCGCGGCGTTCGCGCGCGGCCTCCTGCGGGCTGGGCTTGGGCACATCCAGGCCGGCCTCGGCGGCCAGGCGCTCGACGGCCTCGGGGAAGGCGGCGCCCTCGGCGCGCATGACGAAGGCGATGGCGTCGCCATGCGCGCCGCAGCCGAAGCAGTGGAAATGGTCGTCATACACATAGAAGGACGGCGTCTTCTCGCCGTGGAAGGGGCAACATCCCTTCCAGTTGCGCCCGGACTTGGCCAGCCGCGTCTTGCGCCCGACCAGCCCCGGCAGCGGGGTGCGGGCGCGCAGTTCGTCGAGGAAGGCGGGGGGGAGGGCCATGGCGGGGTCGGCCATTTAGCCCCGCGCGCGGGCTGGCGCGAGGCGGATTTGCGCCCAGCCGCCCGCGCGGCTATCCAGCCGGCCTCCCCGACCACGAGGTACAGCACCATGACCCCGGCCGAACGCGCCGCCGTGCAGGCGCATCTCCGCCGCCTGTTCGGCAACAACCGCATCGAAGTCGCCCCGCCGGAACGCAAGGGCGGCTCCACCGAGCTGAAGGTGGGCGACGAGTTCATCGGCACCATCCACCGCGACGCCGAGGATGGCGAGGTCTCCTACGCCGTGCAGATCGTGGTGCTGTCGGAAGACCTCGAGGTGCCGAACTGACAGGTCGGCCCGGCGCTCACGGGCGCCGCAGCCGCCCCGGCCAGGCGACCGCCACGACGCAGAGCGCCAGCCCGCCCGCGAGGAACGGCGCCCAGAGCCACGGGTGCCAGGCGGATTGCGCGTCGAAGCCCGCGGCGTCGCGCACCAGGGTCGGATCCGCCGGGTCATAGACCACCGGCATGCGCTGCCCGGCCACCGGCAGGGGCGGATGGGCGGGCGCGCGCCCGCGGGCCTCGATGTCCTGGCCCTGGGCGGTGGTGAAGGTGAAGACCGGGTAGGTGGTGCGCCGCAGCTCGAACCAGCCATGGCGGTGGTCCTGGTGGTCGAGCCGCGCCAGCACGGCCTCGGTCCGCAGGCCGCGGCTGGACAGGGCGTGGCGGTCCTGCAGTTCGCTGAACATCATCGCACCGACCAGGCCCGCCAAGCCGAGGCCCAGCGCGGCCATGCCCCAGCGCGGCCGGGCCGCCGGCGCCGGTGGGACCGCGCGAGGCGGGCGGGGCCGCCCCGCGCGATGCGGCCGGCGACGGCGCCCCATCGGCGTTCAGCCGCCCAGGCGCGCCTTCACCATCGGTCCGGCCTTGGCCATGTCGAGCGTCGCGGCATGCTTCGCGCGCAGCACGGCCATCACCTTGCCCATCTCCTTGATGGTGGAGGCGCCGGCCTCGGCCACCGCGGCATCGACGGCGGCGGCCATGGCGGCGTCGTCCAGCTGCTGCGGCAGGAAGGATTCGATCACCGCGATCTCGGCTTCCTCCTTGGCCGCGAGCTCCTCGCGCCCGCCCTGTCGGTACATCGTGACCGACTCCGCGCGGGACTTCGCCATGCCGCGCAGCATGGCGATGATGCCGGCATCATCGACCGGCGGGCCGGGCCGCGCGGCGATGTCGGTGTCCTTCAGCTTGGCCGTGACCATGCGCAGGATGGACACGCGCGCGGCCTCGCCGGCCCGCATGGCGGCCTTCAGTTCCTCGGTGAAGCGGGTGCGCAGGTCCATGGCAGGCGTCCTCGATCGGTTCGGCGGCCCTATAGCGCAGCGGCCGGCTGGGAGGAAATTTCCCAGACGAGGGATTCGGCTTGCGGTGGGAAATCACTTCCCGGCATAACCGTGCCCATGCGCACCGTGGAAGAGATCATCGCCCTGCTGGGCGGGCCCGAGCCCGCCGCCACCCGCTGCGGCGTGGGCACCGAGGCCATCCGCAAATGGCGCCAGGCCCGTGCCATCCCGGCCAGGCACTGGCCCGCGGTGCTGGCTGCCACCGGCCTGGCGCTGTCCGACCTGCCTGGCCCCCCTGCCGAATCCCCCAAGACGGAGCCCCCCATGCACGCCGCCGATACCCCCCCCGACGGCGCCACCGGCTGCCTGGTCCTGGCCGATGGCACGGTGTTCTGGGGCCGCGGCTTCGGCGCCGAGGCGGCGCTGGTGGGCGAGATCTGCTTCAACACCGGCATGACGGGCTACCAGGAAACCCTGACCGACCCGTCCTATGCCGGCCAGATCATCACCTTTACCTTCCCGCATATCGGCAATGTCGGCACCAATGCCGAGGATATCGAGAGCATCACGCCCGCCGCGCGCGGCCTGATCGTCAAGCAGGACGTGACCGAGCCCGCGAACTACCGGTCCACGAAGCACCTGCGCGACTGGCTGGTGTCGCACGGCATCCCCGGGCTGGCGGGCGTCGACACGCGCGCCCTGACCGCGCGCATCCGCGACGGCGGCGCACCGAACGGCGTGATCTGCCACCGCGCCGATGGGCGCTTCGACATCCCGGCCCTGCGCGCCCAGGCCGCCGCCTGGCCCGGGCTGGAAGGCATGGACCTGGCGAAGGAGGTCACGACCCGCCAGACCTTCACCTGGGACGAGGCGGAATGGGCCTGGCCGGATGGCTTCGGCCGGCAGGACGCGCCGCGCTTCAAGGTCGTGGCCGTGGACTACGGCGCGAAGCGCAACATCCTGCGCTGCCTGGCCTCCGCCGGCTGTGCCGTGACCGTGGTGCCGGCGACCGCCACCGCCGACGAGATCCTGGCCCACAAGCCCGACGGCGTGTTCCTGTCGAACGGACCCGGGGACCCGGCGGCGACCGGCGCCTATGCCATCCCGGCGATCCAGGGCGTGCTGGACAAGCGCGTGCCGGTCTTCGGCATCTGCCTGGGGCACCAGCTGCTGGCGCTGGCGCTGGGGGCCAAGACCTACAAGCTGTCGCGCGGGCATCGCGGGGCGAACCAGCCGGTGAAGGACCTGGAGACCGGGAAGGTCGAGATCACCTCCCAGAATCACGGCTTCGCGGTGGACCCCAGGACGCTGCCGGCCAATGCGAAGGTCACGCATGTCTCGCTGTTCGACGGCACGAACGAGGGGATCGCGGCGACCGACCGCCCGGCGTTTTCCGTGCAGTATCATCCGGAGGCGAGCCCGGGCCCGACCGACAGCCATCATCTGTTCCATCGCTTCGTCGCGATGATCGAGGGGAGCAAGGCGTGATGTTCGATCTTTCGGGGCGCGCGGCGCTGGTCACCGGCGGCAATGGCGGCATCGGGCTGGGTTTCGCGCGCGGGCTGGCCAAGGCCGGCGCGGCGGTGATGGTGGCCGGCCGCAATGCCGCCAAGAACGCGGCCGCGGTGGCGGAACTGACCGCGCTCGGCGCGCGCGCCGACAGCGTGGAAGTGGACGTGACGGACGAGGCGTCGATCCGCGCCATGGTCGCGACGACGGCCGAGCGCCTCGGCCGGCTCGATATCCTGGTGAACAATGCCGGGACGAACATCCGCAACCGGCCGGAACTCACGCGCATGGAGGACTGGCACACGGTGCTGTCCACCAACCTGACGTCGGGGATGATCGCGGCGCAGGCGGCCTATCCGTTCCTGAAGCAGGGCGGCGTCGGGCGCGTCATCAACAACGGGTCGATGCTGTCGATCTTCGGCCTGCCCTTCCACGCGGCCTATGGCGCGTCGAAGGGGGGCGTGGTGCAGATGACGAAGTCGATGGCTGTGGCCTGGGCAGCGGATGGGATCACGGTGAACGTGATCCTGCCGGGCTGGATCGACACCGACCTGACGCGCAAGGCGCGCACCGACATGGTGAACCTGAACGAGGACGTGCTGCGGCGTTCGCCGATCAAGCGCTGGGGCACGCCCGGGGATTTCGAGGGCGTGGCGGCGTTCCTGGCGAGCGATGCCGCTGCGTTCATCACCGGGGTGGCGATTCCGGTGGATGGCGGGTTCTCGGTGCACGGCTGAACCATGCCGGCCGTCGAAACCCTCCTGGTCTTCGCCGCGCTGTCCCTCGGCCTGGCCGCGACACCTGGGCCGAACATGCTCTACCTCGTCTCCCGCGCCCTCGCGCAGGGCACGGGCGCGGGCATGATCTCGCTCATCGGCTGCCAGGTCGGCTCGCTGGTCATCATGCTCTGCGCCGCCGCCGGCCTCACCGCCGCGCTGTTCGCCGTCCCCTATGCCTGGGACGTGCTGCGCCTCGGTGGCGCGGCCTACCTGCTGTTCCTCGCCTGGCAATGCGTGCGGCCGGGCGGGCAGCCGGTCTTCGCACCGCGCGCCATGCCGCAGGAACCGGCCGCGCGTCTGTTCTCCGTCGGCTTCGCCACCGCCGCGCTGAATCCCAAGGTCGCGCTGTTCTACATGGCCGTGCTGCCGCCCTTCATCGACCCCACGCTCGGCAATGTCTTCATCCAGGGCGTGGTGCTCGGCGCCGTGCAGGTCGGCGTCGCCATCGTCTTCGACGGCGCGCTGGTCTATGGCGCGGCGGGGGTGGCGCGCTTCCTCGGCACCAGGCCGGGCTGGATGGCGGCGCAGCGCTGGGTCCTCGGCGGCGCACTGGCGCTGATCGCGGTCAAGCTGGCCACGGACAGCCGCGCATGATGGAGGTCGTCGCCGGCATCTTCGCGCTCGCCTATTCGGGCCTGGTGCTGTTCCTGCTGGCCAACAGCCTGCGTCGGCTGATGCCGCCGATGCGCGCGGCGCTGACGGCCTTCGGGCTGTCCGCCGCCGTGCACGGTGGGACCACGCTGATGGCCGGCGACCAGGCGCTGGCGGCGCTCGCCTTCTGGGGCATTCCGCATCTGCTGATCCTGCCGATGCTGCTGCTCAGCGCGCGTCGGCAGCAGCGGGCCGAGGCGCCGCGCTGATGGCCGGCCTCGATGCCCTGGCGGAAGGCGCCGTCGCCGCGTTGGTGCTGTTGCTGCCGGCGCTGGCACTGTTCTGGTGGCTGACCGCCCGGCTCGCGACCGGGCCGCGCGCGCTGCGCCCCGCCATCGCCTGCTGCGCCGCCTATGGCGTCATGGCCGCCACCGGCGCGCTCTGGGCGTTCACCGCGCAGCGGCCGAGCCTGGTGGACGAAGCCGTGGCGGGCCTGCTCATTGCGGGCGCGCTGGCGCTCGTCGTCGCCTTCATCGTGCTGCTGCTGTTCCCGCGGGGGGCCTGACGCATGGCGCGCCTGCTGCCCCTTCTCCTGGTCCTGTCCGCCTGCGCCACCACCGCCTGGCAGGACCCGCCGCGCGCGATGCAGACCCTTTGCGACGATGCCGGCGCACGCACGAATATCGGCCCGGAGGCGCGGCTCGACGCCCGCCCCCGCCCGGAATGCCGGCCCTCCGCTGCCGCCCCTTCACGCTGACCCCCCGGACACCGCCCCCATGCCCAAGCGCACCGACATCAAGTCCATCCTCATCATCGGCGCCGGCCCGATCGTCATCGGCCAGGCCTGCGAGTTCGACTATTCCGGCGCCCAGGCCTGCAAGGCGCTGCGCGCCGAGGGCTATCGCGTGATCCTGGTGAATTCGAACCCCGCGACGATCATGACCGATCCGGGCCTGGCGGATGCCACCTACATCGAACCGATCACGGTCGAGATCGTCGAGAAGATCATCGCCAAGGAACGCCCCGACGCGCTGCTGCCGACCATGGGCGGCCAGACCGCGCTGAACACATCCCTGAAGCTGGCCGAGGCCGGCATCCTGGAGAAATACGGCTGCGAGCTGATCGGTGCGAAGGCCGAGGTCATCGACAAGGCCGAGGACCGCCAGAAGTTCCGCAACGCGATGACGAAGATCGGCATCGAGAGCCCGCGCAGCGAAGTCGCGCACACCATGCCGGAAGCCTGGGATGCGCTGAAGATCGTGGGCCTGCCCTGCGTCATCCGCCCGTCCTTCACGCTGGGCGGCACCGGCGGTGGCATCGCCTACAACCGCGAGGAATTCGACCAGATCGTCGCCTCGGGCCTCGCCGCCTCGATGACCACCGAGGTGCTGATCGAGGAGAGCGTCCTCGGCTGGAAGGAATTCGAGATGGAGGTGGTCCGCGACCGCGCGGACAATTGCATCATCATCTGCTCCATCGAGAATTTGGACGCCATGGGCGTGCATACCGGCGACAGCGTGACCATCGCGCCGGCCCTGACGCTGACCGACAAGGAATACCAGCGCATGCGCGATGCGAGCATCGCCTGCCTGCGCGAGATCGGCGTGGATACCGGCGGGTCGAACGTGCAGTTCGGCATCAACCCGGCGGATGGCCGCATGGTCATCATCGAGATGAATCCGCGCGTGTCGCGCAGTTCGGCGCTGGCCTCCAAGGCCACCGGATTCCCCATCGCCAAGATCGCGGCGAAGCTGGCGGTCGGCTACACGCTCGATGAATTGCAGAACGACATCACGATGGTCACGCCGGCCGCCTTCGAGCCGACCATCGACTACGTGGTGGTGAAGATCCCGCGCTTCACCTTCGAGAAATTCCCCGGCACGCCGGCGACGCTGACCACCTCCATGAAGAGCGTCGGCGAGACCATGGCGATCGGGCGGTCCTTCGCCGAAGCCCTGCAGAAGGGGCTGCGCGGGCTGGAGACCGGGCTGTCGGGCCTCGATGACCAGCCGGTGCCGGGCGATGGCAGCGCGCAGGCCTTCCACGCCGCGCTCGCGACCCCGCGCCCAGACCGCGTGCTGATGGCCGCGCAGGCGATGCGCGCCGGCGTCTCGCTCGCGGAAATCCACGAGGCCTGCAAGTTCGACCCGTGGTTCCTGCGCGAGGTCGAGAAGATCGTCGCCGCGGAGAGCGCGGTGAAGGCGGAGGGCCTGCCGAAGACCGCGGATGCGATGCGCAAGCTGAAGGCGCTCGGCTTCTCCGACCAGCGGCTCGCCGCCATCTCCGGCGTGAAGGAGACCGAGATCTTCGCTCAGCGCGCGCGCCTCGGCGTGCAGCCCGTCTACAAGCGAATCGACACCTGCGCGGCGGAGTTCGCCTCCGACACCCCCTATATGTATTCGACCTACGAAGGCGGTTTCGGCACGCCGGAATGCGAATCGCGCCCGACCGCACGGCAGAAGGTGATCATCCTGGGTGGCGGGCCGAACCGCATCGGCCAGGGGATCGAATTCGACTATTGCTGCGTGCACGCCTGCTACGCGCTGCGCGATGCCGGCTACGAGACCATCATGGTCAACTGCAACCCCGAGACGGTCAGCACCGACTACGACACCTCCGACCGGCTGTATTTCGAACCGCTGACCGCCGAGGACGTGATCGCCCTGATCCGCAAGGAACAGGAAAGCGGCGAGGTGATGGGCTGCATCGTCCAGTATGGCGGGCAGACGCCGCTCAAGCTCTCCCAGGCGCTGCACAAGGCGGGCATCCCGATCCTCGGCACCTCCGCCGAGGCCATCGACATCGCCGAGGATCGCGAACGCTTCCAGCAGTTGCTGAAGGGCCTCGGCCTGAAGCAGCCGCAGAACGGCACGGCGCGCTCGCTCGATGAAGCGGTGCGCGAGGCCAACCGCATCGGCTACCCGGTGGTGGTGCGCCCGTCCTACGTGCTGGGCGGGCGCGCGATGGAGATCGCCCACAACGACGAACAGCTCCGCCGCTTCGGCGCGGAAGCGGTGAAGGTCTCCGGCGAGAACCCCATCCTGATCGACCAGTACCTGGCCGACGCGATCGAGGTCGATGTCGACTGCATCTGCGATGCCGCCGGCCAGGTCTATGTGGCCGGCGTGATGGAACACATCGAGGAAGCCGGCATCCATTCCGGCGATTCCGCCTGTTCGCTGCCGCCCTATACGCTGCCGCCCGCCATCGTGACGGAACTCAAGGCCGAGACGGAGGCCATGGCCCGCGCGCTCAAGGTCCAGGGGCTGATGAACGTGCAGTATGCGGTCAAGGACGGCGAGATCTTCGTCCTGGAAGTCAACCCGCGCGCCTCGCGCACCGTGCCCTTCGTGGCCAAGGCGACGGGTGTCGCGGTGGCCAAGATCGGCGCGCGCGTCATGGCGGGCGAGTTGCTGTCCGCCTTCAAGCTGGATGACGACGCCGTCTCCCGCCATGTGGCCGTCAAGGAAGCGGTCTTCCCGTTCAACCGCTTCCCGAACGTCGACGTCATCCTGGGGCCGGAGATGAAGTCGACCGGCGAGGTGATGGGCCTCGACCTGTCCTTCGAACGCGCCTTCCTCAAGGCCCAGCTCGGCGCCGGCGTGAAGCTGCCCGAAGCCGGCACCGCCTTCATTTCGGTCAAGGAAACCGACAAGCCGGCAGCCGTGACCATGGCCCGCCGCCTGGCCGAGATGGGCTTCCGCATCACCGCCACCCGCGGCACCGCGGCCCGCATCCGCGAGGCCGGCGTGGAGTGCCAGGTCATCAACAAGGTGCTGGAAGGCCGCCCACACTGCGTGGACGCCATCAAGTCCGGCGACATCCAGCTGGTGATCAACACCACAGGCGGCGGGCAGTCGGTATCCGACAGCTTCGACATCCGCCGCAGCGCCCTCACGCATGGCATTCCGCACTACACCACGGCGGCCGGCGCCCGGGCCGCGGTTCACGCTATTGCGGCCCTGAAGGCCGGAACCCTTGATGTGGCCCCCCTGCAAGCGTATTTTGCTACGTCGTTCTGATTGCATGGGGGCCGTTGCGGCCCCCATCCTGTCTCTCCCCCATCGACCGCCAGGCCTGGCTGAACCGGACCGAGGGCCGGCGGGGACTGCATTATTGGGAAGGTTTCGCCGTGCAGAAGTTCCCGATGACCGCCGAGGGCCTCTTGCGCCTCGAGGAGGAGCTGAAGGTCCTCAAGGGCGAGGAGCGCCCCGCGATCATCCGCGCGATCGCCGAGGCGCGTGCCCATGGCGACCTGTCGGAAAACGCGGAATACCACGCCGCGCGCGAACGCCAATCCTTCATCGAGGGACGGATTCTCGAGCTGGAAGGCGTGATCCCGTCGGTGGAGGTGATCGACGTCTCGCGCCTGTCGGGGGACAAGGTGCTGTTCGGCGCCCGCGTCACCATCGTCGACGAGGAGAGCGAGGACGAGAAGACCTACCGCATCGTCGGCCAGCACGAGGCCGACATGAAGAACGGGTCGATCTCGGTCACCTCTCCGCTGGCCAAGGCGCTGATGGGCAAGACAGTCGGTGACACGGTCGAGGTGCCCGCGCCGGGTGGTGCGCGGTCGGTCGAGATTACCGCCGTCAGTTTTGCCTGACCGTCGGCGCATTGCCGGACGGCCAGGGCGCGCCGGGGAACCGGACGCGCCCTTCGTCTTTTCACCCAAAGGATCGCCATGTCGCCCGTCACCGCGCTCCGCACCGCAGAGGCCCCCGTCGCGCCGGTGGTCACGCTGGCCGATATCCGCGCCGCGGCCGAGCGCATCCGCGGCGCCATCATCCGCACGCCGACCATCGAGAACCCGGCGGTCAGCCGCGCGGCCGGCACGCGCGTGCTGCTCAAGCTCGACAACCTGCAGGCGACCGGCGCCTTCAAGGAACGCGGCGCCGCCAACCGCCTGGCGCTGCTGACGCCGCGGGAGAAGCAAGCCGGCGTGATCGCCATGTCGGCCGGCAACCACGCCCAGGCGGTGGCGCGCCACGCGCAGCTCGCGGGCGTGGCCGCCACCATCGTGATGCCGCGCTTCACCCCCGCCACCAAGGTGGTGCGCACGGAATCCTGGGGCGCGCGCGTGGTGCTCCATGGCGAGACGCTGGCCGAGGCGGCGGCGCATGCCCACGACCTGGCGCTGCGCGAAGGCCTGGTCTTCGTGCATCCCTATGACGACCCGGGCGTGATCGCCGGCCAGGGCACCATGGCGCTGGAAATGCTGGAGGATGCGCCGCAGATCGACACGCTTGTCATTCCGGTCGGCGGCGGTGGGTTGTGCGCGGGCATTGCCAGCGTGGCGGCGGAACTGCGCCCCGACATGCCGGTGTTCGGCGTCGAGGTCGAGGGCTATCCCGCCATGGCGCAGCGCCTCGCGGGCCAGCCCGTCTCGGTCGGCGGCCCGACCATCGCCGAGGGCATCGCGGTGCGCGATGTCGGCGAATTGCCGCTGTCCATCCTGCGGCGCTGCCGCACCGAGGTGCTGCTGGTGCCCGAACGCGCGGTCGAACAGGCGGTGGCGCTGCTGGCCGAGGGGGCCAAGATGGTGGCCGAGGGCGCGGGTGCGGCGGGCCTGGCGGCCGTGCTCACCTATCCGGAGCGGTTCCGCGGCCGCGTGGTGGGCGTGACCGTCTGCGGCGGCAACATCGACGCCCGCGCGCTGTCGAATGTGTTGCTGCGGCAGTTGCTGCGGGACGGGCGCATCATGCGCCTGCATTTCGACATTCCCGACCGGCCGGGCGTGCTGGCGGATATCGCGAAGCGCATCTCCGACCTCGGCGGCAATGTGATCGAGGTGAAGCACCAGCAGTTGTTCGGCGCGCCGACCGTGCAGAGCACCGAACTGCACCTGATGGTCGAAGTGCGCGACGCCGCCCAGGGCGACGCCATCATCGCGGCGATGCAGGCCGCGGATTACGTCGTGCGGCGGGGCTGAAAGCCCAGTCGCCGCACGCCGGCACAACGTACGCGGCGGGGCTGAAAGCCCCGTCGCCGCACGCCAGCACCACGCACGCGGCGGGGCTGAAAGCCCAGTCGCCGCACGCAAGCACCACGCACGCGGCGGGGCTGACGGCCCGCCCCGCCGCACGCCAGCACCACGCACGACGCGCGATCGCACGCCGCTTCACCGCCGCTTAAGCCGGCACCGTCATCCTCGCCGCCGCTACGACACGGGCGGGGATGGCGGCGATGACAACGGAACTCGCGAACGGCTTGGGCGGCG
>LNEW01000209.1 GCA_001464375.1 Rhodospirillales bacterium Ga0074136 | reverse complement strand
CGGAGAGCGATTTCCGGGGTCGTTGCGTTCTCCAACCCTCAAGCCGTCGCGGCAAAACCCCAGGGAACCTGCGGTTCACGACGCTACCGGGGGAAGGGAGATGTGAGGTTGGGAAACCGACTGGAGCGGGCGAAGGGATTCGAACCCTCGACCCCGACCTTGGCAAGGTCGTGCTCTACCCCTGAGCTACGCCCGCGCTCCGAGCGGGCCGGGCTAATGCCATGGTGCGCGGGAGAATGCAACCCACCCGCGACAGCGCATCCATGCCCCCTCGACAGTGATGGCCGGACAGCGCGATCCTGGCGCGAACGGCACGCCGCCGAGAGGAACACGCCATGAATCGCCGCACCGCGCTCGGCCTTGCTGCCGGCGTCCTCGCCCTGCCCGCCCTGCGCGCCGTCGGGCAGCCGCTCGACCGCCCGGTCCGCTTCGTCGTCCCCTTCGCCCCCGGCGGCACCTCCGACATCCTCGCACGCATCCTCGCGCCGGACCTGACCCGCGCTTTCGGCCAGAACGTGGTGGTGGAAAACCGCACCGGCGCCGGCGGCAACATCGGCGCCGACCTGGTCGCCAAGTCGCCGCCCGACGGCCACACCCTTCTGGTGATCGACGTCTCGACGCTGGCCACCGCGCCGTCGCTCTACACCCGCCTGCCCTTCGATCTGAAGCGGGACCTGGCACCGGTCACCATGCTGATCTACGCCCCCTATATCCTCGCGGTGCACCCCTCGGTGCCGGCGCGCAACCCGGCGGAACTCGTGGCCTACGCGAAGGCCAATCCGCAGCGTGTGAATATCGGCCATGCCGGCATCGGCGTGGGCAATCACCTGACGGGCCTGCTGGTCGCGCAGCACTGGGGCGCCGACCTGACCCAGGTGCCTTATCGCGGCGGCGCGGCGGCACTCACCGCCGTGGCGGCCGGCGAAGCGCAGATGATCATCAACGGCGCCACCGCCACCGCCCCCTTCTGCAAGCAGGGCACGCTGCGCCCGATCGCCGTGACCGGTCCCGCCCGCCTGCCCGACTTCCCCGATGTTCCGACCTTTGCCGAGCTCGGCTGGCCCGCCGCCCAATCCGGCACCTGGCAGGGCGTGCTGGCGCAGGGCGGCACGCCGCCCGCCATGGTGACCCGCCTGTCCAACGACCTGCGTGCCGCCATGGCCGTGCCCGCCACAGCCGCGCGGATCACCGCGCTCGGCGCCGTCAACAAGGCCGAAGGCCCCGACAGCTTCCGCCGCTGGCTCGATGCCGAGATCGAGGTCTGGGCCGGCGTGGTGCGGGCCAACAACATCCGTCTGGACTGAATGCCGGAAACGCCCGAGGGCCTTCTCGCCCGCCTCGACGCCGCCGGCATCGCCGCGCAGACGCGCCACCACCCGCCGGTGTTCACCGTTGCGGAAAGCCGGGCGCTGCGCGGCGACCTGCCCGGCGGCCACACGAAGAACCTGTTCCTCAAGCCGGTGAAGGGCGCCGGCCCCTTCCTGCTGGCCACGCTCGCGGAAGACCGCCAGGTCTCGGTCAACGCCCTCGCGCGCCTGGCCGATGCCGGCAAGGTGACGATGGCAAGCGCGGAGGAATTGCTGGCGGTGCTCGGCGTGCCGCCGGGTTCGGTCACGCCTTTCGGTCTGGTGAATGCCGCGCCCGGCGCGGTGCGCTGACCTGGCCGAGGGCTTCGAACGCATCTGGGTGCATCCGCTGACCAATGCGGCGAGCACGGGCATCGCGCCGGCCGACCTGCTGCGCTTCCTGGCGGCGTGCGGGCACTCGGCCAGCCTCGTCGATCTCGCCTGACGCGAAGACAACGCGCCGCGCAGCCAGGCACCGGCCCCGACCCTGGGCGGCAGCCCGATGCCTGCGCGGCGGATTGCAAAACCCCGCACGGCGTCGGTGCGAGGCCGACGTCCGCAGCCCGCCGGCGCCGGCGGGCCGCCGATCATCCATCCAGCCAGCGCGACCGATGCGCCATCGGGGCCAACGCCGCTGGATCCTGGGCGGGGAACAGCGGGGAGGTGCCGATGCCCGCCCCTCCGGCGCGGCCCTACGCCACCGGCTGCTTGCGCAACCGCCGCCAGACCGAAGCATCGCGCTCGTAGAAATCCGCGCGAAACTGCATCGCGCCCTCGGTGTCCACGAACGCGGTCCGGTAGGTCAGGAAGACCGGCATCGGCGCCGGCAGCCTGGCACGGGTCGTGCTGCCGGTGGCGATCATCCGGTCGATCTCCTCGATCGGCTGTTCCATCAGCAACGCGGCCAGTTCGCGCGGGTTCTGCACACGGATGCACCCACGGCTCATGCGGCGGTTGCTGCGGCTGAACACGAACCGGTCCGGCGTGTCGTGCAGGTACACGTCGAACCGGTTCGGCATGTCGAACAATACGAAGCCCAGCCCAGCCTCCGGCCCGGCCGATTGCTCGACCTCGCCATTCGCGCGCATGACCATGTTGTTGCGCGCGAGGTAGTCCGGCTCGCGCACCAACCGGGGCAGGATCTCGGCCGTGACGATGTCGCGCGGGATCACCCAGGGCGGATTGAAGAAACTCGCCTCGATCAGCGTGTGGAATTCAGGGGTCTGGTTGCGCTCGGCATTGTCGCCGACGACGACCGACGTGGTGAAGGCCGGCCGATGGTCGCGATACAGCACCAGCTGCTGGTCGGGCACGTTCACCCAGACGCGGTCCGCCGGCAGGTCCCGCGGCAGCCAACGCTCGCGTTCCAGGTTCGCCTCGATGCTGCGCTGGCGCTGTGCGGCAGCCACCGCGGCCACCGCGGCAGAACGCTGGCGCGGCAGGCGCGCCATGCGCCAGGCGCCGCCGCGCATGGCCAGGCGCAGCCCCAGATACGTCGGCGTCTGCGGCGCCAGCGCCTCGATCACGCCGGCCGGGTCGGCACCGTCGATGGCCTCATCCAGCACCGCGGCCAGGTCGACCGGCGCGGGGGCCATCGCCTCGGCGTTGGTTCGCTTGTCGGCCGGCACGGCGCCATGCGCCAGCGCGCCCGCATAGGCCAGCACGGCGTCCGTCAGCAGCAGCTCGCGGTGCAGTGGCTGCATGCCCTCGCGCCGGCGCAGCAGGCCGGCACGGAACATGTCGGGGTCCAGGCCATGGTCGCCGGCCCGCAGCACCAGGGCTGCCAGGTCATCCGCCTTCGCCTGGCGCGTGGACCAGACCGGCTGGAACTGGCGCAGCGCGTAGAACTGCCGCAGCGCCGCGCCATCCAGCGTCTCGCCGCCGACCACCAGGTCCGACCCGTCCGCGAGCATCCTGGCGATCGGGGTTTCTATCGTGCGCCTCGCAACCGGCGTCACGACCGGCGCGGGGCGCGCACCACAGGCGCCCAGGCCTCCGATTACGCAGACCGCCACGGCGCCGCGCGCCAGCACCGCGCGCCGCGTCGGGTGGGCGTCGTCGCGTGTCGCTTCCGCCCGGCGCGCGTGCCCGACCTCGAATTCTGGTCTCGACACCACGTCTGCTCCTGCCTTTTCGCGAACCCCGCGCGATGGGACATTTGACTCTATCGGGAGAATTGCCATTCAATTCTCTGCTGTCCAAGCGCCATTCGATAAAGGGGATACAGATGTTCGCCGTTTTCCATAAGGTGGCTCGCCACGGTGCTTTCCGTCGTTCGGCGCTGCTGGCCCTGCTGGCCCCGGTGCTGTTCGTCGCCGCCTGCGCCCAGCAGCAGCCGCCGCCGCCGCCGGTCCAGGCCGCCCCGCCGCCGGCGCCCGTCCCGGCCGCCCGGGGCTGATCGGCCGGGCACGGCAG